>NZ_FMUZ01000004.1:0-335700 GCF_900101575.1 Pseudomonas sp. NFACC37-1 | reverse complement strand
TCTCCCACGGTCTGTACTGCGGCTAACAGTCAGAATCGAGCTTTGTCCCTCCTCCTCCCTTCAAGTCCTACCATACAAGCGAGCTTGCTCGCGATGAGGCCAGCACATTCAACATCCATGGGACTGACACACCGCTATCGCGAGCAAGCTCGCTCCCACAATGAATCGGGGGCAAGCTCAAGCCATTCGGTTTTCCGAACACGACCCGCCAGTCAGTTCGGCTAACCGGATAAAACAGTCCGCCTAAAACCTGAAACAAAACATTAATCACCATCTAAAACAACAAGTTAAACAGGCCGACCTGGTCTGGCACGAGTCATGCTCTACACTTCTCGAGACGAATGCCTGTACGCCAACACACCAGGAGCTGCCAGGTATCTCGAAGTACTCAGGGCCGACAAACCGGCCGAAATAAAAAAAACAATGTCGAGGAAACATCGATGCGTATCGTTCCCCATCTCCTGGGCGCAGCCATTGCTGCCGCTCTGATCAGCACTCCGGTTTTCGCAGCCGAACTGACCGGCACACTGAAAAAGATCAAAGAGTCCGGCGTCATTACGCTTGGGCATCGCGACGCTTCCATTCCGTTCTCCTACATCGCGGACGCTTCCGGCAAGCCGGTCGGCTACTCCCACGACATCCAGCTGAAAGTCGTCGAAGCGATCAAGAAAGACCTGGACCTGCCCAACCTGCAGGTCAAGTACAACCTGGTCACCTCGCAAACCCGTATCCCGCTGGTGCAGAACGGCACGGTGGACCTGGAATGCGGCTCCACCACCAACAACGTCGAGCGTCAGCAGCAGGTTGACTTCTCCGTTGGCATCTTCGAGATCGGCACTCGGCTGCTGACCAAGAAAGATTCCAAGTACAAGGATTTCGACGACCTCAAGGGCAAGAACGTCGTGACCACCGCCGGCACCACGTCCGAGCGCCTCCTCAAGTCCATGAACGCCGACAAGCAAATGGGCATGAACGTCATCTCCGCCAAGGACCATGGCGAGTCCTTCCAGATGCTCGAAGGCGGCCGCGCCGTTGCTTTCATGATGGACGATGCCCTGCTGGCCGGCGAAGCCGCCAAGGCCAAGAAAGCCGACGACTGGGCCGTGACCGGTACACCACAGTCCTACGAAATCTACGGCTGCATGATGCGCAAGGGCGACGAGCCGTTCAAAAAGGCTGTGGATGACGCCATCAAGGCCACCTACGCTTCGGGCGAGATCAACAAGATCTACGAAAAATGGTTCATGCAGCCTATCCCGCCAAAAGGCCTGAACCTGAACTTCCCGATGAGCGACGAACTCAAGGCACTGATCGCCAAGCCGACCGATAAAGCGGCTGACGACAAGAAATCCTGATTTCTGACTAACCTTATCTCCTGAAGGGGCCCGGCCCTTTCAGGGGATGGTCACTCCCTGCTGGCAAATCTGGAAACACTCGAACCGGTGGCTGTCGAGCCGATCGCGTGTGCCTGGCCTCCAAGCCGGGCGGGAACGGAGTTTCCCCAGGCGGGCATTTGTATATCGAACGATCTGAGGGGAGACCCTAATGAATTACAACTGGGACTGGGGCGTGTTCTTCAAGTCCACCGGCGTGGGCAGCGAGACCTATCTCGACTGGTACGTAGCCGGCCTGGGCTGGACCATTGCTATCGCCGTCGTGGCCTGGATCATCGCCCTGCTGCTGGGCTCGGTGCTCGGCGTGATGCGCACCGTGCCGAACCGGCTGGTGTCGGGGATCGCCACCTGCTACGTGGAACTCTTCCGTAATGTGCCACTGCTGGTTCAGCTGTTCATCTGGTACTTCCTGGTGCCGGACCTGCTGCCCGCTGATATGCAGGAGTGGTACAAACAGGACCTGAACCCGACCACCTCGGCCTACCTGAGCGTCGTCGTATGCCTGGGCCTGTTCACCGCCGCCCGGGTCTGCGAACAAGTGCGCACCGGCATCCAGGCGCTGCCCCGCGGCCAGGAATCCGCCGCCCGAGCCATGGGCTTCAAGCTGCCGCAGATCTACTGGAACGTGCTGCTGCCCCAGGCCTATCGGATCATCATTCCGCCGCTTACCTCGGAATTCCTCAACGTCTTCAAGAACTCCTCGGTGGCCTCGCTGATCGGCCTGATGGAGTTGCTCGCGCAGACCAAGCAGACCGCCGAGTTCTCCGCCAACCTGTTCGAAGCCTTCACCCTGGCGACGCTGATCTACTTCACCCTGAACATGAGCCTGATGCTGCTCATGCGCATGGTCGAGAAGAAAGTCGCGGTGCCCGGCCTGATCTCCGTGGGGGGTAAATAATGGAATTCGACTTCACTGGCGTCATACCGGCCATTCCCGGCTTGTGGAACGGCATGGTCATGACCCTCAAGCTGATGGCTCTGGGTGTCGTCGGCGGGATCATCCTGGGGACGATCCTGGCGCTGATGCGCCTGTCCCATAACAAGCTGGTCTCCAACATCGCCGGCGCCTACGTCAACTATTTCCGTTCGATCCCGCTGCTGCTGGTGATTACCTGGTTCTACCTGGCCGTGCCATTCGTGCTGCGCTGGATCACCGGCGAAGACACGCCGATCGGGGCGTTCGGCTCCTGCGTCGTGGCGTTCATGATGTTCGAGGCGGCGTACTTCTGCGAAATCGTGCGGGCCGGCGTGCAGTCGATCCCCAAGGGCCAGATGGGCGCGGCACAGGCACTGGGCATGAACTATGGCCAGACCATGCGCCTGATCATCCTGCCCCAGGCGTTTCGCAAGATGACCCCGCTGCTGCTGCAACAGAGCATCATCCTGTTTCAGGACACCTCGCTGGTCTACACGGTCGGCCTGGTGGACTTCCTCAATGCTTCGCGGGCCAATGGCGACATCATCGGCCGCTCCAATGAGTTCCTGATCATCGCAGGTCTCGTGTACTTCACAATCAGCTTTGCCGCCTCGCTGCTGGTCAAGCGTCTGCAAAAAAGGTTCGCCGTATGATCTCTATCAAGAACATCAACAAGTGGTATGGGGACTTCCAGGTACTGACCAATTGCAGCACCGAGGTCAGCAAGGGTGAGGTTGTGGTGGTGTGCGGGCCATCGGGTTCGGGCAAATCCACGCTGATCAAGTGCGTGAACGCCCTGGAACCGTTCCAGAAAGGCGACATCGTGGTCGATGGCACCTCCATCGCCGACCCGAAGACCAACCTGCCGAAGCTGCGTTCGCGGGTGGGCATGGTGTTCCAGCATTTCGAACTGTTCCCGCACCTGACCATCACCGAAAACCTGACCATCGCGCAGATCAAGGTGCTGGGCCGCAGCAAGGAAGAAGCCACCAAGAAAGGCCTGCAACTGCTCGAGCGGGTCGGTCTCTCGGCCCACGCCCACAAGCACCCGGGCCAGCTCTCCGGCGGCCAGCAGCAACGGGTGGCGATTGCCCGTGCCCTGGCGATGGACCCGGTGGTGATGCTGTTCGACGAACCGACCTCGGCCCTTGACCCGGAAATGGTCAACGAAGTGCTCGACGTGATGGTGCAGCTGGCTCACGAAGGCATGACCATGATGTGCGTGACCCACGAAATGGGCTTCGCCCGCAAAGTGGCGAACCGGGTGATCTTCATGGACCAGGGCCAGATCATCGAAGACTGCAAGAAAGAGGAGTTCTTCGGCGACATCAGCGCCCGCTCCGAACGCGCGCAGCATTTCCTTGAGAAAATCCTGCAGCACTAAAACACCGCTCCCCACTGTGGGAGCGAGCTTGCTCGCGAATAGGGCAGCACATTCAACATCAATGTGGCTGACACACCGCTTTCGCGAGCAAGCTCGCTCCCACAAGGGATCGGAGTTGGCTTGTAGATTTGTGTTGTGGTTGACCCAAGGCTTCTGTGATGAAATGCGACCCCACCCTCTATCGCGCCGCGCCGCCATCACTCGCCGTGAAACCCCGCCTGATCCGCCATCTGTTCCTGCCGCCCCTGGTCATTGCGCTGATGATCGGCCTGGGTTACCTCGGCTTCTGGATCAGCGAGCACTATGGCGTACGTGGCCTCGCCGAGAATGGCGAGCGCCAGTTGGAGCTGCACGCCCGTGCGGTCGAGAGCGAGATCAGCAAGTACACCTACCTGCCCAGCCTGCTGGAGCTTGAATCGAGTGTCTCGCAATTGCTCGACGACCCCACGCCCGAGCATCGCAAGACCGTCAACGAATACCTCGAAGGCCTGAACCGGCGTAGCCGCAGCCGGGCCATCTACGTGATGGACACCACCGGTCGGGTGATGGCCACCAGCAACTGGCGCGATGTCGACAGTTACCTGGGCGAAGACCTGTCCTTCCGCGCCTATTTCCAGAACGCCGTACGCGGCCAGCCGGGACGGTTCTACGGCATCGGCAGCACCAATGGCGAACCCGGCTACTACCTGGCCCATGGCTTGGAGCAACAGGGCAAGATCATTGGCGTGGCCGTGGTCAAGGTGCGCCTAGAAGCCTTGGAAGAGCGCTGGCAGAGAGCGCGGCTGGAGGCGTTCGTCAGTGATGAGAACGGCATCATCATCCTGTCCAGCGACCCGGCGCGACGACTCAAGTCGGTGCGGCCCCTGAGCGACGAGACCAAGGAACGCCTGGCCCGCAGCCTGCAATATTATTGGTTCCCGCTCAATGAACTGGTGCCCCTGGCCCGGGAACGCCTGGCCGAGGGCATGGAGAAGCTGACCTTCCCGGCCAACACCGAACTGGTGTCCGACGAACGCGCCATCAGCTACCTGTCGCAGACCCGGCCCTTGAGCGATACCCCGTGGAATTTCACCTTGCTGACGCCCCTTGAAGACCTGCGTCGCCAGGCGATCAACCAAGGCATCCTGGTGGCCGTGGCCTTCGCCCTGGTGGCGTTCCTGCTGATCGCCTGGAACGAACGACGCAAGGTCATCGCCACCCGCCTCGCCGCCCGGGAAGCCTTGCAGGAAGCCAACAACCAGCTCGAGCGTCGGATTACCGAACGCACCACTGACCTGCGCGCCAGCAACGAACGACTCAAGGGCCAGATCCGCGAGCGGCGCCAGGCCGAAGAGACCTTGCGCCGGGCCCAGGACGAACTGGTCCAGGCCGGTAAACTGGCGGCCATCGGCCAGATGTCCACCAGCATCGCCCATGAACTCAACCAGCCGCTGGCGGCGCTGCGCACCTTGTCCGGCAATACCGTGCGTTTCCTGGAGCGCGGCCAGCTGGACATCGCCAGCACCAACCTCAAGACCATCAACGAATTGATCGACCGCATGGGCCGGATCACCGCCAGCCTGCGCGCCTTCGCCCGGCGCGGCGATGACCAGGGCCGGGCGAGCCTGGGCAAGGCCGTCGAGGCCGCATTGCAATTGCTGGGCGGGCGCCTGGAAAACCTGGACATCCAGATCCACAGCGGTTTCGATGACGTCCAATTGCAAATCGACCAGACCCGCCTCGAACAGATCCTGGTGAACCTGATCGGCAACGCCCTGGACGCCATGCAAACGCAACCCGAGCCGAAACTGTGGCTCGACGGCCAGGCCGCCGATGGCAAATATCGCCTGCGGGTGCGGGACAATGGTCACGGCATCGATGCCGAAGCCCGCAAGCATTTGTTCGAACCGTTCTTCACCACCAAACCTGGCGAACAGGGCCTGGGCCTGGGCCTGACGCTCTCGGCGAGCCTGGCCGCCGCCGCGGGTGGACACCTGGGCGTCGAGTACCCGCTTGAGCGTGGCACTACGTTTGTCCTCAATCTACCGTTGGTCAGCCTTTCACCTGCCGAGCCGCTATGAACCACGACCTGAGCGTACTGATCGTCGAAGACGACCCCCACGTCCTGCTGGGCTGCCAGCAGGCCCTGAGCCTGGAAGACATTCCCTGCATCGGCGTGGGCAGCGCCGAAGAGGCCTTGGAGCGAGTCGACGATAACTTTGCCGGCATCGTCATCAGCGACATTCGGCTGCCGGGCATCGACGGCCTGGAACTGCTGACTCGTCTCAAGGCGCGGGACCGCAGCCTGCCGGTGGTGCTGATCACCGGCCACGGCGACATTTCCATGGCCGTCGGGGCCATGCAAAAAGGCGCCTATGACTTCATGGAGAAACCCTTCTCCCCTGAGCGCCTGGTGGACGTCGCCCGTCGCGCCCTGGAACAGCGCAGCCTGGCCCGGGAAGTGTCATCGCTGCGTCGGCAACTGGCCGAACGCGATTCCCTGGAAGGCCGGATCATTGGCCGCTCGCCGGCCATGCAACATCTGCGCGCGCTGATCGCCAACGTCGCCGACACCTCGGCCAACGTCCTGATCGAAGGCGAAACCGGCACCGGCAAGGAACTGGTCGCCCGCTGCCTGCATGATTTCAGCCGACGCCACGACAAGCAGTTCGTCGCGCTGAACTGCGGCGGCCTGCCGGAGAACCTGTTCGAAAGCGAGATCTTCGGCCACGAGGCCAACGCCTTCACCGGTGCCGGCAAACGCCGGATCGGCAAGATCGAGCACGCCGATGGCGGTACGCTGTTTCTCGATGAAGTGGAAAGCATGCCCCTGCCCTTGCAGATCAAGTTGCTGCGCGTGTTGCAGGAACGCACCCTCGAACGCCTGGGCTCGAACCAGAGCGTGGCGGTGGATTGTCGGGTGATCGCCGCCACCAAGTCCGACCTGGACGAAATGGGCCGGTCCGGACAATTCCGCAGCGACCTGTACTACCGCCTCAACGTGGTGACCCTGGAACTGCCGCCCTTGCGCGAGCGGCGCGAAGACATCCTGCAATTGTTCGAGCATTTTCTCCAGCAGTCGTCCCTGCGCTTCGACCGCACGGTGCCGGAGCTGGACAACCAGACCCTGTCGAACCTGATGAGCCACGACTGGCCGGGCAACGTGCGCGAACTGCGCAACGTCGCCGAGCGCTACGCCCTCGGCCTGCCGGCGTTCAAGAGGTCTGGTGCCAGCAGCGGCAGCCAGGGCCTGGCCTTCGCCGAAGCGGTGGAAGCGTTCGAGCGCAATCTGCTGGTGGACGCCCTGCAGCGCAGCGGCGGCAACCTGACCCAGGCCAGCCAGGAACTGGGCATGGCCAAGACCACGTTGTTCGACAAAGTCAAAAAATATGGCCTGAGCCATTAACCGGATGGTGAACGTGTGGACCTGATTTTCAAGGCGGCGCTGGGTGCAGCCGTGGTGGTCATCCTGGCGATGCTGGCCAAGACCCGGAATTACTACATCGCCGGGCTGGTGCCGCTGTTTCCCACCTTCGCCCTGATTGCCCACTACATAGTTGGCAAAGGCCGCTCGGTGGACGATCTGAAGACCACCATCGTGTTTGGCATGTGGTCGATCATTCCGTACTTCGTCTATCTCGCAACGCTGTACGTCATGGTCGACCGCCTGCGCCTCGAAGCCTCATTGGCCGTGGCAGCCGTCGCCTGGCTGATGGCAGCGACGGTGCTGGTCACCGTTTGGGTGCGGGTGCACGGCTGATCCCTGTAAAAACCTACGGCTCAATAGCCGACGGTAAATCGCGTCCGCGAAAACTGCGGCGTTTCCACTTCATCGATCATCGCAATGGCGTAGTCGGCAAAGCTGATCCAGCTACGCCCGTCGGCGTCGAACAGCAGATGATCCTTGCCGACACGGAACTGGCCCGTGCGCTCGGTTTCCACGAACTCCGCCGAAGGCGAGAGGAAGGTCCAGTCCAGGTCCTGTTCCTTGCGCAGCACATCCAGGAACAAGGCACCGGCGCTGGCTTCGGCCAGGTACTCCTCCGGGAAGCCGTCGCTGTCGATCACCCGGCTGTTATCCGGCAGCAGCAACGAACCGGCCCCGCCGACCACCAGCAAGCGCTTGACCCCGGCGGCTTTCACCGGTGCGATGACCTTGTCGGCCGGCACGCTGGCAAAGTGCGTGGCACTGATCACCACGTCATGCCCGTCGATCGCGGCGATCAGCGCCTCGCTGTCCAATACGTCCAACTGTTTGCTGACCACCCCGGCCCTTTCGCCGATTTTCGCGGTGTTGCGGGCAATGGCCGTCACGCTGTGACCGCGGCGCAAGGCCTCTTCCAACAGTTGGCTACCCGCACGCCCGGTGGCGCCGATGATTGCGATTTTGCTCATGGTGTCTCTCCAGTGATTAGCGATGTTGAAATACATGCTCTTGTGGCGAGGGGATTTATCCCCGCTGGACTGCGAAGCAGTCCCCTAAATGCATCACATGCCACAGGCCTGATATAACTTGGTCAGCCTTCTTAGGACCGCTTCGCGGCCCAGCGGGGATAAATCCCCTCGCCACAACGGTGCTCCGATCACAGATCGGTATTCACCACTTCATCTCGCCCTTCGCCACCTTGGCACTGAGCTCCAGGGAGTTGTCTTCACCCAGGTCCGGATAGCGTAGTTTCATGGCATGGATCAGCGCGGCGGAATCCTTGGCCTTGGCGGCCTCCTCGTCGAAGGCCTTGATGTAATCGGCGGTGAATTTCACCGGGACCAGGGAGCGGGCGCTTTCGCCCAGGTAATGGCCGGGGATGACAGTGGCCGGTTGCAGCTTTTCGATAGTGTCCAGCGTCGCCAGCCAATCCTTGTGAGACTGCGGCGTCTGGGTATCGGCCATCCACACATGAATGTTCTCGGCCACCACGACACCGCCCACCACGGCCTTGATCGATGGAATCCACACGAAACTGCGGTCCGGCTGCGGACCATCGAGGCCGACGACCTGCAAGCGCTGGCCTTCCAGGGTCAGGCTGTCGCCCTTGAGCACCTGGGGCACGATGGCCTTGGCCGGCGCATCGGTTTTCAGGATCGGCCCCCAGTATTTCAGTTTGCCGTCCATGGTGTGCTTGATGTGTTCGACGGTCGGCGCCGACGCCAGCACCTTGGCCTCAGGGAACGCGGCGGTGAGGGTCTCCAGACCAAAATAGTAGTCTGGATCGCCATGGCTGATGTAGATCGTGGTCAATCGCTTGCCACTGGCGCGGATTTTTTCCACCACCTCGGCGGCCTGAGACATGCCGAATTGGGCGTCCACCAGAATCGCCTCTTTTTCACCGCTGACTAACACCGAAGTCACCGGGAAAACCGCCGCCGCGCCAGGGTTGTAGACGTCGAGCGTCAAGCCGGCGGC
This sequence comes from Pseudomonas sp. NFACC37-1, assembly GCF_900101575.1. Classification (NCBI taxonomy): domain Bacteria; kingdom Pseudomonadati; phylum Pseudomonadota; class Gammaproteobacteria; order Pseudomonadales; family Pseudomonadaceae; genus Pseudomonas; species Pseudomonas sp. NFACC37-1. The sequence goes on along the minus strand of NZ_FMUZ01000004.1, from coordinate 326,623 downwards.
CCAGCTCTGGGCCGTGAAAGCCAGGGCGGCAGTTGCCAGCAGCAGGCGTTTGAGTGGGATAAAGCCGGTCATGTGTGCTCCGTTGTCGAAAAACCCGCCAGGGGAATGAGACGGAGCTTAGTTACCTGACTCGTTTCAAAAAATGCGATGCTGGAACATAGTTTGTTTCTGAAATCGGGCAAATCATGGATCGTCTACAAGCAATGCGGGTGTTCGTCACGGTGGTCGACCTGGGCAGCCAATCGGCGGCGGCCGAGCATCTGGACCTGTCGCGGCCGGTGGTATCGCGCTACCTGGCGGAGCTGGAAGATTGGGTCGGCGCCCGGCTGATGCACCGCACCACCCGCAAGCTGAGCCTGACGGCCGCAGGCTCCGAGATCCTACCGCGCTGCCGGCAGATGCTGGAGCTGTCCGGCGACATGCAAGCCGCCGTCGGCACCCCGGACGGCGCGCCACGGGGCCTGTTGCGCATCAGCGCCAGCACCTCGTTCGGCCAGGCCCAACTGGCGAGCGCCATGGCCGAGTACGTCAAGCGCTACCCAGGGGTGAGCATCGACCTGCAGATGCTCGACCGCACCGTGAACCTGGTGGACGAGCGCATCGACCTGGCGATCCGCATGAGCAACGACCTGGACCCGAACCTGATCGCCCGCCGCCTGACGGTCTGCCGCTCGGTGATCTGCGCCTCGCCGCGGTATCTGCACGAGCATTCGACACCGCTGCGCGTGGAAGACCTGAGCCGGCACAACTGCCTGACCCACTCCTACGTCGGCAAGAGCCTGTGGCATTTCGAGCAGGACGGCGAGCAGGTCTCGGTGCCAGTGCAAGGCAACATCAGCGCCAACGAAGCCAGCACATTGCTTCAAGCCACGATAGCCGGCGCAGGCGTGGCGATGCTGCCCAGCTACCAGGCCGGCGCCCACATCAAGCGCGGCGAATTGATCCGCCTACTGCCCCATGCCGAACCGCGCCGGATGAACATGTACGCGGTGTATGCCTCACGCAAGCACATGCCCTCGGCGCTGCGCAGCCTGCTGGATTTTCTGGTGCTGAAGTTTCCCGAGACGCCGGAGTGGGATGTGGGGTTGTAGCCAGTATTGGCCTCACCGAGCCCCCCTGTGGGAGCGGGCTTGCTCGCGAAGACGTAGTGTCAGCAAAGCAGATGTCGATTGATACACCGCTTTCGCGAGCAAGCCCGCTCCCACAGGAGTTCGATGTATTTCTCAAGCCTTGCACCAGGATTTCACCAACAGCCCGCCCCAAGGCATACTGGCCACCCTCCGCAACCCAGAACCCAAAACCGCCCCATGCGTATCCACGTCAGTTTCATCGACCGCGTCGGCATCACCCAGGAAGTCCTGGCCTTGCTCGGTGGGCGCAATCTCAATCTGGATGCGGTGGAGATGGTGCCCCCCAACGTCTACATCGACGCGCCGACCCTCAGCCCGCAAGTGCTCGACGAGCTGCGCGAGGCGTTGTTCAGCGTGCGCGGCGTGCAGGCGGTCACTGTGGTGGACATCTTGCCGGGCCAGCGTCGGCACTTGCAGCTCGATGCCTTGCTCGCCGCCATGACCGACCCCGTGCTGGCCCTGGACAGCGTTGGCAAGGTGTTGCTGGCCAATCCGGCGCTGATCGCCCTGTATGGTCGTGAACCGGCCGGGGAAAGCGTGGCCGAGCTGTTCAGTGACGAGGCATTGCTCGGCGCCCTGCTGGAAAATGGTTTCCGCCTGCCCTTACGGGAGGTCACCCTCAACGGCCAGACCTTGCTGCTGGACGCCACCCCCATCACCGACGCCGGCGCGCTGCTGACGCTCTATCAGCCCAATCGCATCGGCGAGCGTCTGTCAGCACTGCACCACGACCACGCCGAAGGTTTCGACGCACTGTTGGGCGAATCCCCGGCGATCCGCACCCTCAAGGCCCGGGCCCAGCGGGTCGCGGCCCTGGATGCACCGCTGCTGATCCAGGGCGAAACCGGCACCGGCAAGGAACTGGTGGCCCGGGCCTGTCACGCCATCAGCGCCCGTCACAGTGCGCCGTTCCTGGCCCTGAACTGCGCCGCGCTGCCGGAGAACCTGGCGGAAAGCGAGCTGTTCGGCTACGCCCCCGGCGCCTTCACCGGGGCGCAACGGGGCGGCAAGCCAGGGCTGATGGAGTTGGCGAACCAGGGCACGGTATTCCTCGATGAAATCGGCGAGATGTCGCCGTACCTGCAAGCCAAGCTCCTGCGTTTCTTGAACGATGGCAGCTTCCGCCGGGTCGGCGGCGACCGGGAAGTCAAGGTCAACGTGCGGATCCTCAGCGCCACCCACCGCAACCTGGAGAAAATGGTCAGCGAAGGCTCGTTCCGCGAAGACCTGTTCTATCGCCTGAACGTGCTCAACGTCGAGGTCCCGCCCCTGCGTGAGCGTGGCCAGGACATTCTGCTGCTGGCGCGCTACTTCATGCAGCAGGCCTGCGCGCAGATCCAGCGCCCGGTCTGCCGCCTGGCTCCCGGTACTTATCCGGCGCTGCTGGGCAACCGCTGGCCGGGCAACGTGCGGCAATTGCAGAACGTGATCTTCCGCGCCGCCGCCATCTGCGAAAGCAGCCTGGTGGACATCGGCGACCTGGACATCGCCGGCACCTCCGTGGCGCGCCAGGGCGATGTGGAAGTCGAAAGCCTGGAACAGGCCGTGGAAACCTTCGAGAAGCACCTGCTCGAAAGCCTCTACGCCAACTACCCCTCCACCCGCCAGCTCGCCAGCCGCCTGCAAACCTCCCACACCGCGATTGCCCATCGGTTGCGCAAGTATGGGATTTCCAACAAACCATAGCCTTGCTCGGTCCCCTGTGGGAGCGGGCTTGCTCGCGAAAGCAGTGTGTCAGTCAACATCTAATTAGCTGGCAAACCGTCTTCGCGAGCAAGCCCGCTCCCACAGGGGGGGGTCTGCGTCGTGGTCAAAATCGCGTCAAAAACGACCTCCACCTGTACTGAAAGCGCTACAGCGGAACGATATCGCTACACCTTGCGCTAACCTGCACCGTGCAAGGCTTTGATCCCACAACGATTTTTTCCAGGCCCACAGCTGTAGCGATTTCGCTACAGACAAGTCAATCCAAGACTCGCCAAAACCATTCAAGCCATTGATACATAAGATATTAATAACATTGGCCGCATTCTTGCTATGGATATAACCATTCGGCCGAGCCAAGCCTCGCGCCTTTCTTCGCGTCCACCAGACGAATCTGGCCCCAGGAGTTTCCATGAGCGAGTTGCGTTTCACTGAAGATCACGAATGGCTGCGCACCGAAGCCGACGGCAGCGTCACCGTAGGCATTACCGCTTTCGCGCAGAACGCATTAGGCGACGTGGTTTTTGTGCAACTGCCTGAATTGCAGGCCTATGACAAAGGCGCCGAGGCCTCTACCGTGGAATCGGTCAAGGCCGCCAGCGGTGTGTATATGCCCCTGGACGGTGAAGTGCTCGAAGTGAACGACAAACTCGACGCCAGCCCGGAACTGGTCAACGAAGATCCGCTGGGCGAAGGCTGGTTCTTCCGCTTTAAACCGACTGACGCCGATGCAGTGGCTAAGCTGTTGGATCAAGACGCCTACGATCGCCTGATCAAAGCCAACGCCGAAGCCTGAGGAGCGCACCATGACCGTTAATCTCGGCACCGCCAACGAATTCATCGCCCGCCACATCGGCCCGCGTTCCAGCGACGAGCAAGCCATGCTCGAACGCCTGGGTTACGACTCCCTGGAAGCGTTGAGCGCCAGCGTCATCCCGGAAAGCATCAAGGGCACCAGCGTGCTGGACATGGGCGACGGCCAGAGCGAAGCCGACGCACTGGCCTCGATCAAGGCCATCGCCGCCAAGAACCAACTGTTCAAGACCTACATCGGCCAGGGCTACTACAACTGCCACACGCCGGCACCGATCCTGCGCAACCTGCTGGAAAACCCGGCCTGGTACACCGCCTACACCCCGTATCAGCCAGAGATCTCCCAGGGCCGTCTCGAAGCGCTGCTGAACTTCCAGACCCTGATCAGCGACCTCACGGGCCTGCCGATCGCTAACGCCTCGTTGCTCGACGAAGCCACCGCCGCCGCCGAAGCCATGACCTTCTGCAAGCGCCTGAGCAAGAACAAGGGCAGCAAGGCCTTCTTCGCCTCCGTGCACAGCCACCCGCAAACCCTCGACGTGCTGCGCACCCGTGCCGAGCCCCTGGGCATCGACGTGGTGGTGGGCGATGAGCGCGAACTGAGCGACGTCAGCGGTTTCTTTGGCGCGCTGCTGCAATACCCCGCCAGCAACGGCGACCTGTTCGACTACCGCGAACTGACCGAACGCTTCCACGCCGCCAACGCCCTGGTGGCCGTTGCCGCGGACCTGCTGGCCCTGACGCTGTTGACCCCACCGGGTGAATTCGGTGCCGACGTCGCCATCGGCAGCGCCCAGCGCTTCGGCGTACCGCTGGGCTTCGGCGGCCCACACGCGGCGTACTTCTCCACCAAGGATGCCTTCAAGCGCGACATGCCGGGCCGCCTGGTCGGTGTTTCCGTGGACCGTTTCGGCAAGCCGGCCCTGCGCCTGGCAATGCAGACCCGCGAGCAACACATCCGCCGCGAGAAAGCCACGAGCAACATCTGCACGGCCCAGGTGCTGCTGGCCAACATCGCCAGCATGTACGCCGTGTACCACGGCCCCAAGGGCCTGGTGCAAATTGCCAATCGCATCCATCACCTGACCGCGATCCTCGCCAAGGGCCTGGGCGCGCTGGGCCTGAGCGTCGAGCAAGAGAGCTTCTTCGACACCCTGACCCTGCACACCGGCGCGCAAACCGCCGCCCTGCACGACAAGGCCCGCGCCCAACGCATCAACCTGCGTGTGGTGGACACGCAACGCCTGGGCCTGTCCCTGGACGAGACCACCAGCCAAGCTGACGTCGAAGCACTGTGGAGCCTGTTGGCCGACGGCAAGGCCCTTCCGGACTTCGCGGCACTGGCCGCCACCGTGCAAAGCCGCATCCCGGCCGAGCTGGTGCGCCAATCGGCGATCCTCAGCCACCCGGTGTTCAACCGCTACCACTCCGAAACCGAGCTGATGCGCTACCTGCGCAAGCTCGCCGACAAGGACCTGGCCCTGGATCGCACCATGATCCCGCTGGGTTCCTGCACCATGAAACTCAACGCCGCCAGCGAAATGATCCCGGTGACCTGGGCCGAGTTCGGCGCCCTGCACCCGTTCGCCCCGGCCGAGCAAAGCGCTGGCTACCAGCAACTGACCGACGAGCTGGAAGCCATGCTTTGCGCCGCCACCGGCTATGACGCGGTGTCGCTGCAACCCAACGCCGGTTCCCAAGGCGAGTACGCCGGCCTGCTGGCGATCCGCGCCTATCACCAGAGCCGTGGCGAAGACCGTCGCGACATCTGCCTGATCCCGTCCTCGGCCCACGGCACCAACCCGGCCACCGCCAACATGGCCGGCATGCGCGTGGTCGTGACCGCCTGCGATGCCCGTGGCAACGTCGACATCGAAGACCTGCGGGCCAAGGCCATCGAGCACCGCGAACACCTCGCCGCGCTGATGATCACCTACCCGTCCACCCACGGCGTATTCGAAGAAGGCATCCGCGAAATCTGCGGCATCATTCATGACAACGGCGGCCAGGTGTACATCGACGGCGCCAACATGAACGCCATGGTCGGCCTCTGCGCCCCGGGCAAGTTCGGCGGCGACGTGTCGCACCTGAACCTGCACAAGACCTTCTGCATTCCTCATGGCGGTGGCGGCCCGGGCGTCGGCCCGATTGGCGTCAAGTCGCACCTGGCACCGTTCCTGCCGGGCCACGCCAACATGGCACGCAAGGAAGGCGCGGTGTGCGCGGCGCCGTTCGGCAGCGCGAGCATCCTGCCGATCACCTGGATGTACATCCGCATGATGGGCGGCGCAGGCCTCAAGCGCGCCTCGCAACTGGCGATCCTCAACGCCAACTACATCGCCCGTCGCCTGGAAGAGCACTACCCAGTGCTCTACTCCGGCAGCAACGGCCTGGTGGCCCACGAGTGCATTCTCGATTTGCGTCCGCTCAAGGACAGCAGTGGCATCAGTGTCGATGACGTGGCCAAGCGCCTGATCGACTTCGGTTTCCACGCGCCGACCATGTCGTTCCCGGTGGCCGGCACGTTGATGATCGAACCGACCGAAAGCGAATCCAAGGAAGAACTGGACCGTTTCTGCGACGCCATGATCTGCATCCGCGAAGAAATCCGCGCGGTGGAAAACGGCAGCCTGGACAAAGACGACAACCCGCTGAAGAACGCCCCGCACACCGCGGCGGAGCTCGTCGGCGAGTGGACTCACTCCTACAGCCGCGAACAGGCGGTGTACCCGGTGGCGTCGTTGATCGATGGCAAGTACTGGCCGCCGGTGGGCCGGGTCGACAACGTGTTCGGCGACCGCAACCTGGTCTGCGCCTGCCCGTCGATCGAAAGCTACGCTTGACCTGTGAGGGGAGAAGGACCTTCTCCCCTCACAATCACCGCATTTCCCCTTGTGGGAGCGGGCTTGCTCGCGAAGGCGTAGTGTCAGCCAATCAAATGTTGACTGACACTACGCCTTCGCGAGCAAGCCCGCTCCCACAGGAGATCTACACCAATATCTTCAACCGTCGATCCTCATAAAAAGAAACCGGAGAAACACCATGTCGTTAAGCGTGTTCGACCTGTTCAAGATCGGTATCGGTCCTTCCAGCTCCCATACCGTCGGCCCGATGCGTGCCGCTGCCCGTTTCGCCGAGGGGCTGCGCCGTGACGACCTGCTTGAAAGCATTACCAGCGTCAAGGTCGAGCTCTACGGCTCCCTCGGTGCCACCGGCAAGGGCCACGGCAGTGACAAGGCCGTGCTGCTGGGCCTGGAGGGCGAGCATCCCGACACCGTGGACACCGAAACGGTGAACGCCCGGCTCCAGGAGATCCGCAGCAACGGTCGCCTGAACCTGCTCGGCCAACACGCCATCGAATTCAACGAAAAACTGCACCTGGCCATGATTCGCAAGCCGCTGGCCTTTCACCCCAACGGCATGATCTTCCGCGCCTTCGATGCCGCCGGGCTGCAAGTGCGCAGCCGCGAGTACTACTCGGTCGGTGGCGGCTTTGTCGTGGATGAAGACGCCGCCGGCGCCGACCGCATCGTCGAAGACGCCACGCCCCTGACCTTCCCGTTCAAGAGCGCCAAGGACCTGCTGGGCCATTGCACCACCTATGGCCTGTCCATCAGCCAGGTGATGCTGACCAACGAAAGCGCCTGGCGCCCCGAAGCCGAGACCCGCGCCGGCCTGCTGAAGATATGGCAGGTGATGCAGGATTGCGTGGCGGCCGGCTGCCGCAACGAAGGGATTCTGCCGGGCGGGCTGAAGGTCAAGCGCCGGGCCGCGGCGTTGCACCGCCAGCTGTGCAAGAACCCGGAGGCCGCCCTGCGCGACCCGCTGTCGGTGCTCGACTGGGTCAACCTGTACGCCTTGGCGGTCAACGAAGAAAACGCCTACGGCGGGCGCGTCGTCACCGCCCCGACCAACGGGGCGGCGGGCATCGTCCCGGCCGTGCTGCATTACTACATGCGCTTCATCCCTGGGGCCAGCGAGGATGGCGTGGTGCGGTTCCTGCTGACGGCCGCCGCCATCGGCATCCTGTACAAGGAAAACGCCTCCATCTCCGGCGCCGAAGTCGGTTGCCAGGGTGAAGTCGGCGTGGCCTGTTCCATGGCCGCCGGCGCCTTGTGCGAAGTGCTCGGCGGCAGCGTGCAGCAAGTGGAAAACGCCGCCGAGATCGGCATGGAACACAACCTCGGCCTGACCTGCGACCCGATCGGCGGGCTGGTGCAGGTGCCGTGCATCGAACGCAACGCCATGGGCTCGGTGAAAGCCATCAACGCGGTGCGCATGGCCATGCGCGGCGATGGGCATCACTTCGTCTCCCTCGACAAAGTCATCCGCACCATGCGCCAGACCGGCGCCGACATGAAAAGCAAATACAAGGAGACCGCCCGCGGCGGTCTGGCGGTCAACATCATCGAATGCTGACGCGCGCCATTCTCATTTTCCAGGAGCTGATATGTCCACCGAACAACTGTTGAAAACCCCGCTGCACGCCCTGCACCTCGAACTCGGCGCCCGCATGGTGCCGTTCGCCGGCTACGACATGCCGGTGCAGTACCCACTGGGCGTGATGAAGGAACACCAGCACACCCGCGATCAGGCCGGGCTGTTCGACGTGTCCCACATGGGCCAGATCCGCCTGAGCGGCGCAGGCGCCGCCAAGGCCCTGGAAACCCTGGTGCCGGTGGACATCATCGACCTGCCGGTGGGCATGCAGCGCTACGCCATGTTCACCAACGCGAACGGCGGCATCCTTGACGACCTGATGGTCGCCAACCTGGGCAATGACGAACTGTTCCTGGTGGTCAACGCCGCCTGCAAGGAACAGGACCTGGCCCACCTGCGTGCGCACATTGGCGATCAGTGCACTATCGAGCCGCTGTTCGAGGCCCGCGCCCTGCTCGCCCTGCAAGGCCCGGCCGCCGTCACCGTGCTCGCCCGCCTGGCGCCGGACGTGGCGAAAATGACCTTCATGCAGTTCCAGCGCGTCACGCTGTTGGGCGTGGATTGCTTTGTCAGCCGTTCGGGCTACACCGGTGAAGACGGTTTCGAAATCTCCGTCCCCGCCGCCGACACGGAAAAACTCGCCCGCGCCTTGCTGGCCGAGCCGGAAGTCGCGGCCATCGGCCTCGGTGCCCGTGACTCCCTGCGCCTGGAAGCCGGCCTGTGCCTGTATGGCCACGACATGAACACCGAAACGACGCCGATCGAAGCCAGCCTGCTGTGGGCCATTTCCAAAGTGCGCCGTGCCGATGGCGCCCGCGCCGGTGGTTTCCCCGGCGCGGAGAGCGTGTTCGCCCAACAACAGGGCGGCGTGAAGCGCAAACGCGTCGGCCTGCTGCCCCAGGAACGCACACCCGTGCGTGAAGGCGCGGAGATCGTCAACGAAGCCGGCGAGCCCATCGGCTCTGTGTGCAGCGGCGGTTTCGGCCCGACCTTGGGCGCTCCGTTGGCGATGGGTTACCTGGACAGCGCCTATGTGGCACTGGATACGCCGGTCTGGGCCATCGTGCGTGGGAAAAAGGTGCCTTTGCTTGTAAGCAAAATGCCATTCGTCCCACAGCGCTACTACCGCGGCTGATTGGTTGTTTCTATAAGTAACGCGGTTGCGTTATACGTGCACTAATGTGTCACGCAACCGCCATAAAAAGGTGCATATCTTTAGACATTCAACCGACCTTATAACGGTCGTAAACAATTGAACTAGCCTATCGAATAAGCCCTGCTCCGCAAGCGGCGTAAATGCGGACAAGCTGAGCAAATACGGGCCTCCCGGGGGGGTTGTTTTTTTATTCGAAGTTGGCGTAGAGTTTGGTCACTGTGTTTGCATGGGTCGCTTGGAATCGTGACCTGGGCAGTAGCTTATGAAGTTCGCTACATCCCGTTCGACGTCTCTTACTTTCCTGCAACCCAGCCCAGTACTCTTTCATGCGAAAGAGGCTGTCATCAATTTTAGCGTCAAAGGAAATAAGAAAATGTCTCAACGTCAGAGCGGTACCGTCAAGTGGTTCAACGACGAAAAGGGTTTTGGTTTTATCACGCCTGAAAGCGGTCCGGACCTGTTCGTGCATTTCCGCGCCATCCAGGGCAACGGCTTCAAGAGCCTGAAAGAAGGCCAGAAAGTCACTTTCGTTGCCGTGCAAGGCCAGAAAGGCATGCAGGCTGACGAGGTTCAAGCCGAGGCCTGAGGCTTTCGCACACTAAAAAGCCCCTGATTGATATCAGGGGCTTTTTTATGGGCGTAAATCCGTAAAATGGCTTCTTTTTTCAGCCGAGGCCGTCATGCCGAAACACCTGCTCACGCCCCAGGGCGACTTCCCCCCCGCCGGCCTGGGTCGTCGCCTGGCGGCGATGTTTTATGACTTTTTGCTGTGCACAGCGCTACTGATTGTCACCAGCGGTGCCTACAAGATGATCCAGATGGCGATCATTGGCGAAGAAAAAATGCGCGCCCTGACCGAAGCCGGTGCGCTGGACGGCGACCCACTGCTGTCCACCGTGTTGCTGTTCGTGCTGTTCGGCTTCTTCGCCAAGTTCTGGACCCACAACGGCCAGACCCTGGGCATGCAGGTGTGGTGCATCCGCGTACAGAACGCCGATGGCACGGCCATCAGCCTGTGGCAGGCGCTGTTGCGGTTCGTGGTGTCGATCGCGTCACTGCTGCTGGTGGGGTTGGGTTTCATCTGGGCGCTGTTCGACAAGCGCCAGCGCAGCTGGCATGACATCTACTCGGAAACGCAGCTGGTGCGGATTCCCAAGAAGACCAAGTAAAAAACACCACATCAGCGGATTGAAATACATTGTGGCGAGGGGATTTATCCCCGCTGGGGCGCGAAGCGGCCCTAAAACCTGACACCGTGCAATGTCAGGAAAAACAGAGGGGGCTGCTTCGCAGCCCAACGGGGATAAATCCCCTCACCACAGATAAATCCCCTCGCCACAAAAAAGCCTCGCAAGTCTCAATATCTTCTGTCTCAAGCATTCCCCGCCAGCTTCATCCGCGCCGCCTGGGTGAAGTCCAGCATGCGCTTGAGCGGGCGAATGGCCTGGGGGATCAGCGCCGGGTCGACGAAGATCTCGTTGGCACCTTCCTGCAAGCTCTTGAGCGTGCGCTCCAGGGTGTTCATGGCCATCCATGGGCAGTGTGCGCAACTGCGGCACGCCGCGCCGTTACCGGCGGTAGGGGCTTCGATGAAGACCTTGTCCGGGCACAGCTGCTGCATCTTGTAGAAAATGCCCCGGTCGGTGGCGACGATCAGCGTCTTGTTCGGCAGGGTCTGGGCCGCGGCGATCAACTGGCTGGTGGAGCCCACGGCATCCGCCAGCTCGATCACCGACGTCGGCGACTCCGGGTGCACCAGGATCGCGGCGTCCGGGTACAGCGCCTTCATGTCCTCCAACTGCTTGGACTTGAACTCTTCGTGGACGATGCAGGCACCGTCCCAGAGCAGCATGTCGGCGCCGGTCTTGCGCTGGATGTAAGTGCCCAGGTGCTTGTCCGGCCCCCAGATGATCGTCTCGCCGTTGTCCATCAGGCTCTCGACGATTTCCAGGGCGCAACTGGACGTCACCACCCAGTCGGCCCGGGCCTTGACCGCCGCCGAGGTGTTGGCATACACCACCACGGTGCGCTCCGGATGCTGGTCGCAGAACGCCGAGAACTCGTCCACCGGGCAACCCAGGTCCAGGGAGCAGGTGGCCTCCAGGGTGGGCATCAGCACGCGTTTCTCGGGGTTGAGAATCTTGGCCGTCTCGCCCATGAACTTGACCCCGGCCACCACCACGGTCTTGGCCGGGTGGGCATTGCCGAAGCGGGCCATTTCCAAGGAGTCGGACACGCAACCACCGGTCTCTTCGGCCAGGGCCTGGATGATCGGGTCACAGTAGAAGTGCGCGACCAGTACCGCGTCCTGAGCCTTGAGCTCGGCGGCGATGGCGGCGCGGTACCAGGCTTCTTGCTCGGCGGTCAGCGGCTTGGGCTGCTTGGCGTCGAGGTGGGCCTGGACCAGAAGGCGTTCGGAAATTTGCGTCATGTTCGCAAGACCTGCAAGCGCGTTTAGCGCGAAAGTCGAGTATACACCCGGCTCCGGACCACTCGGGTACCGCCGGGAAAGTGGGTATCAATCAGGCACGGGACAGCGTGAAGCCGGCAAGGCTACAGAATATCCCGCCGATGCAAAAGATCATTCTGACCTGTGCCCCGCCAGGCGACTTCGCGCCCCGCCAAACTGACTGAAATGTAATCACTCGCCTCGTCCGCCTGTGTCATCTTTCGCTCAAACCTGCACAGGGAGACCACCTCCCATGCACGCAGCGAATCGACTGACGGACTCTCATCGCATGCAAACAAAAACTTCCCGGCGAACCTTCGTAAAGGGCCTGACTGCCGGCGGCATCCTCGGCGGCCTGGGTTTGTGGCGCGCGCCCGTCTGGGCAGTCACCGGCCCGGGCCAGCCCAACGTGCTGAGCGGCACCGAATTCGACCTGTTCATTGGCGAAAGCCCGGTCAATTTCACCGGCAACCCCCGCACCGCCCAGACCATCAACGGCGGCATCCCCGGCCCGCTGCTGCGCTGGCGTGAAGGCGACACCGTGACCCTGCGGGTGCGCAATCGCTTGCAGGACACCACCTCCATCCACTGGCACGGCATCCTGCTGCCGGCCAACATGGACGGCGTTCCGGGGTTGAGTTTCAAAGGCATCGAGCCCGGCGGCCTGTACGTGTATCAATTCAAGGTCCGACAGAACGGCACTTACTGGTACCACAGCCACTCCGGTTTCCAGGAACAGTCCGGGGTCTATGGTCCGCTGGTGATTGACGCCAGGGAGCCCGAGCCCTTCCAGTACGAACGGGACTATGTGGTGATGCTCACCGACTGGACCGATGAAGACCCCGCCAACATCCTGCGCAAGCTCAAGAAGCAATCGGACTACTACAACTACAACAAACGCACCGTCGGCGACTTCATCGACGACGTGGGCAAGAACGGCTGGGCCAACACCGTGGCCGACCGCAAGATGTGGGCCGAGATGAAGATGAACCCCACAGACCTGGCCGACGTCAGTGGTGCCACCTATACCTACCTCATGAACGGCCAGGCGCCGGACATGAACTGGACCGGCCTGTTCAAGCCTGGCGAGCGCCTTCGCCTGCGCTTTATCAACGGCTCGTCCATGAGCTATTTCGACGTGCGCATTCCCGGCTTGAAGATGACCGTGGTGGCGTCCGACGGCCAATACGTCAAACCGGTAAGTGTCGATGAGTTCCGGATCGCCGTGGCCGAAACCTATGACGTCATCGTCGAACCCACCCAAGAGGCCTACACCCTGTTCGCCCAGTCCATGGACCGCACCGGGTATGCCCGCGGCACCCTCGCGACCAGGGCCGGATTGTCGGCACCGGTGCCGCCCTTGGACCCTCGGCCCTTGGTGACCATGGACGACATGGGCATGGGTGGCATGGACCACGGCGGCATGGGGCAAATGAACGGCATGGACCACGGCTCGATGCAGGGCATGGCGGGAATGGACGACAGCTCGATGCAAGGCATGGATCACAGCCAGATGCAGGGCATGGGCGACATGGCCGGCATGGATCACGGTGCCATGCAGGGCATGGACAACATGCTCGCGCACCCCGACACCGAGAAAGACAATCCCCTGGTGGACATGCAGGCCATGAGCGTCAAGCCCAAGCTCGATGACCCAGGCATGGGGCTGCGGGACAACGGCCGCAAAGTGCTGACCTACTCCGACCTGCGCAGCACCTTTCCCGACCCCGACGGCCGCGAGCCGGGCCGCACGATCGAGCTGCACCTGACCGGGCACATGGAGAAATTCGTCTGGTCGTTCAACGGCGTGAAGTTCGCCGACGCCGCGCCGCTGCTGCTCAAGTACGGCGAGCGACTGCGCATCGTGCTGATCAACGACACCATGATGACCCATCCCATCCACCTGCACGGCATGTGGAGCGACCTGGAGGATGAGAACGGCCAGTTCATGGTCCGCAAGCACACCATCGACGTGCCACCGGGTGCCAGGCGCAGCTACCGGGTCACCGCCGATGCCCTCGGGCGCTGGGCGTATCACTGCCATCTGCTGTTTCACATGGAGATGGGCATGTTCCGTGAAGTTCGGGTGCAGGAATGAGGAGCCGACCATGACCACTGTTTTTCAATACTCCACGGCACTCATTGCCAGCCTGGCCCTCGGGACCATCACCTCGACCTGGGCAACCAGCAACGACATGCCCGGCATGGATCACAGCCAGATGCCGGGAATGGACCACGGCCAGATGCAAGGCATGGACTCAATGCAGGGCATGGAACCCATGCAATCAGCGCCGACCAGCAGCCGCACACCGATCCCGGCACTGACTGCCGCCGACCGCGCCGCCGTCTACGAGGATCATGGCGGACATGCGGTGCATGACAGCGCCATCAACTCGTTTTTCCTCATTGACCAACTGGAATGGCAGGACGCCGATGACGGCAGCGCCCTGAGCTGGGATGCATCGGGCTGGATCGGCGGCGACATCGACCGTTTGTGGCTGCGCTCCGAAGGTGAACGCCTCAACGGCAAGACCGAAGAAGCCGAATTGCAGGCCCTGTGGGGCCACGCCGTCAGCCCCTGGTGGGACCTGGTGGCCGGCGTGCGCCAGGACTTCAAGCCAGGCGATCCGCAAACCTGGGCCGCCTTCGGCGTGCAAGGCATGGCGCTCTACAACTTCGAAGCCGAGGCCACCGCATTCATCGGCGAAGGTGGCCAGAGCGCGGCGCGCCTGGAGGGCGACTATGACATCTTGCTGACCAACCGCCTGATCCTGCAGCCCACCGCCGAAGCCAACTTCTATGGCAAGAACGATCCCACCCGTGGCGTCGGCTCGGGGCTGTCGGACACCGAACTCGGCCTGCGGCTGCGCTACGAAATTCGCCGCGAATTCGCACCCTACATTGGCGTCACCTGGAATCGGGTCTACGGCAACACCGCCGACTACGCCCGGGAAGAAGGCGAAGACCGCAGCGAGGCGCGCCTGGTGCTGGGCCTGCGCCTGTGGTTCTGACCTGTTTCACTAAAACTAAAACCAAGCTGTAGGAGTCCTTGCATGTCATTTATCAAAACCGCCGTCGCCTTGTCCGCCGGCCTGTTGCTCAGTGGCCTGGCCCAGGCCCATCCGAAACTGCTGTCCTCCTCCCCGGCCGAAGGCGCCGAAGGGGCGGCGCCGGCGAAGATCGAGCTGCACTTTTCCGAGAACCTGATGACCCAGTTTTCCGGCGCCAAACTGATGATGACCGCGATGCCGGGCATGGCGGCGCATTCGCCGATGCCCATGCCGGCCAAGGTGTCCGGCAGCGATGATCCGAAAACCATGGTCATCACGCCGAATGCCCCGCTTACCACCGGCACTTACCAGGTCCAGTGGCGCGCGGTGTCGTCCGACACTCATCCGATCACCGGCAACGTCACGTTCAAGGTGAAGTGAGTTGATGAGCGACTCGATCAACATCGCGCTGCGCTTTGCGTTGTACCTGGATTTGATGTTGCTGTTCGGCCTGGCTGCGTTTGGCCTCTATAGCCTGCGAGGCCAGGAGCGGGTCTCGGGCGAGCAGTTGCCTTTCGCGCCGCTGCTGCTGGCCACGGCGGTGCTGGGAGGCTTGCTTTCCCTGGCGGCCATGGCGTGCATGGCCTGGGCCATGAGCGGTGTTTCGGCGTGGGCCGAACTGTGGCCGCACCTTGAGATGATGGTTGTGCAAACCGATGTCGGCTTGAGTTGGACGGTGCGCATGGCGGCGCTGCTGCTGGCTGGTTTCGCCGTGACGCTCAATCACCGTTGGCCGAGCGCCAGCCTCGGCCTGGCCACGCTGGCCGGGGCCGTAGCGCTGGCGACACTGGCTTGGGCAGGTCACGGCGCCATGGACGAAGGCAGCCGTCGCAACTGGCACTTCATCACCGACTTCCTGCACCTGTGGGCGGCAGGTGGCTGGGTCGGAGCCTTGGCCGCGTTTGCCCTGCTGCTTCACCAGGCCGAACCCGCGTTGGCGGTGCTGGCCCGGACATTGACCGGATTCGAAACCGCCGGGGCGGTGATCGTGCTGGTCATCAGCGTGACAGGGGTGGTGAACTATCTGTTTATCGTCGGCCCGAGTGTCGAAGGGCTGCTGGACAGCACCTATGGTCAGTTGCTGGCGCTCAAACTCATCTTGTTCGCGGCCATGCTGGTGTTCGCCGCGCTGAATCGTTTTCACCTGAGCCCGCTGCTGGAACAGGCCCGACAGAGCGGCGAGCATGGGGTTGCGGTGAAGGCCCTGCGGCGCAGCATGGTCCTGGAGTTCGCCGTGGCGGTGGTCATCCTGGGGTTGGTGGCCTGGCTGGGCACGCTGAGCCCGGTGATGGAATAAGGGGTAGTGAACTACATTGTGGCGAGGGGATTTATCCCCGCTGGGTTGCAAAGCAACCCCCAAGCCTGAGCGCTCGGTGTGTCAGGCAAGTGCGTCCATACTTTTCAGGTCTGCTTCGCAGCCCAGCGGGGATAAATCCCCTCGCCACAAAAACTCTGATCCCTTCACTGATTACCATTACCTGCAGCATTTAATTTTTCAATACCCCCCGCCAGTTTTCAGTTTGCCCATAACAGGCCATCCCAGCCTAAATGATGCTTTGTTTTAACCAAGGCTCTGTTATGGAAAACGTTCGAACCTCAAGCACCCACGCCGTCTGGCTGATGGTCAGCATCGTGCTGGTGGCGCTTAACCTGCGGCCCTCGATGGCCGCGGTCGGGCCGTTGCTGTCAGCCATTCGCGGCGAGGTCCCCCTGAGCTTCAGCACGGCCTCGCTGCTGACCATGTTGCCGGTCATGGCCATGGGCCTGGCGATGTTCCTGGGCATGCGCATCGCCCTGCGCATCGGTGAGCACCGCACCATTGTCCTGTCGCTGTTGATCATCGGTATCGCCACCGCATCGCGCTTGTACCTGGACAGCGCCGCGGAGCTGATCGTCAGCGCGGTGCTGGCCGGACTCGGCATCGCCCTGATCCAGGCGGTGATGCCAGCACTGATCAAGTCGCGCTACGCCGACAACGTCTCGCTGTTCATGGGCCTGTATGTCACGTCGATCATGGGCGGCGCGGCGCTTGCCGCGTCGTTTTCGCCGTTTGTCCTGGCACAGACCGGCAGCTGGCGCATCGGCCTGGCGATCTGGGCGCTGTTGGCGTTGGTCGCCCTGGGTTGCTGGTACGCCCAGCGCTCAGCCGTGACCCCGTTACCCGCAGCCCCTGCCCAGCAGCAAGAGTCATTCTTCAGCAATTCCCGGGCTTGGTTGCTGGCGATTTTCTTCGGCCTGGGCACCGCCTCCTACACCTGTGTACTGGCCTGGCTGGCCCCGTACTACGTGGAAAAGGGCTGGAGTGAACAACACGCGGGCCTGCTGCTGGGGTTCCTCACGGCCATGGAAGTGCTGTCCGGCCTCGTCACCCCGGCGATTGCCAACCGCAGCCAGGATAAACGCGTGGTCCTCGCCGTGTTGCTGGTGCTGATCATGGGCGGCTTCTGCGGCCTGATCCTCAGCCCGGAACGCTTCAGCCTGTTGTGGCCTTGCCTGCTGGGCCTGGGCATCGGTGGCCTGTTCCCGATGAGCTTGATCGTGTCCCTCGACCACTTGGACAACCCGCGACGGGCCGGTGGCCTGACCGCGTTCGTGCAAGGCATCGGCTACCTGATCGCCGGGCTCTCGCCCTTGATTGCCGGGATGATCCGCGATCAGTTGGGCAGCTTCGAATGGGCCTGGTGGTCGCTCACCGTCGTCATGGCGTTGATGCTCCTGATGGTCCTGCGCTTCAATCCCAAGCAATACGCGCGGCATATCAGCTAGTCGTCAAAGACCGGCCACTCGCGCCCGGGGCTGCATTCGATGCAGCCCCGGTTTTGACAGTTCACCCATGACGGCAGACCGTTTTGCCCATCATGACGTTCCGATCCGCACACAGGAATAAGACCTTGATGAAAAACGTCGGTTTTGCCGCCGCTCACTGGGGCATGCTCATTTGGGCAATGCTGATCGCCTCGTCGTTCTTTGCCGCGGCCCAGGTCAGCCAGACGATCGACCCGATCCTGCTCACAGGCCTGCGGCTGCTGTTTTCCGCACTGATGTTCCTGCCGCTGCTGCTCCTGAAAAACACCTCGCCCATTTCCATCCGGGGCCTGCTGGCCCACGCCGTGCTCGGCCTGCTGTTGGCGACTTACTTTGGTTCGTTGTTCGAAGCGCTGCGCTACACCTCGGCGGTCAACACCGCGACGCTGTACACGCTGGTGCCCTTGATGACCTTGTTTTTCGAGGTATTCCTGCTGCCCAGTCCCAGCCTCAAGACCCGCCTGCTGCCCATGTTGGTGGCGGCAGTCGGCGCCGTGTTGCTGACGCTCAAGGGCTCGGCCCCGGGGCAAATGCCGGCGCTCTATCCAGTGCTGGTGTTCGGTGCCGGTTGCCTGGCGATGGCGTTGTATTCGCCGCTGAGCCAACGCTTCAAGGCAACAGCGTTGCAGGGCCGCGATCCGGTGGCGATGACGTTCTGGAACATGCTGTTCGGTTCGCTGTTCCTACTGGTGTTCTGCCTGATCAGTGGCGGATGGCGCAGCGGCCTGCAGTTGTCGACGCTGGACATCGGCTGGCTGGTGTACCTGGCCTTGTTCGGCACCCTCGCCACGTTCTGGTTGCTGCACCGGGCAATCGGGGTGATCTCGCCCTCCACGGTGATTTCCTACGTTTACCTCAACACCCTGTTCGTCACCCTGCTGAATTGGTTCTGGCTCAGGCAGCAACCGATGATGATCGAGATCATCGGCGCTGCGCTGGTGGGAGGCGGCATGCTGGCACTGGTGGTCAGCAGCCGTAACGCCAGAACCGTTACGGCTTGAGCCCCTCAGTACGTCGATACCGGGCGGGGCGAAACCGGGCTCCAGCGCTCCAGTTCCCGCTCAAGGAAAGCGGCCACCGCCAACAACCGTTCCTCTTGCCAGTGAGGCCCGACAATCTGAATGCCGATGGGCATCCCGGTGGCCGGGTCGACGCCGGCGCGGATCACCACCGCGGGTGAGCCGCTGAGACTGAACGGGAACACGAAGGCATACTGATCGCGGTCCTCCAGGGACGCCCCATGACGGAACGCGACATCCGGGAAGACCGGACAGATGAACAGATCGTGCTGCTTGAAGAACTTCGCCAACTGATAGCGGAAGGTATCGATCATGATCCAGTCGCGCTTGACTTCATCCACGCTCAATTCCACGGCCTCGCTCATGTCCAGCAACTGAGCGATCGCCGGGGTAAAGCTGCGTTTGTTCATGGACTCGAACAAACGCCGCCAGCCGCGTCCGGCGTCGGCGCCCGTGATGAACACCCGCCACAGGACATCGCAGGCTTCATCGAGCATCGGCGGCGCGACCTCGCTCACCTGCGTCACCACAGAGCTCAAGCACCGCTCGACCTGCTGCAACACCTGGCTCACCGCCGCGCTGACGGGGGTTCGGCTCGACGCCGAGAACAGCGCGATACGCAGGTCGGCCAGGGGCTCGCTGGCAGCGAACGGCACATCGACGGTGTCTGGGTCATGGCCGTCGGCACCGCTGATCAGCGGCCCGAGCAGCGCCAGGTCATCGACATAGCGCCCCATCACGCCAAAGGCCGAGGTCAGGTGAAACAGCCCGGAACGGTCATTGGGGAACTGGCCGGTCAAAGGCACCCGTCCCTGGGTCAGTTTCAGGCCGCAGATGCCATTGAAGTGCGCCGGGATCCGCACACTGCCGCAGGCATCGGACGCCAGCCCCGCGGGCGAACACCCGGCGGCGATGGCGGCCGCTTCACCGCCACTGCTGCCGCCCGCCGAGCGCAGCAGATCGTGGGGGTTGAGGGTGCGCCCGTAGATCAGGTTCTCGGTCTCGAAAGCCATGCACAGTTCCGGCACATTACTGATGCCCAGAATGATCGCGCCGGCCTGCCGAAGTCGGGCGACCGCCGTCGCATCTTCCTGGCTGACATCCCCCATCAGCTCCCCCACGCCGCGGGACATCTTGAATCCGCGAACATGGAGGACGTCTTTGACAGTGATGGGGATGCCATGCAGCGGACCGCTGATCTGGCCGATGCGCGCCATCTCGTCCGCCTCTCGGGCCTGGCGCCGCAGTTCCTCGACCGGCGCCAGTTGGATCAATGCATTGATCTGCCGGTTACGCTCGGCGATACGTTGCAGGTAAAACTCCAGCAACGTCACGCTGCTCAGCACGCCACGGCGCAGCAGGCCGGCCATTTCCCGCAACGTCAGCGTGTCGGGGTTGAACATACTCACGACGCCTCCTTGCTGCGCAACCACTTGTTGGGCAACTGATACATATTGCGCACCACCAGGGAAAACGCCTTCACCGCCAGTGCCGGACGTTGGTCGATGGCCTCCAGGGCCTCTTCGATCATCGCCAGCACATGCCGCAACGCTTCGGGTTCGATATTCAACGGCGGATAGAAGCGCAGCACCGGGCGTTCGGCCTTCTCATTCATCGAATGCCCGGCATGCACGCCACGCTTGCCCAACTCCATGCTCATCAAGGCTTCATAAACCGAGCCACGCAGGCGCAGCCCTGTCATCAAGCCGACACCCGGGACGTCTTCGACAATGTGCGGATAGCGCAGGGCCAGCCGTTGCAGACCGTGGCGCAACACGCCGCCGTTGACCCGGGACAGCTCCACCAGGTTGTTTTGCTCGATGTAATCGATGGCCGCGAGCGCCGACGCGCATGCGACCGGGTGCCCGCCGTTGGTGCGCGTATCCGGCTCGATATCACTGAGGGGGTACTGGGTGGCCAGGCGCTGGCTGTACATGGCACAGGCAAACGAGGTATAGCCGCCGGTCAAGCCCTTGGAGAGAATCATGATGTCGGGCACCACGTCATCGT
The DNA here is from genome assembly GCF_900101575.1 of Pseudomonas sp. NFACC37-1. Classification (NCBI taxonomy): domain Bacteria; kingdom Pseudomonadati; phylum Pseudomonadota; class Gammaproteobacteria; order Pseudomonadales; family Pseudomonadaceae; genus Pseudomonas; species Pseudomonas sp. NFACC37-1. The sequence goes on along the minus strand of NZ_FMUZ01000004.1, from coordinate 306,047 downwards.
ATTGCACGGCGAACCATTTGCCGCAGCGACCGAAACCGGTCTGGATTTCATCGGCCACCAACAGGGTGCCGGTGGCGTCGCACAGGGCCCGGATGTTGGCCATGTAGCCCACCGGCGGCACCTGCAAATGGGCCCCGCCCAGAATCGGCTCGACGTACACCGCACACACGCCCTCGCCCACGGCCTTCTGCAACGCGGCGAAATCACCATAGGGCACGCAGGTCACGTCGGGAGGATCGATACCATAGCTGCCATGGTTCTGCTGCTGGCCCAGGATGCTCATCGCCGCCAGGGTCTTGCCGTGGTAGGAGCCGCTCATCACCACGATGCCACGCCGTTGGGGCTGGATCCGCAGCACATAGCGCAGGCTCTGCTCGACGGCCTCGGCCCCCGAGACCATGAATTGCACGTCGCCCCACTCCCCCGGCACCAACTGGCACAGTCGCTCGGACAAGGTGTCCTGCAGCGGATGACGCCGGCCTTCCGGCACCCAGGCCAGTTGATTCAATTGCGCCTGCACCCGCTCACGCACCATCGGGTTGCGATGCCCGACGATAAACACCCCGTAGCTGCACGCGCAGTCGATGAAGCGCTTGCCGGTGTGGTCAGTGACATGGATGCCATCGGTCTGCTGTTCGACAGTGGTCTTGCCAAGGCGATACAGCTTGGCCGCCGACGCACTCCAGTGGCGCTGGCAATCGTCCAGCAATTGTTCATGCGGCCTGAGTAAGGACATGGCTTAACGTCTCCTTGATGATGAGTGCGGCACGTTGGATCTGCTCGGGACGTGCAGTGATCGGGCAGCGCAAAATCACTTCGCGGCCACGGGGCGTACTGACATAGACCCCCTGCTGGTAAAGCGCCTCGCACAGCATGGCCGGTTGCAGGTCGTCGGCCAGCGGCAAGCTGACCCAGGCACCGACGGCCACAGCCCCCAATGACGCCAGGGCTTGTGCCAGGTACTGGCCGTTTTCCTGACAGTGCCGGGGCGAGTCGTGGGCTTGCACGTAATCCAGCGCGGCCAGGGCTGCCACACAGGCCATGGGATTACCGGCAGTGGTGCTGCCGTGTTTGGCCGGGCTGCTGCGCCCATAGACCTGCCAGGCCATGTGTTCGCTGCAGGTATAGGTGCCGATGGGAATTGCACTGCCGCCCAGGGGCCCGCCGAGTACAACGATGTCCGGAATCGGACGATAGCGCTGGAAGCCGAACAGCGAACCCAGGCTGCCAAGGCAACTGTGGGTATCGACCGCGATGACCGGTGCCGACGCTTTTGCCGCGCAAGCATGCAATTGCTCGATCAAATCGGCATCGAGCAACTGCAACCGGCCGTTTGCATCCGTGCGGGTATTGCTGTGGCACACCGCGAAGCAATCATTCCAGTCCACCGTGTCCAGGTCAGCCAGGTGACGGATCGCCACCCGCTTGAAGCCCAGGAACGCCTGGACACCCAGGTCGCCCTGCGCGGCATTGAGGCAGCGCCCGTACGTCAGCGAACCGTAGTCGCCGCCCTGGATGAACACGATGGTGTTGCCCTTGGGCTTGAGCCCTTTGCACAACTTCAAGGCGCCCTCGAACGCTTCGTCGCCAGAGCTGCACACATAAGAGCTGGCCAGCGGGGCGGGCAGCAGTTCGGCCAGGCGTCGGCACAAGGCAATCAGCGGTTCGGACATCAGCACCCGATTGGACAGGCCCATGATCTCTGCCTGGCGGGTGACCGCCTCGATCACGGGCGGCACCTGGAAGCCAAACCCGCCGGTCAGGTCAATGATCTGCCGACCCTCGCCGTCGAGGTAGGTCTCGTACTGCCCGCCGATAATCTGTTTGTTGTTTTTCATGAATGCTCTCAGCGATAGCTCAAGGCGTTGAAAATGCGTCGACGCTCGTCGACGATGGTTTCCCGACCGTGCATGACCCGACGGTTATCGATCATCACCATGTCGTGGTCACGCCAGCCAACCGGGTAGGTGTATTGGGCGGAAACCTCAGCGATTTCAGCCAGGAATTCGGCAGGGATCGGCTGCCCGGCCACCGTGTCGATGACCGGCGCCTCGTAATTGAAGGAAGGGCCCAGAATGCTGTTGGCAAAGGCCGGACGTTGGCTGAAGGGGGACGTCAGGATCGCCGACGTGCTGAAGGCGTAATGGATCGAGTCATCGGCCGGGTTGAAGGCAATCAGGGTTTGCGGGTCATCACCGATGATCTGCAACAGATCTTCGATCACGACGGCTGCCGGATCCGACAACGTTGGCGAGTAATGACAGACCAGCCGGCGCCATTTCTCCCCCGCCACGGTGCGGCTGTAGCGAATCGGATTTTCTTCAAAGAACGTGCGGCAGACTGGGGACAGTTTCTCCAGCACCCGTTCGCCATCGCACAGGGTGGTTTGCGAACCCTTGCGCGGTGCTTCCTGGCAATAGAACCAGGTCATGTCCGGCCAGAACGGTGAGTTGCCATTTTCGCAGTGCAGGCCAACCGCCTGGCGCCCGGCGTCCACCAATTGCGCCGCGCCACCGACCATGACCCGGGCTGGGTCCAGGCTCAACCTCGAACTGTTTTGCTTCACGTAGGCACTGAAATCCTCGGCGTTGTGGATACAGTTGCGAAACAGTACGACGCCGTAATGCCCCAGCAACTCATACAACTCAGCCTTGCCCAGGCTGGCGAAGTGGCGCGACTCAACGATGGAGACGTCCGGGTTCTCAAAGTGAAAGGCAGGTGTGCTCATTGGATGCATTCCTTTGCAGCGTGGAAAAAGTCGTGGCGATATCGGCGCGTTTCGGCCGCCCCGTAACGGTGTAGAGTTGCTCGAGCAACGGATCGTCCTGGGTCAACAACCAGAGCCGGTTCGGGCGTTCGATGTCAGAGAAGCGCCCCGCCGACCAGGCGAGCAGTTCATCGCGCGCCGGTGTCGACTCGACGCACAGCAACGCCACCAGGCCGTGCTGCTCATCGAAAAACACCGCTGCGTCGCTCACGCCGGGGTATTTGCGATACTCCAGTTCAACCTGCTCGGGGCTGACGTTGCGGCCATTGGGCAGGCAGATCACGTTCTTCTTGCGCCCGTGCACATAGAGGTAGCCATCGGCATCCAGCGCGCCCAGGTCACCGGTGTCCATCCAGCCGTCGTCCGACATGGAACAGGCACTCGGGTCCGTGCCTGAGTAACCGCTGAACAGCGAGCTGCTCTTGACCTCGATGGTCTGGTCGGCTCCGATGCGCACCTGGACATGGGGCAACGGCTTGCCAACGCTGCCGAGACGCTGCTGTTCGAAGGTATTCACACTGACCACCGACGCGTTCTCCGAAAGCCCATAGCCCTGGTATACCTCAATGCCTTGCTCAGCCAGGCCACGCAGGGCATCGATACTCACCGCCGCGCCGCCGCAGGTGATATGCGCGCCCGATTGCAGGTAACGCGCCAGCCGCTCGCCCTGCTCGCCCCCTTCGTTCAATTGCTCCAGGAAACGATTGATCATGACCGGCGGCACCGTCAGGGCCGTTGGCTGGACTCGCAGGATCCAGTCGACCAGGCGCTGTGCCGACGCCCCTGGCTCGCCGAGCAACGGTTCGTCCGCCGGCAGGAAGTGCACGGTGCCGCCCGCCAGCAGCGGCAGATATGCGGCGGTGACTTGCTCAAGCAGCAGACTCAGGGGTACCAGCGACAGGTAACGGCGATGAGCACCGACCGGCATGCTCTGGCGCAGCGAGGCGAGCACCGTGCCGACCGCCTGGTTGCTCAGGCGCACACCCTTTGGCCGACTGGTGGTGCCCGAGGTGTGAATGATCTTGCAGATCCAGTCACCCTCGCCGTCCGGCAGCCGCAGCAAAGGCTGTTCGATCACCGGCTCGTTGAGGCGGCGCAGGCGACTGTCGGCAAAATTCAGCTTCCAGCGCTGCGCCAGCGTTCGCTGCCCTGCCGCATCCACCAGAAATCCATCGCAGCGTGATGCCAGGTGTTCGGCCTGGGATTGACTGAACGCCAGTGGCAGCGGCAGTGCGGTGATCCCGGCGAACAGACAGGCCAGGTCGGCGACCAGCCAGTCGCTGCTGTTGCGCGTCGCAATCCCCAACACCACACGATCGCCATAGGCCGGCTCAGGGAAACGTCGCTGCAGCTCGGCTGCCAGGTTAAGGGCCCGGTGCTCCAGTTCGCCATAGGTCAGCGTCACCGACTCCGTGCCTGAATCCAACCAGTCCACCGCACAGACGGCCTGGCGATTGTCTTGCAACGCCCGTTGTAGCTGAGAGATAAACCCGCCGTTCATGGCTGCGCCCTCGCCATGACATCGCCGGGCAGTTGAGTGAATGAAGTATTGAGCGTCATGGCGGCGAAACGTGAACGTTGCGGGTCGACCCGGATGAAACCGGTGACGGGCAACTTGGCGTAATAGCTTCCCCAATTCTTGCCGCCGTCGTCGGCCAGGCGCGTTGGGTCTGCGGTCAGCAGGGGCTCGAAATCGATCTGGCAACTTTCCATCATTTGCCGGACGCGAGGTGTCACGGTGCACAACAGGTAATGCCCGCCCATGCACCAGGCCAACAACGGAATCATATTGACCAGGATCATTCCGGCCGTCAGGTGATGGGAGACCAGATTGCCGATTTCGACAATGTTCGAGCGCTCGATGGTTTTCTCGAAACGCTGGGACAAAATCTCGTCGATGGGCTGCGTCAGGTATTGCTCGGAAAACAGTATGCGGTGATCGGCAAAAGTAATACCGGCGCAGGCAAGAATACGATCCGCCGGATCCTGAGTAACCGCAAAGTACTGCGGATTCGGTTCAACCGAGGCCGAATAAGAACTTCGAAATTTATCCCTTACAACTTCTGTGGCTTGCACCCATAACGGTGTCTTAGTTTCTGCGACACGTATTTGCATATCGTCCTCCTCCGTCCATGTACAGGATTTCTACAAAAAGCGAGGCGAGCATATTGGGGAAATTTCCTACAGGCCATTTAAAAAATAAAATGCTTCCGCTAATATATAAATAAACGTCCCTGTCATAAAAACCGGGGATACTAGCCAACGGAATGCGCCAAGAAGGATCTTATGCTCAATAGTAATATGCTTAGAAAGCTGGATATGCAGGACTTGATGGTGTTTGTCGCGGTGTACGAGCAGAGCAGCGTCACCGAGGTGTCCGAAGCCCTGTGTGTCAGCCAGTCAACCGTAAGCTATTGCCTGAAGAAGCTGCGCACGAGCTTTGAAGATGAACTTTTTGTTAATACCCGTAGTGGCATGTTGCCGACAAGCAAAGCCACAGCCATGTACCCTCACATACTTAGTATCCTCAAGACAATAAACACATGCCACTCTGGTATTCCGGCATTCGATCCGACCCAGAAAGAGATAACCTTCAATGTCTGCGCACCGGAATACTTTGAACTCCTTATCCTACCTAAACTGGTCAAACGCTTTATTGGCAGCCGCTTCCCGGTCATCATTAATATCACTAAGTTTCACAGGGATATTCCAGCCGATGAGTTGATGGAGGGGCGCTTCGATCTGGTTATTTGTTTTGGCCCGAACTTCCATCGCGGCGTCAAGGGACTGCGCTCGCAAGTACTACTGGAAGATGAACTGGTTTGCGTGGTCGATAAGAACTTCACATTGGCGGAAGAGGCGTTCAGCCTGGAAACGTTCGTCGCCTGCCAGCACGTTTTTCCGACACCCTGGACATCCGACACCAACATGATCGATGGATGGCTCGCCCGGCAAGGCTATAACCGCCAAATTGTCGCTCGAGCCAACAGCTACGTAGCGGCATTGAACATGATCGCCGGTACCGACTTCATCCTGACCTTGCCGCGACGCATTCAAGCGCTGACCTGCGACAAGAACACGTTCGGCCACCGTCGCCCACCGGCAGGCCTACCGAACTTCACGCTGGACATGATGTGGAGCGAAAAACCGAGCCAGGACAGCGCCAACAGCTGGTTTCGCGAACAGATCATCAAGGTTTGTGCCGAGGACGGCCTGCTTTGACCCACCAAGAATCGCTCGAGTCGTCGAGCGGTTCTGGTTCTGACTTTTCATCAGGCAAAAAAAAATCCGGAAATCCGCACTTTCGTGGGCCTTCCAGACTTTTAAAACAGCTAAAAATGGTGGGTCGTGTGGGATTCGAACCTACGACCAATTGGTTAAAAGCCAACTGCTCTACCAACTGAGCTAACGACCCGCTGTGTGGTGGCGCGTATAATACTGATTTCTAAGGACTATTCAACACTTAATTTGAAATAAATCAAAAATAACGGGTTGGATCGCTCACACCCGCCGCCGCGAAGCCTTCTGCACGCAGGCGGCAGCTGTCGCATTTGCCGCAAGCACGGCCCTGATCGTCGGCCTGATAGCAGGAAACGGTGAGTCCGTAGTCCACGCCAAGCTTCACGCCCGCCTTGACGATGTCGGCCTTGCTGAGATTCTGCAACGGCGCCTGGATGCGGAAACCCTGCCCTTCCACGCCGGCCTTGGTCGCCAGGTTGGCCATGCGCTCGAACGCTTCGACGAACTCAGGACGGCAATCCGGGTAGCCGGAATAATCCACGGCATTGACGCCAATGAAAATGTCACGGGCGCCCAGCACTTCAGCCCAGCCCAACGCCAGGGACAGGAACACCGTATTACGCGCAGGCACATAGGTCACCGGAATGCCCTCGCCAGGCGCCTCGGGCACGTCGATGGAACTGTCGGTCAGGGCCGAGCCACCGATGCCGTTGAGGTTCAGGCCTATCACTTTGTGTTCCACCACACCCAAGTCCCGGGCAACCCGCTCTGCGGCCTGCAATTCAGCGCGGTGGCGCTGGCCATAGTCGAAACTCATGGTGTAGCAGCGGTAGCCTTCGGCACAGGCCATGGCCACGACCGTGGCCGAATCCAGGCCACCGGACAACAGGATGACCGCACGTTTTTCAGCCATGTTCGAATGTTCAGTCATCTCAGCGCCCCGGCTCGTCGTTCCAAAGATATTTATGCAGCTGCAGTTGCAGGCGCACCGGCAAGTTATCCGCCACCACCCAATCCGCCAGATCCCGGGCACTCAAATCGTGATGGCTCGGCGACAACAACACTTCGCCCGCCCGCTGGTCGAGCCCGTACTGGATCAACTTGGACACGGCCCAGTCGTAATCCTCCCGCGAACAGATCACGAACTTGACCTGATCGTTGGGTGTCAGCAGTTCGATATTCTCATAGCGGTTGCGGTGCGCTTCCTTGGAGCCTGGGGTTTTCAGGTCCACGACGCGACTGACGCGCGGGTCGACGGCCGAGATATCCAAGGCGCCGCTGGTTTCCAGCGAAACCTCGTAACCGGCATCACATAGCTGCTTGAGCAAGGGGATGGCGTTGGGTTGCGCCAAGGGCTCGCCGCCCGTGACACAGACATAACGCGGACGATAACTGGCCACTTGCTCCAGGATATCGTCGAGGGTTCGCACGGTGCCGCCACTGAAGGCGTAGGCGCTGTCACAGTATTGGCAACGCAACGGACAACCGGTGAGGCGCACGAATACCGTGGGCAGCCCAGCCGTTCGCGTTTCACCCTGCAACGAGTGAAAAACTTCGGTGATTCTCAATGTGTCTTGCATAGTCGCCACGGGCGTAACAGCTAAACAGGCTGTCCGCCTCCGTCAGGCACTTCAAGGAACCCCGCCAACGCGCAGATCCCAAAAAGCGTGTTTCATAAAAAGGGCGTGAATTCTAACGAAAAAACCCGCGACAGGCGCGGGTTTCTTCAAAACAGATCAAACCGGCTTACATGCGTTGCAGATCACGCTGGGCCAACTGAGCCGCGGATGTACCCGGATATTGGGCCACCACCTGCTGCAGAATGCCTTTCACCTTGTCAGCGTGACCGAGACGGCGCTCGACGTCAGCCAGCTTGTACAGCGAATCCGGCACCTTGGCATGCTTGGGATACAGCTGCGAAACCTTGGCGAACGCCTGGCCGGCACCTTGCAGGTCGCCCTTGGCCAGGTTCACTTCGCCCAGCCAGTATTGGGCATTGCCCGCGTACTGGCTGTTTGGGTATTTGCGCAGGAAAGCGGCAAAGGCCTGGCTGGCCTTGTCGAAATCCTTGGCCTTGATCAGGTCGAAGGCAGCATCGTAGTAGAGCTTTTCCTTCGCCGGATCAGCCGGCTCGCCACCGGCGGCAGGTGCTGCTGGAGCAGCTGCCCCCGCGCCTGCGGCTGCACCGGGGGCGTTCAAGTCGCCACCGGCTGGAGAATTCTCAGGAGTCGCGGCAGGTGCAACGCCGGATCCTATGCGCCGATCAAGATCCTGGTATCGCTCCAGGCTTTCCTGCTTCATGCGCGAAATATCATTTTGCAGTTCTTCGATCACACCCTGTTGGCGCGAGATCTGATCCTGCATTTGCTGCAGTTGGTTGAACAGCTGGCCCTGTGCCGAGACAGGGGCCGAAACCCCTCCCCCGGCATAGGCGCCGCTCGTACCGTAACCTGCAGGCGGATAGCTGCTCCCGCTATTGTTATAGCCGGCATCGTTATCGACCACAGGAACCGCAGCCCACGCCGCAAGCGGCGCGAGGCTGAGAGCCAGAACAGTTACAGCACGACGGCACGTTCGCATGACGAATTACTTACGCAGTTCGACGCGACGGTTTTGAGCCCAGGACTGCTCGTCGTTGCCGGTGGCAACTGGACGCTCTTCGCCGTAGGAAACCAGTTCCAGCTGAGCTGGGGAAACACCTTGCAGTACCAGGTAGCGCTGAACGGCTTTCGCACGACGCTCGCCCAGTGCCATGTTGTACTCACGAGTACCACGTTCGTCGGTGTTGCCTTCCAGAACAACGCGAGCGCCGTTCGCTTTCAGGTCCTTGGCGTGAACGTCCAGAGCGCGCATGGCTTCTGGCTTCAGGTCCGAGCTGTCGTATTCGAAGTAGAAGGTGGTGATTGCGCGCAGAGCAGCTTCTTCGCTCAGGGAGCCGTCAACTGCACCAGTGTTAGCGCCGTAACCAGCGTTTGGATCAACAGCGCCTTCACCGGCATTGTCGCCGCCTTTGGACGAGCAACCTACAGCTACAGCCATGGCCAGAGCCAGCGCAGCAAATTTACCAAACTTCAGCATTTCCATCGTGAAACTCCTAATGAACCCCAGTGTGTTAAGTAAAACGTATTGCGCCGCGTCAGTTCAGGTAAGGGGACCAGGACGGTTCTCTGACTTCGCCTTGTGCGGTAGGAAGCGGGAGCCTCACGCGTCCATTAATGGACACGAGCATCAAGACTCCCCGGCCCTGCTGGCGGGTGGCGTAGATTACCATGGTGCCGTTGGGCGCAACAGTGGGTGACTCGTCCAGAGTGCTATCAGTGAGGATTTTTACACTTCCGCGCTGCAAATCCTGGGCCGCCACCTTGAAATTGGTGAAACCGTCCTGGCGATGGATCATCACCAGGGTCTTTTCGTCCGCCGACAGTTTAGGGTTGGCGTTGTAGTTACCGACGAAAGTCACGCGCTCGGCACCGCCGCCACCGGCGCTGGTCTTGTAGATCTGAGGCTTGCCGCCACGGTCGGAGGTGAAGTAGATGGTCGAGCCATCCTTGCCCCAGAAAGGCTCGGTGTTGATGCCCGGGCCGTTGGTGACGCGGGAGATCGAGCGCGAAGCCAGGTTCATCACATAGATGTCCGGGTTACCGTCCTTGGACAGCACGAACGCCAGGCGCGAACCGTCCGGCGACCAGGCTGGCGCGCCGTTCAGGCCTTCGAAGTTGGTGATCTGCTCACGACGACCGGTGTCGATGTGCTGCACGAAAATACGCGGACGCTTCTGCTCGAACGAGACATAGGCGATGCGCTTGCCATCGGGGGCAAAGCGCGGCGACAGGATCGGCTCGCGCGATTGCAGCAGAGTCACCGCACGGGCGCCGTCATAGTCGGAACGCTGCAGGGTGTAGCGGGTGTTGTTCTCGGAGAAACGCTCGGCCGTCACGTAGAGCATGCGAGTGGAGAACGCGCCCTTGATACCGGTGAGTTTCTCGAACGACTGGTCGGCGATGTAGTGCGCCATGTCGCGCAGTTGATCGACGCTGCCCGACACGCTGCCGGTCAGCACTTGCTGCTCGGTGGCGACGTTGAACAGGGCGTACTGCACCTGCAGGCGACCGCCGGCCGGAACGATGCTGCCGACCATGATGTACTGGGCGCCCAGGGCCTTCCAGTCACGGTAGATGACTTCGCTGGCCTGGGTTGGCAGGCTGATCATGTTCTGTTTCGGAATCGGCGCGTAGTAACCCGAGTTGCGCAGGTCGTTGCCGATGATTTCCGCCATGTCGTCCGGCAGGACGTTACCGCCCTGCCAGCCGAACGGTACGACGGCGATCGGGGTGGCCCGGTCGCTGCCGCTGGTGACCAGGATGTTCTTTTCCTCTGCTACCGCTATCCCTGCCAGGCAGCAGATAACGACCAGCATTGATCGAAGAAGGTTTCTCACAAGGCTAGATCCTCAGGTGTGAATGTCATCTTGAATGAACGATAGGGAGCAAAGTCGCTCGGTTTCATTCCTTGCATTTCCGTCAAACGCCCAATGTTCTTGACCGCTGCGACCGCCGAAGCGTCGAACGGACCGTCACCGCTGGACTTGGCGACGCTGACCGAGGTAACCGTACCGTCGGGCAACATGCCGATTTGCAATACTACCGTCATGCCTTTGCGCGCCGAAGGTGGGCGAGCCCAACCTTCCGCCGCCCGGGCGCGAATCAGATCATCGTAGCTGCCGGCAACCTCATCACCCTGCTCATCGGCCAAGGCCTGCTGGCGCTCCGGCGTGTCGGAAAGCAAATCTGCCAAGGCCTGGGCCTTTTTGTCTTCGGCGGACTTACGCGCTGCGTCCTGGGCCTTTTTCTTGGCGGCGTCGGCGGCGGCTTTCTTCTTCGCGTCTTCGGCGACTTTCTTTTTCGCCTCTTCAGCTTCAGCTTTTTTCTTGGCGTCTTCGGCCGCTTTCTTCTTGGCGTCCTCGACGATCTTTTTCTTCGCTTCTTCAGCGGCCGCTTTCTTGGCCTCTTCTTCAGCGGCTTTCTTGGCTTCTTCTTCGGCTTTCTTCTTGGCTATATCAGCCAATTGTTTCTCTTCTGCCTTTTTGGCCTCGGCTTTCTTCGCGTCGTCGGCTTTCTTGGCTTCATCAGCCTTTTTCGCCTCGTCCGCTTTTTTCGCCTCATCGGCCTTCTTGGCTTCCTCGGCCTTTTGAGCCGCTTCCTCTTTCTTTTGTTCCGCGGCCTTTATCGCTTCCTGCTCGACCTTCTTCTGTTCCATCTGCTCGACTTCAGTCTGGCGCGCGGCGGATTTCTTCGCCTCACCGGCAAGCTTCTGGTTCGTCTGGGTCGTCGCCTGGCTTTTCGACTTGAGCTGGTACAACGTCGCCTGCACGATCGGCTTGGCCGGCGGCAACTCCGGGGTCATGGCAAAACTGACGAACAGCATGCCGAACACCAGCACATGCAGGCCGATGGCCAGGACACTGGGCCAGAAGTAGCTTTCCGAGGCGGACGGCTCTCGCTGTTGCTGCATCAGGGGGCCTCGGTGATCAAGCCAACATTACCGACCCCGGCTTTCTGCAGGCCGCCCATGGCGCCCATCACGGCACCGTAGTCGACGGTCTTGTCGCCACGAATGAAGACCTGGGTGCGCTTGCCGGCATCGTTGCCGACGCGAATGATCTTGGTCACCGCATCGGTCATCTGCGGCAAGGTCATGGCCCGGTCCTGCTGCTTCTCGGTGTCCACTTCACTGCCAAGGTTCCAGTAGTAGGTCTTGTCAGCCTTGATCGAAATGGTCAGTACCTGGGTGTTGTTGTCCTGCGGCAAGGCTTCGCTGGAAACCTTGGGCAGATCGACCTTCACGCCCTGATTGAGCATCGGCGCGGTCACCATGAAGATGACCAGCAGCACCAACATCACGTCGATGTAGGGCACCACGTTCATCTCGGCGACCGGCTTGCGCTTTTTTCGGGCTCGAGCGATTAAAGCCATTGGGAAATACCTGCTTATTCTTCGCTGGTGTGCACTTTACGGTGCAGGATCGCCTGGAATTCATCGGCGAAGGTGTAGTAACGGCCAGTCAGCATCTCGCTGCGGGCGGCGAAGCGGTTGTAGGCGATAACGGCCGGGATGGCCGCGAACAGACCGATGGCGGTGGCGATCAGTGCCTCGGCGATGCCCGGGGCCACGGTGGCGAGGGTCGCTTGCTGGGCGGAAGCCAGGCCACGGAAGGAGTTCATGATCCCCCACACGGTACCGAACAGACCGATGTACGGGCTGACCGAGCCAACGGTGGCCAGGAACGACAGGCCCTGCTCGAGCTTTTCTTCCTCGCGGGAAATGGCGACGCGCATGGCACGGGCCACGCCTTCCATCACCGCCTCAGGGTCGACGCCCGGCTGCTGGCGCAGGCGAGAGAACTCCTTGAAACCGGCACGGAAGATCTGCTCGACGCCCGAGTCCGGGTCCGGGTTGCTGCCGGCCTGGCGATAGAGCTTGGACAGGTCGATGCCGGACCAGAAGCGCTCTTCGAAGCTCTCCAGGGCGCGACGACCGGCGCGCAGCATGTTGCTGCGCTGAAAGATCATGATCCATGAGGTCACCGATGCGGCTACCAGGGTCAGCATTACCAGTTGCACCACGACGCTGGCATTGCTGACCAGGCTCCACATGGAGGAATGGTCGACGACGTTAGCTTCCACGCTTTATCTCCTGCTCTGAGTGTGTACCCGCGCCGCTCACGCCGGCAAAGGCCGCACGTAGAGCTTCGGGAATGGCCCGGGGTTTCAAACTATGGGTGCGCACACAGGCCACCAAAAACTGCCCTTCGCAGAGCAGCACGTTATCCGTAGCCCGCCTGACCTGCTGCTTGAAGCGCAGGCTGACACGGTTCAATTCGATGACATCGGCACTTACCACCAGTTCGTCGTCCAGTCGCGCCGGCGCGTGGTAACGCGCTTCGCTGGAATGCACGACGAATAACAGGTCCTCCCCTGCCAGCGCGGATTGGGCAAAACCCAGTTCCCGCAGCCGTTCGGTTCGAGCCCGTTCCATAAACTTGAGGTAATTGACGTAGTAGACGATGCCGCCAGCATCGGTGTCCTCGTAATAAACGCGACAGCGATGTGCGAACGACTCCAGCCCGTTTTGCGCGCGCATACTCTAGTGCTTACTCCTCAGGTTGCCAATCGGCCAGGCAACTGTTTTTTCATTCTCGAACGCATTGACGCTCCAGGCGTCGTCTGGGACAGCACGAACCGGAAAAAAGTCGGCGTACAGAGCTCGTTCAATCGTCCACGGCATCGAGGAATTCGTCTACCACCGGCATCTCGCCCATTCGTGTCGGGATGTTTAAGCCAAAGTGCAGATAAGCATGACGGGTCACCACGCGCCCGCGAGGCGTGCGCATGATGTAGCCCTGTTGGATCAGGTACGGTTCCAGCACATCTTCAATGGTGTGGCGCTCTTCGCTGATGGCCGCCGCCAGGCTGTCCACGCCCACCGGGCCACCGTCGAACTTCTCGATCATGGTCAGCAGCAGGCGCCGGTCCTGGTGGTCGAAACCACGTTCGTCGATGTCCAGCAGGTTCAGCGCCAGGTCGGCAATCGGCTTGGTGATGTGGCCCTTGGCCCGGACTTCGGCAAAATCCCGCACCCGGCGCAGCAAGCGGTTGGCGATCCGCGGCGTCCCCCGGGCACGCCGGGCGATCTCATAAGCACCGTCCGGGTCCAGCGGCAACCCGAGGATGCCCGCCGAACGGCTGACAATCGTCGCCAGGTCGGCGTTGTTGTAGAACTCCAGGCGCTGGACGATACCGAAACGGTCCCGCAGCGGGTTGGTCAGCATGCCGGCGCGGGTGGTGGCACCCACCAGGGTGAAGGGCGGCAGGTCCAGCTTGATGGAGCGCGCCGCCGGCCCTTCGCCAATCATGATGTCGAGCTGGAAATCTTCCATGGCCGGGTACAGCACTTCCTCGACGATCGGCGACAACCGATGGATTTCGTCGATGAAGAGTACGTCATGGGGCTCAAGGTTGGTCAGCAACGCCGCCAGGTCGCCCGGCCGTTCAAGCACCGGCCCCGACGTGCTCTTGATCGAGACGCCCATTTCCTGGGCAATGATGTTGGCCAGGGTGGTCTTGCCCAGGCCCGGCGGGCCGAAGATCAAGGTGTGGTCCAGCGACTCGCTGCGCCCACGGGCCGCCTGGATGAACAGCTCCATCTGCTCGCGCACGGTCGGTTGGCCGATGTAGTCGGCCAGGCTGACAGGACGAATCGCGCGGTCCTGGATTTCCTCGCGGTCACGGGGTACGCCCGTGGCGGCGATCAGACGGTCAGCTTCAATCACTTAAATCATTCCCTTCAGGGCACGGCGAATCATGTCTTCGGTACTCAGGCCTTTTTCCTTGATGGCGGAAATCGCCTTGCTGGCCTCCTGCGGCTTGTAGCCCAGGGAGATCAGCGCGGTGACTGCATCGTTTTCGGCGCTGACCGCCGGCACCGGCGCGTCCGGCTGGTTCGGCACCAAGGCGAACATCGCCGGCACCGCCTCCCAGGCCTTGAAGCGGTCCTTGAGTTCGACCAGCAGGCGCTCGGCGGTTTTCTTGCCCACCCCAGGCACCTTGGTCAGCGCCGAGGTGTCCTGGGACTGCACGCAGCGCACCAGTTCGTCGACTTCCAGGCTCGACATCAAGGCCAGGGCCAATTTCGGGCCGACGCCATTGAGACGGATCAACTCGCGGAAGAAATCCCGCTCGCGCTTGCCGACGAAACCATAGAGTAACTGCGCATCCTCGCGCACGACCAAATGGGTGTGCAGGGTCAGCGGCTCGCCGACCGACGGCAAGCGATACAGCGTGGTCATGGGCACTTCCAGCTCATAACCCAGGCCATTTACATCCAGAATCAGGTGCGGCGGCTGTTTTTCAGCCAGGGTGCCGCGCAAGCGTCCAATCACGTTTCAGATCCTTGGGTGTTGGCCAGCCCGCGGGCTGGCGAGTAACAGCCCGGGCAGGAAGGCCGACGACACAGGCGCAAGATGCTCGGGCTCACGAAGATTGCGCTGATGCTATCAGAGACGCAGGCGCCCGCCACGACTGCGTGCAGTCCCCAGGCCATGAGGCAACAGACTGGAACGGGTATGGGCATGGCAAATGGCGATGGCCAGGGCGTCGGAGGCGTCGATTTGCGGCTTGCTGACCAGTTTCAACAGGTGCATCACCATCATTTGCACCTGCTCCTTGTTCGCCGCCCCTGTGCCGACGACCGCCTGCTTGACCTGGGTCGCGGTGTACTCGGCGATCTCCAGGTTTTCCTCGGCGCCAGCCACGATGGCCGCGCCCCGGGCCTGCCCCAGCTTCAGGGCCGAATCGGCGTTGCGCGCCATGAAGACCCGCTCGATGCCCATGGTCACCGGGCCATAGGTCTGGATGACTTCGCGCACGCCGCGATAAACGATCTGCAAGCGCTCATGCAGCTCCCCCGCACCGGTGCGGATGCAACCAGAGGCGACGTACACGCAGCCGCGCCCGGTATCGCGAACCACACCATAGCCGGTGATGCGCGAACCAGGGTCGATACCAAGGATTAAAGTCATAGCGCCTGCGAAGAGTAATACGGTTACAAGTGAGGATACAGTAAGGGCTTAACCCAATGCCGGTCGCACAATAGATAAGGTCGAGCAATATGCCTGTGGCGAGGGGATTTATCCCCGCTGGGTCGCGCAGCGACCCCAAGTCCGGCAGCTCGGTGTACCAGACAGATTGAGTTGACTATTGGGGCTGCTACGCAGCCCAACGGGGATAAATCCCCTCGCCACAGGGTTCCGCTTGACGGATCACACTTGTGGATCAGCCCAGCTGTTCAGCCACCGACTCCGGAATATCGGCGTTGGAATAAACGTTCTGAACGTCATCCAGGTCTTCCAGCATGTCGATCAGCTTGAGCACCTTCTCGGCGCCTTCCAGGTCCAGTTCGGCACTGGTGGTCGGCTGCATGACGATTTCCGCGTCGGCGGGCTTGAAACCGGCCGCCTCCAGGGCATTGCGCACGGCATAGAAGCTGGCGAACGACGTGAACACGTCGAACGAGCCGTCTTCATGGCTGACCACGTCATCGGCGTCGGCCTCCAGGGCCGCTTCCGTCAGGGCATCTTCATCGAGGCCCGGGGCGAAGCTGATTTGACCCTTGCGCTCGAACAGATAGGCCACCGAGCCATCGGTGCCCAGGTTGCCACCACATTTGCTGAACGCGTGACGCACGGCGGCTGCGGTACGGTTGCGGTTGTCGGTCATGCATTCGACCATCACCGCCACGCCGCCCGGGCCATACCCTTCGTAGGTCAGTTCTTCAACGTTGTCGGCCTCGGTCGCACCCGCGCCACGGGCGATGGCCCGGTCGATGATGTCGCGGCTCATGTTGGCACCCAAGGCCTTGTCCAGGGCCAGGCGCAGACGCGGGTTGGAACCGGGATCGCCGCCACCCTGGCGGGCCGCGACCGTCAGCTCACGGATCCACTTGGTGAAGATCTTGCCTCTCTTGGCATCCTGACGTTCTTTGCGGTGCTTGATGTTCGCCCACTTGGAATGACCTGCCATAACTCGCTCCGTTTCTCTTTGGAACATTGCCCGCCCTGCGCGTGGGCAGTGGCCGGCAATCAGAAATATCGACCCCAATGAAAAGGCGCATCCGAAGATGCGCCCTCTCAGGTGCCAGCCTTACTCAGCCTTTGGCTGTTCACGCAGACGGATGTGCAACTCGCGCAACGCCTTGGCGTCCACCACGCCCGGCGCCTGGGTCATGACATCGGCCGCGCTCTGGGTTTTCGGGAACGCGATCACTTCACGGATCGACTGGGCGCCGGTCATCAGCATCACCAGGCGGTCCAGGCCGAAGGCCAGGCCACCATGGGGCGGTGCACCGTACTTCAGCGCGTCCAGCAGGAAGCCGAACTTCTCTTCCTGCTCGGCTTCGTCGATGCCCAGCAGGCGGAACACCGCCTGTTGCATTTCCTTGCGATGGATACGGATCGAACCGCCACCCAGCTCGGTACCGTTCAGGACCATGTCGTAGGCGCGCGACAGAGCGGTGGCCGGGTTGGCCTCCAGCTCTTGCGGCGAGCACTTCGGCGCGGTGAACGGGTGGTGCAGCGCGGAGAAGCTGCCGTCGTCGTTTTCTTCGAACATCGGGAAGTCAACGACCCACATCGGCGCCCACTCGCACGTCAGCAGATTCAGGTCGTGGCCCAGCTTGATGCGCAGCGCGCCCAGGGCTTCGCTGACAATCTTGGCCTTGTCGGCGCCGAAGAACACGATGTCGCCGTCAACCGCACCCACGCGATCGAGGATCACATTGAGGTTGGCTTCCGGAATGTTCTTCACGATGGGCGATTGCAGGCCGTCGACACCGGCGGCGCGCTCGTTGACCTTGATGTACGCCAGGCCCTTGGCACCGTAGATACCGACGAACTTGGTGTAATCGTCGATCTGCTTGCGCGGCATGCTGGCGCCGCCTGGAACACGCAGGGCCGCGATACGGCATTTCGGGTCGTTGGCCGGGCCGCTGAACACCTTGAACTCGACGTCCTTGAGCTGATCGGCCACGTCCACCAGTTCCAGCGGGTTGCGCAGGTCCGGCTTGTCGGAACCGTAGCGGCGCATGGCCTCTTCGAACGTCATGTGCGGGAACTCGCCGAACTCCAGACCCAACACTTCCTTGAACAGGTTGCGGATCATGCCTTCGGTCAGGCCCATGATGTCTTTTTCGTCGAGGAAGCTGGTCTCGATGTCGATCTGAGTGAACTCAGGCTGACGGTCGGCACGCAGGTCTTCGTCGCGGAAGCACTTGGCGATCTGGTAGTAGCGATCGAACCCGGCCACCATCAGCAGTTGCTTGAACAGCTGTGGCGACTGCGGCAGGGCAAAGAAGCTGCCGGGGTGGGTACGGCTCGGCACCAGGTAGTCGCGGGCGCCTTCCGGCGTGGCGCGGGTCAGGATCGGCGTCTCGACGTCGAGGAAGCCGTTTTCGTCCAGGTAACGACGGATGCTGGTGGTCATGCGCGAACGCAGGCGCAGCTTCTCGGCCATTTCCGGGCGACGCAGGTCGATGAAGCGGTAGCGCAGGCGGGTTTCCTCGCCCACGTCGGAGTATTCGTTGAGTGGGAACGGCGGGGTTTCCGACTCGTTGAGCACTTCCAGCTCGTAGCCCAGCACTTCGATCATGCCCGACGCCATGTTGGCGTTGCCGGCGCCGGCCGGGCGCAAGCGCACCTTGCCGGTGATCTTGACGACGTATTCGCTGCGCACGCGGTCGGCGGTGGCGAAGGTTTCAGCGCGGTCCGGATCGAACACCACCTGGGCCAGGCCTTCACGATCACGGATATCGAGGAAAATCACCCCGCCATGGTCACGGCGACGATGGACCCATCCGCAAAGAGTAACTTCCTGACCTTCCAGGCTTTCGTTCAGTTGGCCGCAATAATGGCTGCGCATCATGGTAGTGGTTTCACTTCTCGTAATTCGACATTCGGTTGGAGGCCCTGCCCGTGCAAGAACTCGCGCGTATTCAACTCAATCAGCTTTGTCGCCACCGGCCAGGTTTTTCTTGGCGCCGGTCTTGAAGTCGGTTTCATACCAGCCCGTGCCGCCGAGGCGGAAACCAGGCATGGAAAGCATCTTTTTCAGTTCCGGCGCCTGGCAGGCAGGGCAGTCGACCAGCGGTGCCGCGCTGATCTTTTGAATGGCTTCCATCTGATGACCACAGGAAGCACATTGATAGTCGTACATCGGCATGGGGTTGTCTCGGCGATCAGGTTACACGCGCAAAGGCGGGGCTTTGCGGCAAAGAGCGGGATTATATCCATTAAATGCGGCCTGTGCAGCCGTAAGACCGCACAGTCATTGCCGAGTGAACACCATGTAGGAGCTGACGAGTGCAACGAGGCTGCGATCTTGCCCCAGACACTTGAGTCCCAAGCGCAAGATCAAGATCAAGATCAAAAGATCGCAGCCCCCGGCAGCGCCTACGCCGCACCATGATCCATCCCGGTTTCCTTCAAACTGTGCACCACGCAGACCACGCGCACCAGCCCGCTGAAATTGCGCACCCCGCCATGGCGCAAGTGCACTTCCCTGTCCACATGGGACAGCAACGTGCTGATGGAGCAGCGGTTGAGCTCGGCCATGTCACCGAGGATATCCCAGTAGACCTGTTCCAGCCGCAGACAGGTGGCGAACCCGTTCAGGCGAATGGATCGGGCCAAGGGCCGGGCCAGTTGCATATCGAACCCCCGGATGAACGGGTCGACGCTGATGGGCTGAAAACGCCCCAGCCGCCCTTCCCCGGGTTCTTTTCCTTGAATCATACCGTTGACACTCCTTTGCCATACGAGCCTCTGGGTTGGAACAACCCATCTGTGGCTCTATGGAAGCTCAACGGCATCGCCAGTTCCAGACGACTTTATGACCATGGACGTAGGACAAGCCAACAGCAGGCCGGCGACGAATTACGCCGTCCTACACCCAGCGCGCAGGCGATATCGCCGTCGTGGCGAGGGAGCTTGCTCCCTCGCCACGACGCCCTATTAGTTTTCCAACAGCGCCCGCAGCATCCACGCGGTCTTTTCGTGAACTTGCATGCGCTGGGTCAGCAGGTCGGCCGTGGGCTCGTCGCTGACCTTGTCCAATAAAGGAAAGATGCCACGGGCCGTACGCGTCACCGCTTCCTGGCCCTCGACCAGTTGCCGGATCATGTCTTCAGCAGCAGGCACGCCTTCCTCTTCCTTGATAGAGGACAGCCGTGCATACACCGAGTAGGCACCCGGGGCCGGGAAGCCAAGGGCGCGGATTCGCTCGGCAATCAGGTCCACCGCCAGGGCCAGCTCGTTGTATTGCTCCTCGAACATCAGGTGCAGGGTCCGAAACATCGGCCCTGTGACGTTCCAGTGGAAATTGTGGGTCTTGAGATACAACACGTAGGTATCCGACAGCAGGCGCGAAAGCCCGTCGACGATGGACTTGCGGTCTTCTTCACTGATACCGATATCAATTGCCATGGGGGTTGATCTCCTTAGGGTGATGAATTCGACAACGACCCTAACCACTCTAGTGGTTCTGGCCGCCTACGGCCTGCGACAGATTGCCAGCCCTGCAGAACCGACAAGCCAGGACGACCGACGGTTCCGACACCTGGAAAACTCAACGCCGCTTGCCTGGTGCATTCAAGCAGCCGCGGGGCTTTTCTGGCCGACGAACAGCGCGGTGCGCGCCCGTAACGGGTTTGAGAAGGCCCGAGCTTTGCTGTTAAATAGGCAGTGTGTCGCTACGCCTATTTTCCCGGGCGTAACGCATAGGCTGATTCGGGTACGTGTCCAACGCCTCTCATTGTTTCGAAGCGAACCGTGCCCGACCCGCTCTTCCTTGTGATCTGTCTTAACCGTGAGCCAATCAAAATGTTGAAAATCGTCCACTTGCTAATGGGCGCAGCTGCCCTGCTGCTGTCCTTCATCCCTAGCCTGGGTTCCGAAGCCACACCTTACCTGCAACACCCCGATGCACTGTACCTGGCCTTTTTCGGCCTGCTCAACCTGACCCTTGCCCCCGTCATCCCTTACTGGAACAAGGGTCCACGTCACCAACTGCAAAACCTTGTCAGCGCCCTGCTGGTGCTGGCCGTTGCCCTGCAAACCCTGGCCCTGCTGGCACCCATGCCGGAAATCGGCGGTCAACCGGCCATTCTGTTCAGCCTGGGCGCGGCACTGCTCGCCGTGGCACTGCACCTGGCCGTCAGCTTCTACAAGAAGTCGTCGCCGGCCGCCGCTGCGCAGAACTACGACATGTCCAACCGCGATACCGGCACGGTGAAGTGGTTCAACACGTCCAAAGGGTTCGGCTTCATTTCCCGCGACTCCGGCGATGACATTTTCGTGCATTTCCGGGCCATTCGTGGCGAAGGTCATCGCGTCCTGGTGGAAGGCCAGCGCGTGGAATTCTCCGTGATGAACCGCGACAAGGGCCTGCAGGCCGAAGACGTGATCGCCGCGCTGCCGCGCCGCTGATCCAAGCGTAAAAAAACCGCGATGCAGCCTGGCTGCTCGCGGTTTTTTATTGCCCGTCAAACGGCAATCGGGCCCTATCAGTAGTGAGGGGGCGGCGCCTCTTCTTCGAACGATTCGAATTGACCTGCCATTTCTTCCTGGCGCTTGAGCAACGCCGCCATCTGCAGCTGCAGGCGCTCGACCACCCGCTGCTGCGCTACCAGCACATCATTCAATGCCTGGATGGTGTCATCCTGAAACGCCAGGCGGCTTTCCAGATCGGTTACGCGCTCTTCAAGGTTCATGGTTCAGCCCTCCAGAAACTTGAAATCATCGGCCAGGGCCACTCGCAACCGTTCGCGAATGGCCAAGACCTGCTCTGCATTATAAGGCTGGGCCGGGTGCTTGCCCCAGACCGGCGCAGGCCAGGCGGCATCATCACGTTTGCGCACGATGACATGCATGTGCAATTGACTGACGACGTTACCTAAGGTTGCAACGTTCATCTTGTCGGCATCGAATGAATCCTTGAGGGTTTCGGCCAGCGCCGTAGTTTCTTTCCAAAGCTGTAATTGATCCGTGTCATCCAACTGAAATAATTCACTGATATCTTCTCGCCGCGGTACGAGGATGAACCACGGGTAATTGGCGTCGTTGGACAAGAGCAAACGGCACAACGGGAAATCGCCGATGGGCAATGTGTCTTGTTGCAGTCGTGGATCTAAGGCAAACACCGCGCGTACTCCTCGTTATCGATTCTGCCCGGCTCAGCGACCCGCAGGCCTGCATCGGGCACAGATGCGCAGCATACCCGCGAACGCCGGATCAATCACGGCGTACCGTCCCGAGGCCCGCTTCTTCGAATGACTTTTTCAACGCCGGAGCACCAACCGTGCAAGTTGACGCACCAACACAGCGCAGCGGCACGGCACAGTCCCGAGAGATCCGTGCCAGGGCCCAGGCAAAGCCTCGACGCTGTAAGATTTTCGTACAACCTGAAAATTTTTTGCACCAAAACAGCACAGTACGTCTACGCTCAGTGCACAAAGCATCCGTGATTTACTCACTGGGTAGGGTGAACCGGTAACGTTTTTGGTTGTCTCGCCGATTTTATCGACACCAAACACGGGAGCTCACACGAGTCAACCCTATTTAAAACAAGGCCTTTGGAGCCCGGTTTCATGAGGTTTCACCGCGTCAACCGGTGAAATGTGAAAAAAATGTAAACGAAATTCGGGTTTGAGCATGCTTGTTGCATTCATACCCGCACTGTCCAAAGGGCTCGCCGGAAGCGGGGACCTGCCGACATACAAATTAAAGTGGCAAGGCTGCCCACAGGAGCTTCAAGCGCGGTAATGACGGACTCTTTACACCGATGCCGGAAAGAAAAAACAACATCAAAGTTGTGAATACGGTTGCGTCGGAACAGCTGAAATGCGACATGGATCGAGCCATTGGCGACATGGTCGTAAAGAAGCTGAAAGGTTGAATGGGCAAGTATCGCCAAAGAATGTCGACGTGATATAAGTTTGCGCCGACACAAAAAGAAAGAGCCGCCCAGATAAAAAAACAGGTGGGACGGCAGTACTCTTCTAAAAACCAAAGGAGCAAATCACGATGCGCGTGATGAAGTGGAGCATGATCGCACTGGCTGTATCGGCCAGTACCTCGCAGTTCGCAATGGCCTCTTCCCAGGAAGAATCCAAGGGCTTTTTTGAAGATCAGAGCCTGACCGTTAAAAGCCGTATGCTGTACATGAACCGTGATTTCAAACATGGTGCTTCTAACAACCAGAATACCGGCGGCAAAGCACGTAGGACTGGCTACCGCGAAGAAACTGGCCTGGGCGTACAGGCTATTTACGAGTCTGGCTTCACTCAAGGCACCGTTGGTGTCGGTGTGGACGCCCTGTTCAATGGCCAGGTCAAACTGGACAGCGGCCCAGGCCGCACCGGTAACAGCATCTTCGGCACAGGCGACGACGGTACTCCAGAAGACACCCAATCCGAGGTCGGTGGTGCAGTCAAGTTCCGCTTGTCCGACACCGTGCTGAAGTATGGTAACCAATACACTACCAGCCCAGTGTTCTCCACGGACGACAGCCGTCTTAATCCAGAAGTTGCTACCGGTACGCTCATCACCAGCAAGGAAATCAAGGGTCTGGAACTGACCGCTGGTCGCTTTACCGCTATGAACGCACAGAACTACACCGGCCGTGACAGCATCAACGGTCGGCACAGCAAAGGTCTGCCATCCGCTAATATTGCTGGCGCAACCTATCAGTTCACTGACAATTTCGTAGCGGGTGTCGCAGCTTCCGACGTTGAAGATTACTTCAAGAAGAAGTACCTCAACCTGAACTACACTCTGCCGATCAACGAAGATCAGTCCCTGAACTTCGACTTCAACGGCTATGACAGCAAGAGTCAGGGTCAAGAGCTGAGCGGTGATATTGACAACCGCATCTGGTCGCTCGCAGCGGCCTACAGCCTCGGTGCGCACAAATTTACCGTGGCTCACCAGCGCTCCTCCGGTGATAGCGGCTACGCGTACGGCGTGGATGGTGGCGGTACTATCTACCTCGCCAACTCCGTACAGTATTCCGACTTCAACGGTCAAGACGAAACCTCCTGGCAGGCTCGCTACGACCTGAACATGAAAAGCTACGGCGTTCCTGGCCTGAGCTTCATGACCCGTTACATCACCAGTGACAATATCGCTACCGCTACAACCGATGCCAAAGCCCACGAGTGGGACTTCGAAACCAAATACGTCCTGCAAAGCGGTCCTGCCAAAGACCTGTCTTTCCGTTTGCGTAGCGCGGTTTATCGGACTAGCACCTCCAACCCGGATTACACTGACAACAATGACTTCCGCGTCATCGTCGAATACCCACTGAGCATCTTGTAATTCAGTGCTAATTCGATAGCTGCACCCGCAAAAAACAAAAACCGCTCACCTGACAGGTGAGCGGTTTTTTTATATCCACCGCATGTCAGCTTTAACACAGCTTGTTAAATAGCAAGCTAACTAAACATAACCTGACCCCAGACCAAGTTATAGTCGAATCATTATTGCGCTGCTCCTTCCTGAACCACCCGAATCACTCGCTGTGGAAACGGAATATCAATACCGGCATCCTTCAAACGATCCCGCGCCTGCTCATTAAGCATGAACATCACACTCCAATAATCCGCGGTCTTCACCCAGATGCGCAGCGACACCGTGATGGAACTGTCGCCCAAGGTGGAAATCACCGCTTCAGGCGCCGGATCCGCCAGCACACGCTCATCCTTGGCCAGCTCCAGCAGCACTTCCCGGGCCTTTTGCAGATCGGCTTGGTAATCCACGCCGACATCGAACACCACCTTACGGGTCGGCTGGCGGTTGGTGTTGGTGATGATGCCGTTGGAGAGGTTGCCGTTGGGCACGATGACAGTCTTGTTGTCACCAGTGCGCAACACGGTGTGAAAGATCTGGATGCTATCGACCGTACCGGCCACACCTTGGGCTTCGATCCAGTCACCGATGCGGAACGGGCGGAACAGCAGGATCAGCACGCCACCGGCGAAGTTCGCCAGGCTGCCTTGCAGGGCCAGGCCGATCGCCAGGCCGGCGGCACCAATGGCGGCGACGAACGAAGTGGTTTCCACGCCGATCATCGAAGCGACGCTGACGATCAACAATATCTTCAGAATGATGTTGGCCAGGGTACTGATGAACCCTTGCAGCGCCAGGTCGGCATTACGCAGGGCCAGCAGCGCACCCAGTTTCTGCGTCACTTTGTTGATCAACCACCAGCCGATGGCCAGGGTGATGACCGCCAGCAGCACACGGCTGCCGTACTCCATGATCATGGGGATCCAGGTCTGGGAAGCCTTGACCAGGTTGTCCACTTCAGCATTCAAGTCCATCTCTCTCTCCTTTGTTCCTGTTACCGCGAAAGACCAATCGAAACACATTGTGGCGAGGGGATTTATCCCCGCTGGGCTGCGGAGCAGCCCTAAAGCCTGCGCCGTGGTGTATCAGGTCGACATGATCAGCTTTTGGGGGCTGCTTCGCAGCCCAGCGGGGATAAATCCCCTCGCCACATGCAGACAACCAGGGGATCAGTCGCGGAAGTTAGTGAATTGCAGGGGCATGCCGAATTCTTTGCCGCGCAGTGCCGCAATGGCTTCCTGCAGGTCGTCACGCTTCTTGCCGGTGACCCGCACCTGCTCGCCCTGGATGGCGGCTTGCACCTTGAGCTTGGCGTCCTTGATATGAGCGACGATTTTCTTCGCCAGCTCCTTGTCGATGCCTTCCTTGAGCACGGCTTCCTGCTTCATCAGCTTGCCCGAGGCATAGGCGTCCTTGACCTCGAGGCACTGCACATCGATCTTGCGCTTGACCAGCGCCAGCTTGAGGATCTCGATCATCGCCTCGAGCTGGAACTCGGCCTCGGCGGTCAGGTTCACGGTCAGGTCTTTTTCCTTGAACTCGAAACTGCCCTTGCCCTTGAGGTCATAACGACGGTCGAGTTCCTTGACGGCGTTTTCAACCGCGTTGGTGACTTCGTGTTTGTCCAGTTCGGATACCACGTCGAATGACGGCATGTAGTGTTCTCCAAATAAAAAGGCGCGCCAGTATCAACGGCGCGCGCTTGGCTTGTGGTTAAAATCGGGCTCATTATAACGGCTCTTTTCCTGCCGACACTGCGAGCCCTCAGATGCCTGCGCCAATCCGAGTAAAAAACTGATGTCGACCACCTGGCATGTCCTCGGGGCCGGCAGTCTCGGCACGTTGTGGGCCACGCGCCTGGCGCGAGCCGGGTTACCGGTGCGGCTGGTGTTGCGCAACGAAGCGCGCTTGCAGGCCTACCGCAGCGTCGCAGGCCTGACACTGGTGGAACAAGGCCAGGCGCAATGCTACCCGGTGCCGGGCGAAACGGCGGACAGCCCGGAGCCGATCAGGCGCCTGCTGCTGGCTTGCAAGGCCTACGATGCGGAAGCGGCGGTGACCTCGGTGGCCCATCGCCTGGACGCCGAATCGGAACTGATCCTGTTGCAGAACGGCCTCGGCAGCCAGGACGCAGTGGCCAATTGTGTGCCCCAGGCTCGTTGCATCAGCGCCTCCAGTACCGAAGGCGCGTTCCGCGACGGTGACTGGCGCGTGATATTCGCCGGCCATGGCTACACCTGGTTGGGCGACCCGGCTCACCCGGTGGCGCCGTTCTGGCTGGACGACCTGGCCGCCGCCGGCATCCCCCACGAATGGAGCGCCGACATCCTCACCCGCCTCTGGCGCAAACTGGCACTCAACTGTGCAATCAATCCACTGACCGTGTTGCATCACTGCAAGAACGGCGGCCTGCTGGAACACCACTGCGAAGTGGCGACCTTGTGCGCGGAGCTCACGGATGTGCTCGAACGGTGCGGCCAGCCCGCGGCGGCCGAGGATTTGCAGCCGGAAGTCGAACGGGTGATCCAGGCCACGGCCGCCAATTACTCCTCGATGTACCAGGATGTGGCCAATCGGCGTCGTACCGAAATCAGCTATTTGCTCGGTTACGCCTGCAAGGTTGCCCAGCGCCATGGGCTGAGCGTGCCGCACCTGGAACAACTGCGCCAGCGACTGATTGTCCACTTGGACAACCTCGGATTGCCCAGCGACTGAGCAGCGGCTACGCTGGCCCTCGTGTTCCTTCTTAGCGACGAGTCTGATGCCCTTGCGCCAGCGCCTTGAAAACCTCCCGGTCGGCCAGAAACTGCTGGCCGCTCTGTTGGTGTTGTTGACCACTGTCCTGCTGGTGGCCAACCTGACCTTTATCAGTGCCGCCTACTACATCTCCCAGGAAAGCATGGCGCCCCAGGCCCTGCAGACCATTGGCCGACTGATCGCCAACCCGAGCCTGATCTCTGACGCCCTGCAATCGCCACAAAGTGCCCAGCGCCTGCTCGACGAGCTCAACAGCTACGCACCGCTGCGGGCGGCGGCGTTGTACGACGGCCAGGGCGATCGCCTGGCACAGCTGCAACAGGGCGAAAAGCTCAAGCTGCCGGACCATTTCCGCAACATACAGGCCTGGCAAGCGGGCGAGTTCCGCAGCAACCAGGTCATTACCCTGCCCCGCCCCGGCACGACGCCTGGCCATCTGTTGCTGGTGGCCAGCAGCGAATTGCCGACCGCGTTCTACACCGGCACCCTGACCGCCAGCCTCGGCATCCTGATTTTCAGCGTGTTGCTGTGGCTGATCATTGCCCAACAGATCAAACGCCTGATCACCCAACCGATTCATCAACTCGAAGAGCTGTCGCGCCAGGTCACCCGGGAGGAGAACTATGCCCTGCGCGCCGCACGGGGCAACCACGATGAGATCGGCAGCCTGGCCGAGGCATTCAATACCATGCTCTCGCGGATCGAAGCCCGGGAGCAACAGCTCAAACGTGCCCGCGACGACTCCCAGGCCGCCTACGACCAGGCCCAGGGCCTGGCGGAAGAAACCCGCCATACCAATCGCAAGCTGGAGCTGGAAGTCCAGGTGCGCAGCAAGATCGAGAAAAAACTCACGGGCTTCCAGAATTACCTCAATAGCATCATCGACTCCATGCCGTCGGCCCTGATCGCCCTCGACGAGCAACTCTACGTCACCCAATGGAACCAGGAAGCCAGCGCCCTCTCCGGCACACGATTGGACGAGGCCCTGAACCAACCGATCTTCCTCGCCTTCGAACCGCTCAAGCCGTACCTGCCCCAGCTCAAGCAGACCGTGGAGCAACATACGGTGGCCAAGATCGAACGCGTCACCTGGACCAAGGACGACGAGGCCCGGCATTACGCCCTGACGTTCTATCCACTGATGGGCGGCGCCGGGCGGGGCGTGGTGATCCGCATCGACGACATCACCCAGCGCCTGTCGCTGGAGGAAATGATGGTGCAATCGGAAAAAATGCTCTCGGTCGGCGGTCTTGCGGCGGGCATGGCCCATGAGATCAATAACCCCCTGGGTGCCATCCTGCACAATGTGCAGAACATCCGCCGACGCTTGTCGCCGGAATTGCCGAAGAATCTCGAACAGGCCGAGCAACTGGGCATCGAATTACCGGTGGTCAACCGTTACCTGGAAAGCCGGGAAATCCCGCAATTGCTCGACGGCATCCAGCAGGCCGGCGCGCGGGCAGCGAAAATCGTCACCCACATGCTCAGCTTCAGCCGGCGCAGCACGCGGCAGATGGCGCCCTGCGACCTGCCGGCGCTGATCGACCAGGCGGTGGAAATCGCCGGTAATGACTTCGACCTGGCGATCGGCTTCGATTTCAAGGGCCAGGCGATCATCCGTCAGTTCGACCCGAACCTGGGCCCGGTGCCCGGCACGGCCAACGAACTGGAACAAGTGCTGCTCAACCTGCTGAAAAACGCCGCCCAAGCCATCCACCAACGCCAGGACGACAGCGAACCCGGGCGCATCATCCTGCGTACGCGGTTGAATCCGCCGTGGGCGGAAATCCAGGTCGAGGACAATGGCATCGGCATGAGCGAGAACGTGCGCAAGCGCACCTTCGAACCCTTCTTCACCACCAAGGAGATCGGCCAGGGCACAGGCCTTGGGCTGTCGGTCTCGTATTTCATCATTACCAACAACCACAAGGGCCAGATGGAAGTACAGTCGGCGCCAGGCCAAGGCACCTGCTTCACCTTGCGCCTGCCCCTGACGGGCCCCTCGATGGTGGCGCAGGAAAACAAACCACTGGAGCGTTGAGCATGGGCTTTCGCCTGTCGAAGATTTACACCCGCACCGGCGACAAAGGTGAAACCGGGTTGGGCGATGGTCGCCGCGTGGCAAAGGACCACCCACGGGTCGAGGCCATCGGCGAAGTGGACACACTGAACAGCCAGTTGGGCTTGTTGCTGGCTGGGCTCGCCGCCGAAACCGCCCGGTACCCGGCGCTGAAGGAAGTCAGCGACGTGCTGGAGCCTTGTCAGCATCGATTGTTCGACCTGGGCGGTGAGCTGGCGATGCCGGCCTACCAAGCCTTGAACGTGACGGAAATCGAGCGGCTGGAAGCGGCGATCGATGTGTGGAACGAGGAATTGGGGCCACTGGAAAACTTCATCCTGCCCGGTGGCTCGACGCTGATCGCCCAGGCCCATGTCTGCCGCAGCCTGGCCCGCAGCGCCGAGCGGCGTTGCCAGCAATTGAACGCGGTGGAGCCGCTGACGGGGCCGGGGTTGGCCTATATCAATCGGTTGTCGGACTTGCTGTTCGTGGCCGCTCGAGTCATTGCCCGGCGGCAAGGAGTGGCGGAGGTGCTGTGGGAAGCGGCGGCCAAGCCTGGGGGCTGATCAGAGAAGGTAGTGCCTGTGGCGATCGTTCCCACGCTCCCCATGGGAACGCAGCCCGGGACGCTCCGCGCCCCCTCCAGAGCCGAACGCAGAGCGTCCGCTGAGGCATTCCCACGCAGAGCGTGGGAATGATCAGTAACACCCCACAATCATGCGTCAGGCCAAAACGCCCGAATCCCCGCCACACCCTGGGCCCCGGCTTCCCAGGCTTTTTGCCGCTCACCAGGCCCGACCCCGCCCAACAGATAGACCGGCCGGTTGAAGCCTTCGATCAGGCGTGCCGCTTCTCCCCAGCCCAACGGCTGTGCATCGGGATGGGTCAGGGTCGGCTGCACCGGCGAAAGCGTGACGAAGTCCACGTCCATTCGCTGCGCCAGGGACAGCTCCTCGGCGTTATGGCAGGAAGCCGCCAGCCAGCGATCCTTGCCGAACGGTCGACCGGCCGCGGCATGCTTGCGCAGTTGCGCGGCGGTAATGTGCCAGCCAGCGGAAGGAAAATCCCCCAGCCATTCGAACGGCCCCTTGAGCATCAGTTGGGCCTTGCCGGCACACAAGCCCGCCGCATCCACCGCCAGGTCGCGGTATTGCGGGTCGTAGCCGTTGGGGGCGCGTAGCTGGACCAACTTGATCCCGCCGGCAATCGCCTTCTGCATGCCGCGCAGCAAGGCCGGCGTCTCAAGGCCTTCCGGGGTGATCAGGTATTCGCCCGGCAAACGGGCCGCCGCGACGATCGGCTGATTGGCCGCCGGGAACTCATGGTTCGTCAGGTCGCGGGCCGTCACCCAGGCCAACGGCTGCCCTTCGGCGCCATGGGGCTCGCCGGTGAACGCCGAGACTTCCCAGACATCCAGCAACACCTGCTTGTCCGGGTAATCGTGACGCACCTTGATCAACGGCCGGGCGGCGTCGACGACAATGCCCAGCTCTTCGTGAAGTTCACGGGCCAGGGCGGTTTCGACGGACTCATCAGCCTCGACCTTGCCGCCAGGAAATTCCCACAGGCCGCCCTGGTGCTGGGTGTCGGCCCGTCGGGCGATCAGGATTTTGCCGGCGGCATCGCGGATGACCGCTGCCGCCACATGGACTCGTTTCACCGCGCAGTGTCCTCCAGGCCAGCCTGTTGCCACGCCTTGAACGCTGGCCATTGATATAGGGTTTCGACGTAGGCCTCATCGACCTCGGACAGTTTCACCTGATAAGTGCGCAAGCGCACGGCAACAGGGGCAAAAAACGCGTCGGCCAGGCTGACGCGGCCGAACAGGTAGGGACCGGCCTCGGTCGCCGCGGCACGGCATTCGGCCCACAGCGCCAGCATCCGCTCGATTTCCACCTGGACATCAGCCGGCATGGGCGACAGCGGTGCATCGCGCAGCAGGTCAAACGGCATGTGGCTGCGGATGGCGAAAAACCCGCTGTGCATTTGCGCACAGGCCGAGCGTGCCTGGGCCCGGGCGGCCACATCCTTGGGCCAGAGACCGGCCTGCGGGAACTGTTCGGCCAGGTATTCGGCAATCGCCAGGGAATCAGCGATCACGCCGAATTCGGTCTTGAGCAACGGGACCTTGGCCGTGGCCGAATACTTGAGCAGCTTTTCGCGGGTGTCGGGCTGGTCGAGCCTGACCAACTCTTCGGTGTACTTCGCGCCGGTGAGCGCCAGGGCCAGCGCGCCGCGCAGGGACCAGGAAGAAATGCGCTGGTCGCCGATGATCAGGTGCAGGCTCATATCCGGATTCCTTTCTTATGGTCAATTAGAGACATTTGCGATGTCTGTCAGGCTGCCTTCGCGAGGCCCGCTCCCACAGGGGATTTGCGGGGTGACATAGCAAGTGTTCACACCACAAATCCCCTGTGGGAGCGGGCTTGCTCGCGAATGGTGACGACTCGGTTTAAGTCCGATACTCAGCGTTGATCTTGACGTACTCGTGGGACAGGTCGGTGGTCCAGATGGTTTCGCTGCAATCCCCCCGTCCCAATTCGATACGGATAGTGATTTCTTCCTGCTGCATCACCGCCGCGCCCTGGGCTTCGGTGTAGGTTGCAGCACGGGCACCCTGGCTGGCGATGCAGACTTCGCCGAGGAACACGTCGATCTTGCTCACGTCCAGCTCAGGCACGCCGGCCCGGCCGACAGCGGCGAGGATGCGGCCCCAGTTCGGGTCGGAGGCGAACAGTGCGGTCTTGATCAGCGGCGAGTGCGCCACGGTGTAGCCGACATCCAGGCATTCCTGGTGATTGCCACCGCCGTTGACCTGCACGGTGACGAACTTGGTCGCGCCTTCGCCGTCCCGGACGATGGCCTGGGCCACTTCCATGCACACGTCGAACACGGCCTGCTTCAGGGCCTCGAACAGTGGGCCGCTGGCCTCGGTGATCTGCGGCAGGTCAGCCTTGCCAGTGGCGATCAGCATGCAGCAGTCGTTGGTGGAGGTGTCGCCGTCGATGGTGATGCGGTTGAACGACTTGTTGGCGCCATCGAGCATCAGGTCTTGCAGCACCTGGCGCGAAACCTTGGCGTCGGTGGCGATGTAGCCGAGCATGGTCGCCATATTCGGCCGGATCATGCCAGCGCCTTTGCTGATGCCAGTGACGGTGATGGTCACGCCGTCATGCTGGAACTGGCGGCTCGCGCCCTTGGGCAGGGTGTCGGTGGTCATGATGCCGGTGGCGGCGGCGGCCCAGTTGTTTTCCGACAGGTCGTCGAGGGCGGCTTGCAGTGCGCCTTCGATCTTCTCGACCGGCAGCGGTTCGCCGATCACGCCGGTGGAATAGGGCAGCACCTGGCTGGCGTCGACGCCAGTCAACTCCGCCAGCTTGGCGCAGGTGCGCTCGGCGGCGGCCAGGCCTGGCGCGCCGGTGCCAGCGTTGGCGTTACCGGTGTTGGTCAGCAGGTAACGCACCGCCCCTTGCACGCGCTGCTTGGCCAGGATGACCGGCGCGGCGCAAAAGGCATTGAGGGTGAACACGCCCGCCACCGTCGAGCCTTCAGCGCAGCGCATCACCACGACATCCTTGCGCCCGGGGCGCTTGATGCCCGCCGAAGCGATACCGAGTTCAAAACCGGCAACCGGGTGCAACGTTGGCAACGGACCAAGACCAACAGCCATGAATGCGCTCCTAAATTAGATGTATATCGACGCCGTCCTCATTGGGACGGCGAATCAAAATGGCAAAACGCCGCGACGGATGGAATCCGGTCGCGGCGCGGGTGGTTCAGCGTTGAGACGGGTTTATTGGATCTGCCCGTGGCAATGCTTGTATTTCTTGCCCGAACCGCAATAGCACAGTTCGTTGCGGCCCAGCTTCTGCTCGTTGCGCACCGGTGCGGTCGCCAGGGCGACATCCACATCGACGCCCTCTTCGGCGACCACTTCCAGGCCAGGGGCTTCGGCGTGTTCGAACTGCATGCGCGCAGCCAGGGCTTCGGCCTCCTGACGCAGGCGAGCCTCTTCCTCGGCTGGGTCTTCGCGGCGAACCTGTACGTGTGACAACACGCGGATCGAGTCGCGCTTGATCGAATCGAGCAACTCGGAGAACAGCGTGTAGGACTCGCGCTTGTACTCCTGCTTCGGATTCTTCTGGGCGTAACCACGCAAATGGATACCGTGGCGCAGGTGGTCCATGGTCGACAGGTGGTCTTTCCACAAATCGTCCAGTACCCGCAGCACAATCTGCTTCTCGAAGGAGCGCAGTGCCTCGGCGCCGGCCTGGTCTTCCTTCTCGTTGTAGGCAGCGATCAGTTCGGCCAGCAGTTTTTCGCGCAGGGTTTCTTCGTACAGGTGATCGTCTTCGTCGAGCCATTGCTGGATCGGCAATGCCACGCCGAAATCGCTCTGCAAGGCGGCTTCCAGGCCGGCGACGTCCCACTGCTCCGGCAGCGACTGCGGCGGGATGTGGGCGCTGACGGTGGCGTTGAGCACGTCCTGGCGGAAATCGGCGATGGTTTCGCCAATGTTGTCGGCGGCCAACAAACTGTTACGCATGTGATAGATCACTTTACGCTGTTCGTTGTTGACGTCGTCGAACTCGAGCAATTGCTTGCGGATATCGAAGTTGCGGCCTTCGACCTTGCGCTGGGCCTTCTCGATGGCGTTGGTCACCATGCGGTGCTCGATCGCCTCGCCGGGCTGCATGCCCAGGGCCTTCATGAAGTTCTTCACCCGGTCAGAGGCGAAGATGCGCATCAGGCTGTCTTCCAGGGACAGGTAGAAACGGCTGGAGCCGGCGTCGCCCTGGCGACCGGCACGGCCACGCAACTGGTTGTCGATACGACGGGATTCGTGACGCTCGGAGGCGATCACCTGCAAACCGCCGGACTCCAGCACCTGCTGGTGACGCTTCTGCCAGTCGGCCTTGATCTGCGCGATCTGCTCGGGGGTCGGGCTTTCCAGGCTGGCGACTTCCACTTCCCAGTTGCCGCCCAGCAGGATGTCGGTACCACGACCGGCCATGTTGGTGGCGATGGTCAGCGCACCCGGGCGACCGGCCTGGGCGATGATCTCGGCTTCCTTCTCGTGGAACTTGGCGTTGAGGACCTTGTGCTCGATGCCTTCCTTGTTGAGCAAGGCGGACATGTGCTCGGAGGTCTCGATGGTGGCGGTACCGACCAGGATCGGACGGCCCTGGGCCATGCCGTCCTTGATGTCGTTGATGATCGCCGCGTACTTCTCTTCGGCGGTCAGGAACACCAGGTCGTTGTAGTCCTTGCGGGCCAGTGGCTTGTTCGGCGGGATCACCACCACTTGCAGGCCATAGATCTGGTGGAATTCGAACGCCTCGGTGTCGGCGGTACCGGTCATGCCGGACAGCTTGTTGTACAGGCGGAAGTAGTTCTGGAAGGTGGTCGAGGCCAGGGTCTGGCTCTCGGCCTGGATGTTCAGGCCTTCCTTGGCTTCGATGGCCTGGTGCAAGCCCTCGGACAGGCGACGACCCGGCATGGTACGGCCGGTGTGTTCGTCCACCAGCACGACCTGGCCATCCTGGACGATGTATTCGACGTTGCGATGGAACAGCTTGTGGGCACGCAGGCCGGCATAGACGTGGGTCAGCAGGCCCAGGTTATGGGCCGAGTACAGGCTCTCGCCTTCGGCCAGCAAGCCGACGCGGGTGAGCATTTCCTCGATGAACTGGTGACCGGCTTCGTTGAGTTCGACCTGGCGGGTCTTCTCGTCGATGGTGTAGTGCCCGGGCTGGGTCACTTCGCCTTCGACTTCCTCGACGTGCAATTTGAGCTGCGGGATCAACTTGTTGATCTCGATGTACAGCTTGGAGCTGTCCTCGGCCTGACCGGAAATGATCAGCGGGGTACGGGCTTCGTCGATGAGGATGGAGTCGACTTCGTCGATCACGGCAAAGTTGAGTTCACGCTGGAATTTTTCTTCCATGCTGAACGCCATGTTGTCGCGCAGGTAGTCGAACCCGAATTCGTTGTTGGTGCCGTAGGTGATATCGGCGGCATAGGCGGCGCGCTTCTCTTCCGGCGGCTGGAACGGCGTGACGACGCCGACGGTCAGGCCGAGGAATTCGTAGAGCGGGCGCATCCAGTTGGCGTCGCGGCGGGCCAGGTAGTCGTTGACCGTCACCACGTGCACGCCCTTGCCGGACAGTGCGTTGAGGTAAACACCCAGGGTCGCCACGAGGGTCTTGCCCTCACCGGTACGCATTTCGGCGATCTTGCCTTCGTGCAAGGTCATGCCGCCGATCAACTGAACGTCGAAGTGGCGCATGCCCATGATCCGCTTGCCGGCTTCACGGGCGACCGCAAAGGCTTCGGGCAGGAGCTGGTCAAGGGTTTCCCCCTTGGCGATGCGGTCCTTGAATTCGGCAGTCTTGGCGCGTAACTGATCGTCCGAAAGGGCCACCATTTGCTCTTCGAAGGCATTGACAGTCTGTACCGTCTTGAGCATGCGCTTGACTTCACGCTCGTTCTTGCTTCCAAAAAGTTTCTTTAACAAAGGCGCAAACATATCGGCAGGATCTTCCACACTAAAGGGATGGAGGGCGGCCCCATGAGTCGCCCGTGCAGCCCTCATGGCCGCATGCGAACGAGCATTCTACCCGGAAACGATGGAGAGGAAAGTGGCGTTATTCCACGATGCTGGCACAGCGCTGTGACGGGGCCACCCTAAAATAAGGGCTTTTGCGCGAACTTCAACCCACAAAGCGCAGAAGTTACTCACTGATTGTGTGGCCAAAAGCCGCTGGGCGAGAGGGTCGAGGCGGGTCCGGCGCTTTCTGCTACCATGGCGCCTCTGTCACTTGCGGTATTCATTCATGGCCTTCCGCCCTCTTCCAGCCAAAGCGCCCGCCGTTCTGCTGCGCGAAGCCAAGCCGCTGAAAGCCATCTTCGGCCACGCCAAACGCCTGGGCCACTTGCAGCGCCTGCTGGACAGCCAGTTGCAACCGGCCGCGCGCGAGCATTGCCACGTGGCGTCCTGGCGCGAAGGCAGCCTGCTGTTGATCGTCACCGACGGCCACTGGGCCACGCGCCTGCGCTACCAGCAAAAACGCCTGCTGCGCCAACTCCAGGCGTTCGAAGAGTTCGCCAACCTGACGCGGATCCTGTTCAAGGTGCAGCCACCCACCGTCCAGGTCGGCGCCAAGGGCCATACGCTGGATCTGTCCACCGACGCCGCGGCAACCATCCAGGCCACCGCCGACGGCATCACCGATCCCAACCTGCGGGCGGCGCTGGAGCGGTTGGCGGCGCATGCGCGGCCCAAGGATTGAGATTTTCGGCGCCGGCTAGATAGCAATCGCGAGCAAGCTCGCTCCCACAGTGGAACTGCAGCGGCCACCTATTTCGCGTACGACACCAATCCCTTGTGGGAGCGAGCTTGCTCGCGAAGGGGGCGACTCGGTCTCGACTAACGGCGCCGCTTGCTGCCCCCCAGCAACGACCCCATCAACCCGCGCACCAGTTGCCGGCCCAATTGATTGGCCGCCTGGCGCATCGCCGATTTAAGCGCCTGGCCGGCTGCCGTGCCGAGGAACTCGCCGGCCTTTTCGGTGAAGCTGGGTTCTTCGGCCGCTGGTTTGCCCGGAACCGCTTCGGCCTGGGGTTCCAGCCCCTTGCGTCCCATCAGCACTTCGTAGGCCGATTCGCGATCAATGGGCTTGTCGTAGCGCCCTTGCAGCGACGAACGGGCGATCAACCCGGCGCGCTCGGCCTCGCTCAGCGGCCCGATGCGTGATTGCGGGGGCGCCACCAGCACGCGCTGGACCATTTCCGGCGTGCCTTTTTCCTGCAAGGTGCCCACCAGGGCTTCACCGATGCCCAGCTCGGTCAGCACCGCCAGGGCATCGAATTGCGGGTTGGGCCGGAAACCGTCGGCCACCGCCCGCAGGGATTTCTGTTCCTTGGCCGTGAAGGCCCGCAAGCCGTGCTGGATGCGCAACCCTAACTGGGCGAGCACATCGTCCGGCAAATCGCCCGGCGACTGGGTCACGAAATACACCCCCACGCCCTTGGAACGGATCAGGCGCACCACTTGCTCCAGGCGCTCCTGCAAAGCCTTGGGCGTACCGGCAAAGAGCAAGTGCGCCTCATCGAAGAACAGCGCCAGCAGCGGCTTGTCCGCATCGCCGCGCTCGGGCAACTGTTCGAACAGCTCGGCCAGCAGCCACAGCAGGAACGTCGCGTAGACCTTCGGCGCTTCGTGGACCAGGCGGCTGGCGTCGAGCAAGTGGATGCGACCACGGCCATCGCTGGCCGGTTGCAGGATGTCTTCGAGCTGCAACGCCGGCTCGCCGAACAACGCGTCCGCGCCCTGCTGCTCCAAAGTGGACAGACGCCGCAGCAGCGCCTGACTGGAGCCGGTGGTCATCAGCGCCGCGTCGTCCCCCAGCAGCTCGGGGTTGTCCTTGAGATGATTGAGCAGCGCCTTCAGGTCCTTGAGGTCCAGCAACAACAGGCCTTCACGGTCGGCCACCTTGAACGCGGCGTAGAGCGCCGACTGCTGGCTGTCCGTGAGTTCCAGCAGGCTGCCGATCAACAACGGCCCCATCTCACTCAGGGTAGTGCGCAGTGGATGCCCGGACTGGCCGTGGATATCCCACAAGGTCACCGGATAAGCCTGGGGCTTGTGGTCGAGCCAGGGCATGCCGGCGATGCGCTCGGCGATCTTGCCCTGGGGGTTGCCGGCAGCACCCAGGCCGCACAGGTCACCCTTGATATCCGCCGCGAACACCGCCACGCCGGCATCGCTGAACATTTCGGCCAGGCGCTGCAAAGTGACCGTCTTGCCGGTCCCGGTGGCGCCCGCCACCAGGCCATGACGGTTCGCCAGGCGCATGGCCTGGGCGATGGGCTGGCCGCTGAGGTCGGCGCCAATAACGAGTTGCGATGAGTCAGGCATGTGGTCACCCGTGGTGTTTGCGATATGACGCCATTTTGCACGCTTATATAAAAGCATGCCTGGCGCATCAAGGCCCTGGCAGCAGGAATAATAGCTGCGAACCTGGGCAGGCCCTATCGCGAGCAAGCTCGCTCCCACAGAGATTTGG
Organism: Pseudomonas sp. NFACC37-1; assembly: GCF_900101575.1. Taxonomy (NCBI): domain Bacteria; kingdom Pseudomonadati; phylum Pseudomonadota; class Gammaproteobacteria; order Pseudomonadales; family Pseudomonadaceae; genus Pseudomonas; species Pseudomonas sp. NFACC37-1. Next base: position 268,204 of record NZ_FMUZ01000004.1, on the reverse strand, counting down.
GGCGGGGCACAGATCCCATGTGGGAGCGAGCTTGCTCGCGATGAGGCCCTGTCAAACCCCGCAATACTCCACTGGCAGCGCACCCGCCCCACAACCCCAACCGAACATCTATTCTTCATAAAGGTCAACACAGGAGAACACAGACCGGAGGGACGTTCATCGTGCATATAGCGGACATAACCATGTTCTACGCCCCCGCCAGCGGAGGCGTGCGCACTTATCTGGATGCCAAGCACCGGCGCCTGGGCGATCGGCCCGGTATTCGCCACAGCCTGTTGATCCCCGGCGCGCATTTGAGCGAGCACGACGGAATCTACAAGGTGCCAGCCCCTGCGCTGCCGTTCGGCAAGGGCTATCGCTTCCCCCTTCGCCTGGCGCCCTGGCGCAATGTCCTGCGCGATCTGCAACCGGATCTGATCGAGGTCGGCGATCCGTACCTCACCGCCTGGGCCGCATTGGATGCCCGCCGTCAGCTCGACGTGCCCGTCATCGGCTTCTATCACTCCGACCTGCCGCTGTTGGTGAGCAACCGCATGGGCAACTGGTTCACCCCCAATATCGAAGCCTATGTCAGCAAGTTGTACGGCAATTTCGACCGGGTCCTCGCACCGAGCCAGGTCATGGCCGACAAGCTGACCGGGCTGGGGGTCAAGAACGTCTATGTACAACCCTTGGGCGTTGACCTGCAAACCTTCACCCCCGCCGCCCGCGACCCGGGATTGCGGGCCGAGCTGGGTATCGCCGAAGACACGCGCCTGCTGATTTTCGCCGGTCGCGGCTCCAAGGAAAAAAACCTGCCGGTGCTGCTCAAGTGCATGAAACGCCTGGGCGAGCGCTATCACCTGTTGTTGGTGGGCTCGTCGATGCCCGCCGTGGTGCCGGACAACGTCACGGTGGTCGACGAATTCTGCCCGGCGCCGCAAGTCGCCCGGCTCATGGCCAGCGCCGATGCCCTGGTGCACGCCGGCGACCAGGAGACCTTCGGCCTGGTAATCCTCGAAGCCATGGCCAGCGGTATTCCCGTGGTGGCGGTGGCGGCCGGGGCTTTCACCGAAATCGTCCACGAGGACTGCGGCCTGCTGTGCACACCCAACAATCCGCAGGCCATGGCCAATGCCGTGCGGCAACTGTTCAGCGAAGGCTGCCAACGCCGTGGCCTGCTGGCGCGCCGGCATGTGGAGCGTCATTACGCCTGGGACACCGTGGTCAACAGCTTGCTGGGGCACTACTACGCCGTGCTCGGCGAACAAATGCCGTTGCTGGCCAATGGTTGAGGCGAGGACCGTGTCGATGAGTTATTCGCCCAGCGTGCTATTGGTGTTGCACGACGTGGCACCGCAAACCTGGCCCGACTACCAGCCCTTCGTCGAAGCCGTGGATGCCCTCGGCCAAGTGCCGATGACCTGGCTGGTGGTGCCGGACTTTCACCGGGCCAATGCCTTGGAGGCTCACCCCGACTTTCGCCGCCTGCTCGACCGTCGGGTCGAGCGCGGCGACGAGTTGGTGCTGCATGGCTACTACCATTGCGACGATGGCCCTGTCGCCCGCCACCCCAAGGACTGGTTCATGCGCCGGATCTATACCCATGAGGGGGAGTTCTACAACCTGTCCGAAGCCGCCGCCCTCGCCCGCCTGCGCGCCGGGATCGACACCTTCGAGCGCTACCATTGGCCCCTGGACGGTTTCGTCGCCCCGGCCTGGCTGATGAGCGAAGGCACGCGCCAAGCCTTGCGCCAGTTACCGCTGAGCTACACCAGTGACACCCAACACCTCTATCGCCTGCCCGACTTCAGCGCCATCGACGCGCCGGGCCTGGTCTGGAGTGCCCGCAGTGCCTGGCGTCGTGGCCTGTCGAAGGTCATCAGCGACCAGCGTGAACAGCGCTGGCGCCAGGCCCCGGTGATTCGCCTGGGCCTGCACCCGGTGGACATGCGCCACGGGTTTTCCCGGGACTATTGGCTGCGTACCCTCGAACGCCTGCTCAACGATGGTCGCGTGCCGATGACCAAGGTCGACTGGCTGGCAACCCAGGGGCTGCGGGCCCGCAGCGCCGCATGAAACGGCTGATCTGGCTGGGCGCCGCCCTGCTCACGGCGCTGTTGGTGCCGCTGCTGGTCGGCGGCGGGGAAATGTGGTCGCGGGTGCAGCGCTTTCCCTTGTCCCTGCTGCTGACCATGCTCGGCATGATCGTGCTGTGCTGGGGCTTGAATTCCGTGCGCCTGCGCCTGCTGCTGGGTGAATACCGTGGGCGCATCGGCGGGTGGAAAAGCATGGGCGTGGTGATGTCCACCGAGTTCGCCATGTGCGCGACGCCCGGTGGCAGTGGCGGCCCACTGACGCTGATGGCCCTGCTGGCGCGCAACGGTGTGCGCCCGGCCCATGGCAGCGCGGTGTTCGCCATGGATCAACTGAGCGACTTGCTGTTCTTCCTCTGCGCCTTGGTGGGCATTCTGCTCTACGCGCTGTTCCAGAACCTCAGCCAGCGCCTGGAATGGATGCTGGCGTTGAGCGCGATTTCGTTGTTTGGCGGGCTGTTCGGCTGCGTGCTGGTGGCCCGCTATCACCGCCGACTGATTCTGCTGGGCGCTCGTGTGCTGCGGCACTTGCGGGTAAAGACCGCCACCCGCCGACGCTGGGGCCGCAAGATCCTGAACTTCCTGGCGGCCTTCACCGATACCTTGAAATTGCCGCGACAGACGTTGTGCCAGGTCTTCGGCCTGACCTGCCTGCATTGGGCGCTTCGCTACAGCGTGTTGTACCTGGCATTGAAGGGGCTGGGCGCGGACTTGCAGTGGGCCTGGAGTTTCCTGATCCAGATGCTGTCCTTGAGCGCGGGGCAGTTCAGCCTGCTGCCTGGCGGTGCCGGGGCGGCCGAGCTGACGTCGGCGGCGCTGCTGGCCCCCATGGTGGGCAAGTCCACCGCAGCGGCGGCGATCCTGATCTGGCGGGCGGTGACCTATTACTTTTACTTGGTGGCCGGTGGGCCGGTGTTCTTCCTGATGGTCGGGCGGCCGTTGATCAAGAAGCTCATCAGGCTCAGGCAAGCCTGACCGGTCAAGGCGTCTGTTCGGGCTCGTCCTGGGGATGCAATTGCTCCCACAGTTGCGCGGCATCGGGAAACTCGGTGCCATCCTCCGGGCTCAACGCGTCGGGGTCATAGCGGCTGAGGCAGCCCTCGCCCAGGGTGGCTGGCGCCTTGGAGGTGGCTTTGTCCAATGGATCGGTCATGGCGCGTGCTCTCGTAAGAAGGTTGCCCGAATCATTGTACCCAGAGATTGCTCCCGCTCGGCTGCGCCTGTAGGAGCTGACGAGCGAAGCGAGGCTGCGATCTTTCCCCTACCGCTTGAGTCTCAAGCGAAAGAGAAAAATCAAAGGATCGCAGCCTTCGGCAGCTCCTACAAGCGCCCCAAACCCAGTCAGAAGACCACGGTCTTGTTGCCGTGCACCAGTACCCGGTCTTCCAGGTGATAACGCAGGCCCCGGGCCAGTACCATCTTCTCTACGTCACGACCGAAACGCACCATGTCTTCGATGCTGTCGCTGTGGCTGACGCGCACCACGTCCTGCTCGATGATCGGACCGGCATCCAGCTCTTCGGTCACGTAGTGACAGGTGGCGCCAATCAGCTTCACCCCACGCATCGACGCCTGGTGGTACGGCTTGGCCCCGACGAACGACGGCAGGAAACTGTGGTGGATGTTGATGACCTTGTGGGCGTACTCGCTGCACAAGGCCGGCGGCAGGATCTGCATGTAGCGAGCCAGCACCACCACCTCGGCGTCGTGCTGCTTGACCAGTCGAGAGACTTCGGCGAACGCCGGATGCTTGTCCTGCGGGTCGACCGGTACGTGGTAGTACGGGATGCCGTGCCATTCCACCATGCTGCGCAAGTCGTCATGGTTGGAAATCACACAGGCGATGTCGCAATCGAGCTCATCGCTGTGCCAGCGGTGCAACAGGTCAGCCAGGCAATGGGACTCGCGACTGGCCATGAGCACCACGCGCTTTTTCTGCGCGGTGTCGGTGATACGCCAGTCCATCGAGAACTCTTCGGCAATGGGGGCGAACGCTTCACGAAAGGCTTCAATGCCGAAAGGCAGCGAGTCGGCACGAATCTCGTGACGCATGAAAAACCAACCGCTTTGATTGTCCGAGTGATGGCTCGCTTCGGTGATCCAGCCGTTATGGGACGCCAGAAAGTTACTGACTTTAGCAACGATGCCGACGCGGTCCGGGCAAGCAATCACCAGACGAAAAGTGCGCATTAGGGGAACTCCAGAACTTCGCAAAGGCGGCCATTCTAGCCATTGCGCAGCAAAACTGCAGTATCGATGACACGCCGAATCCTGGACGACAGCCCCAGGCCATGGCCGGCACGGCTCGGGAAAGCAGATTATATGTGAACAGATGTGAAGACACTGTCGCGGTATTTAACTGCAACAGGCGTTTTTGTGGCGCGGCACTAATTAATTAAATAAAACACCGGTTAAATGTTTACTTGATGAAACTGTCTGATTACTATTGTCGCACTGTCTCCTTGTCACCCGCGTCCTACATAAGGTAGTCCACATGTCCTTGATCAATGAATACCGCGCCACAGAAGAAGCCATCAAAGAACTGCAAGCTCGCCTGAAAAACCTGTCGCAAGACGACAAACTGCAAACCGAGCTTGAATTCGAAGGCAAACTGCGCACGCTGATGGGCGAATACTCCAAGTCGCTGCGCGACATCATTGCCCTGCTGGATCCAGAAGCCAAGTCGAGCAAAGCGCCACGTGGCGCCGTGAAAACTACCGGCACCAAGCGCGCTCGCAAAGTTAAGCAATACAAGAACCCGCACAACGGCGAAGTCATCGAAACCAAAGGTGGCAACCACAAGACTCTGAAAGAGTGGAAAGCCAAGTGGGGCGGTGACGTGGTAGAAGGCTGGGCAACCCTGCTGGGCTAAGCCTCACCGCGGCGCAAGCTTCTTTGCGAACAAAAAAACGCCAGTGAATACTGGCGTTTTTTGTGCCTGTTATCTTTTCATTTCATTGCGATTCAAGGCTTAAACGTTTGCGCAATTGCTGGCTGTAGCCCTGCCATTCCACGAGTACTTCTCGCTGCATCGGCGTTGACAGGGCCAGCCACTCTCCCATCGCCTCGTCAAAACTTTGCAAGGTATTAGGCGCTCCCCATTCCGGGGCGGACAGACGTTGTTGACAGAAAATTCTCCAGCGCCCTTGCTCTTCAGGATTCAAGGTGTCTGGAAAGTTGCGTGCACGGTATCGGAACAATAGTTCCGGCAGACGCTCATCATCGAAAGGCCATTGCGCTTGCGCCAATTGCGCCGGGTCCGCCATGCGCACTTGTTCACATAAACGCCGATCGCGATCGCCCAAGAAACCCGCGTATAACTGTTGCTCGGGATCCTCGCTGGCGGTGAAGTCCTCGCGGCCATAAATAGCCTGAAGTTTATCCTGCCAAACTTTTTGTGCGTCAGTTAGCCGCAATGCGCGCTGTTGATAACCCTCCATGTCCAGCTCCAGCCGCTGCTGGTCCTCGACGCGCAGCACCGACAACGGCGCGACCACCGGGCATTTGTTGATATGGATAAGCTTGAGCGGCACCGGCAACTCACCTTCGAGCAGTTCTTCGCGGCGGGTATACAAACGCTGGCGCAGGCTTTCGGCATCGTCGTCCAGCAGGCCCTGAGGGTCCAGGTGCAGGTCGCAGACGATCAGGGCGTTGCGGTTTTTCGGGTGCCAGGCCAGCGGCAAGACCACACCGATGTAGTTGCGCGCCGCCGAGAAGCGACCGGAAATATGCACCATCGGCTGCAGCAGACGGATCTGGTCCATCACCTTCTGCTTGCTGCGCAACTGGAACAGCCAGTCGTAGAGCCGCGGCTGTCGCTGACGGACCAGGCGGGCCAGGGCGATGGTCGCGCGCACGTCCGACAACGCATCGTGGGCCTGGCCATGATCGATGCCATTGGCGGCGGTCAGGCGTTCGAGCTTGAGGCTGACGCGACCGTCCTCTTGGGGCCAGACAATGCCTTGCGGGCGCAGCGCATAGGCCGCGCGCACCAGGTCGATCAAGTCCCAGCGACTGTTGCCGCCCTGCCATTCCCGCGCGTACGGGTCGAAGAAATTCCGATAGAGGCTGTAGCGGGTCATTTCATCGTCGAAACGCAGGGTGTTGTAGCCGGCGCCACAGGTACCGGGCGCGGCCAGTTGCCCGTGGACACGGGTCATGAAATCAGCTTCGCTCAAGCCTTTCTCGGCCAGGCATGTCGGGGTGATGCCGGTAATCGCACAGGCCGCCGGATGGGGCAGGATGTCATCGCTGGGCTGGCAATACAGATTCACCGGTTCGTCGATTTCATTGAGCTCGAAATCGGTACGGATACCCGCCACCTGCAAGGGCCGGTCGCAACGCGGGTTGATGCCGGTGGTTTCGTAGTCGTACCAGAAGATGGAAGTCACGGGCTGTTCCTGAACTGAAGACTGGCGAAGTCTAGGCGCTCGAACCCGCCTGCGACCAGCAGTGCTGTAACTTTTGAATACCAATGTGCGAGCGGTGTCGGACACTGGATCTGTGAACACTCGAGAATTCTTGTGGGAGCGGGCTTGCTCGCGAAAGCGGTGGGTCAGTGACATTGATGTTGAATGTACCGCCGTCTTCGCGAGCAAGCCCGCTCCCACAGGGATCTGTGAACACTGAGGGGTCGCAGAATGATGCAGACAGCGTTCACCCTCTCAATCCTATTGCAAACCATGAAATGACCTACACAGCTCTATCGTTTGCCCGCACGAAGACTGCTAGCATCGGGGCCGAGATTGAATGTTCGGATCGGCCCATCACAGGTTGCCCATGCTCGAGACACCAGCACTGCAAAGGAACGCGACGCTGCCCGCGCCCCTGGACACGCGTTATCAGGTGGAAACGCCGGAGGGCATCGACCTGCCACTGCGCCCAGCGGGGCTGATGCCCCGTGCGATCGCCTTCACCATCGATTTGGGTATACGCGGCTTGGTCCTGGGTGTTTTTTTCCTGGTCCTGGCGTTTTTCGGCGAGCTGGGGCTCGGCCTGGGGTCCATCCTGCTGTTTGTCGTCAGTTGGTGGTACATGGTGCTGTTCGAGGTACTCAACCAGGGGCGTTCTCCCGGCAAACAGATCATGGGGCTGCGCGTGGTGCAGGACGATGGCCGGCCCATCGGCTGGTCGGCGTCGTTGATCCGTAACCTGCTGCGTTTCGTCGACATGCTGCCCTTCGGCTACACCTTCGGGGCCATCTGCTGCCTGCAGCATCCGGCGTTCAAACGCCTGGGCGATCTCGCGGCCGGTACGCTGGTGGTCTATCGCGAACAACCGGTCAAACGCCCCGCATTGCCCATGGCCTCGCCGATACGCGCGCCTTTTACCCTGAACCTGCATGAGCAACGCGCCGTGCTGGGCTTCGCCGAGCGCCAGGCAGAACTGTCCCAGGCGCGGGTCAACGAACTGGCCGCGATCCTGGCCGCGCCACTGAACGTCCAGGTGCCGAACGCCACCGCCGAACTCAATGGCATCGCCCGCGGCCTGCTGGGGCCGACATGAAGCAAAGCCTGTTCGAAAGCCGCCACCAAAGAGAATGGGAGCACCTGGCCCAGCAACTCGATCAATTGGAGCGCAGCCGCAAAGTGTCCCAGAGCGGTGACTTCCCTGCCGCCTACCGACGGCTTTGCCATCACCTGGCATTGGCCCAGGCCCGGGGCTACAGCAGCTTGCTGGTCGACGCCCTGCAACAACTGGCGCTGCGCGGTCACCAGCAACTCTACCGGGATCGCAGCCGACCATCGGCCAGCCTTTCGGCCTTTATCCTGGTCGGTTTCCCTCGGCTGGTGCGTGAGCAATGGCGCTTCGTGCTCGCCGCCAGCCTGATGTTCCTGGGCAGCCTGGTCGGCATCGGGCTGCTGGTCTATCTGTTTCCGGAACTGGTCTACAGTGTGCTGGGCGCCGACGAAATCAGCCAGATCCGCAGCATGTATGACCCGGCTTCCGGGCACCTGGGGCGCTCGGTCGAACGGGCCGCCAGCGAAGACTGGGTCATGTTCGGCTACTACATCATGCACAACATCGGCATTGCCTTTCAGACGTTCGCCAGTGGCTTGATGTTTGGGCTGGGGAGCGCGTTCGTCCTGTTTTTCAATGGCCTGACCATTGGCGCGGTGGCCGGGCACCTGACCCAGATCGGTTCCGGAGGGACGTTCTGGTCGTTCGTGATCGGCCACGGCGCTTTCGAACTCACCGCCATCGCCCTGGCCGGCGCCGCGGGCCTGCAACTGGGCTGGGCGCTGATCGCGCCGGGACGCCTGACCCGGGGCGAGGCCTTGCGGCTCGCGGCGGGTAAAAGCGTGCTGATGATCGGCGGCGTAATGCTGTTCCTGCTCATCGCCGCGTTCATCGAGGCCTACTGGTCTTCCAGCGCGGTAACGCCCGCTACCAAATACACCGTAGGCGGCTTGTTGTGGCTGTTGGTCATCAGCTATCTGTCGCTTGCCGGACGGGTCCGCCATGCGCCTGAGTGATGCCACCGTCGTCATCCGCCCACGCACCACCTGGGAAGCCATGGACCTTGGCGTGTTGATGAGCCAGCAGCATCGACGCTTGCTGATGACCAGTTGGGCGATCATCACGCTGCCGGTGTACCTGTTACTGACCCTGCTGCTGTGGGACTCACCGTCCCTGGTGGTGATGCTGTTCTGGTGGTTGAAACCGGCCTTTGACCGTCTGCCGCTGTACATCCTGTCCAAGGCGCTGTTTGGCGAAACCCCCACCTTGAGACAGGCCTTGCGCCAATGGCCAGCGCTGCTCAAGCCCCAGTTGCTGGCCAGCCTGACCTGGCGCCGACTGAGCCTGAGCCGCAGCTTCCTGCTGCCGGTGGTGCAACTCGAAGGGCTCGCCGGTGAGGCGCGGGGGCAACGCATACGGGTATTGCTGCAACGCAACCGCGGCGCGGCGCAATGGCTGACCATCATCGGCATGCACCTGGAAACCGCCCTGTGGTTCGGCCTGATGGCCCTGTTCTATCTGTTCGTGCCGCAACAAGTCGAACTGCAATGGGACTGGGAGACGCTGGTGTCAGCAGCCGAGCACGACTGGTTGTGGTTCGAACACCTGGTCAACTTCCTCTACCCACTGCTGCTGATCTTGTGGGAGCCGGTGTACGTCGCCTGCGGCTTCAGCCTTTACCTGAACCGGCGCACGATCCTCGAAGCGTGGGACATCGAACTGGTGTTCCGGCGCCTGCGCCAGCGCCTGAGCGGCGTGGCCCCGGCATTGTTGCTGCTGGCCCTGGTGATGCTGCCGCTGGCGCCCCCGGCGTGGGCCGACGAAGAGCCCAACGCCCCCGACAGCCCGCGGCTGCTCAACCAACCCCTGACCAGCGAAGCCTCCCGGGCCGGCATCAAGGCGATCCTCGAGGCCCCGCCGTTCAAGAACCCGGAGACCGTCACCCGTTATCGTTTCGGCGAAGAAACCGCCGAACCCAGCGACGAGACCGAGGCAAAACCGAGCTGGCTCAAGGCGCTGTTCAAATGGCTCGGCGGCCAACGCTTCGACATTGCCGCTGCGCTGATCCAGGTCGCGCTGTGGGCCTGCCTGGCAGGTGCGATCGTCTGGCTGGCCTGGCACTACCGGGAACGGCTCAAGGCCCTGGTCAATCGGCGACCGACGCAACGCCTGCCCGTGGAACGAGCGGCACCGGCACACATGTTCGGCCTGGATATTCGTGAAGAAAGCCTGCCGACCGACGTCGCCGCCAGCGTCGAACAGCTGTGGGCCACGCAACCCCGTGAAGCCTTGGGCCTGCTGTACCGGGCACTGCTCAGCCGGTTGCATCATGACTTCAAGATCCCCTTGAAACCGTCCGACACCGAAGGCCAGGTGCTGCAACGCATCGAACAACTCCAGCAGGACAATCTGCTGGGCTTCAGCAAAAGCCTGACCCTGCATTGGCAGAACATTGCCTATGGGCATCGCCCGCCGCCGCCCCACCTGCAACAGGAACTGTGTGACGGCTGGCGCGGGTTGTTCGGGCCGGGAGCGTCTCGATGAGCCGGCACGCGGGGTGGCTGGTCGGCGCCGTGCTGGCCGCCGCGGTGTGCGCATTCGGTTTTTACCTCTACACCCAGGCCGTGCCCTATGAAGAGGTTGTCGAGCACGGCCCCTCCCCGCAAGCACAGGCCAACCCTTACCTGGCCGCCGAACGGTTCCTGCGCCAGCGGGGGATCAACGTCGAGCACGCCAACAGCCTGGAGGTGCTGCCCACCCTGGAGCCACGCCAGCACAGCCTGCTGTTGCTGGGCGAGCGCACTCACATGACGCCACGGGAAGTCGAACAGTTGATGAACTGGACCCGGGCCGGCGGACGCCTGGTCTTTGTGGCCGAAGCCTTGTGGGACAAGAGCACCGGCAGCAGCGGCGACCTGCTGCTCGACCGCGTGCGCCTGCGCCAACTGCTGAGCGAAGACCTCAAGGAGCCCGCCCCCGAACTGATCAAGGACCGCTACCCGGAACTGACCAAGCTCTACCTGGAAGACGAAGAAGCGCCGGCGTATGCCGGTTTCGACACCGACTTCCACCTCGAAGACCCGTACAACCTGGCCCAGGCCTGGGCCAACAGCGCGGTGTCGACCCACATGATGCAATTGAACCTCGGCCTCGGCTCGATCACCGTGATCACCGACGCCGAACTGTGGAAGAACGACGCCATCGACCAGTACGACAACGCCTGGCTGCTCTGGTATTTGAGCGCCGACACGGATGTCACCCTGCTGTTCAACACCGACCACGACACCTTGCTGACCCTGTTGCTGCGCTACTTCCCCCAGGCGCTGGTGGCACTGCTGGCGTTGGTTGCCCTGTGGTTCTGGCGTTCAGCGGTGCGCCACGGCCCGCTGCAACCACCGGCCTCCCAGGCCCGGCGTCAGCTGGAAGAACACGTACAGGCCAGCGCCGGTTTCCACCTGCGCCACAATGGCCAGCAGCACCTGTTGCACGCCTTGCAACAAGACGTGCTGCGCCGGGCCCGCCATCTTCACCCAGGCTTCGAACAACTGGCCGTCGCCGAACAATGGCAGGTCCTCGCCCGCCTGACCCGCCAGCCCACGCGAGCCATCAGCCAGGCCTTGAGCCCCCGGCCGAAACAGCGCATGTCCCGCGCAGAGTTCTGCCGCCAGGTCGCCCATTTGCAAACCCTTAGGAATGCCTTATGAGTTTTCCGCAGATAAATCCGCAAGAACACTCGAATTCATCTATCGTACGGCGTTACCAAGCCTAGCAATAACCGGCGCTGTAGCCGATTTTGTTTTCCGCATAAATTTCCGCAGGAATTACCGAGTAAGTAGCCGTTTAAGGGCGCCGGAATCAAACGATGATCACCTCGAAAACGTACCTTGACCCAGTACTGCCAGAAAATCTGCCCGACTCGATCATTCAGTCCGCGGATCAGTTGCCCCGCAAGGCAGAATTTCTGGCCGGACGGCTTGCCGATGAGACATCGAAGCAACTGGCGGGCCTGTTGCGCATCACCAATACCTATTACTCGAACCTGATCGAAGGGCATCGAACCGAGATCGCCGACCTCCAGATTGCTCGCACGACACCAAAACGGGAAAGAAAAGAGCTCAAAGAGCTGGCCGTACAACACATGACGCAGCAGGAGGTGATGGAGCGGCTGCTTCGCATGCGGCCAGCGAATAATTTCTCTGCCATGTTCGATCCCAGGTTGATCGCGGCCATCCATCGTCGACTGTTCAAAGATGCTTCCACGCAGGAACTGACCCTGAGCGATGGGCGCATGATGGAACCGGGCAGGCTGCGGGTCGAAGAGGATGAACAGGTCCAGGTCGGCGCGCATATCGCTCCAGCGGCTGCAGTTGTATTGCCCATGCTTGAGCATCTGCAGTTGCACTACGGACGAATAAAGGATCCGCGACGCCAACTGATCGCGGCCCTGGCAGGCCATCACCGAGTGGCGCTTGTGCACCCCTTCCTCGATGGCAATGGTCGAGTGATTCGGATGCTCACCCACCTGCAACTGGTTCACCTCGGGCTAAAACCTTTCCTCTGGTCACTGTCCCGCGGCCTGGCTCGCAGGCAAGATGAGTACTATCGCTTCCTGGCTTTGGCTGATCGTCCTCGTGAAGGAGACTATGACGGGCGCGGCCAACTCTCACAGCGCCACTATTTCAACTTCATCGAGTTCATGCTCGATGTCTGCCACGACCAGATTGAGTACATGACGACCTCGCTAAACCCAGCCAAGCTGCGCGAGCAGGTTGTTCATGTGTTCTCAACGGATCCTGAGCTTCGCCGTGCCGGCATCAGGCATACCAGTGCAGCTGCCGTGCTGGCGCTGCTCACCCAAGGGGCGATGCCGCGTGCAGAGTTCAAGGTGTTCACAGGTTTGAAGGATCGGCTTGCCACGGAGGAACTGAGCCGCTTGATCGACGCGGGGATTGTGGTCAGCAGGACTCCCAGATCCCGCACGGTGGAGGCGGGTTTGCCCGCACGCTTCGCTGGGTTGATCTTTCCAAACCTGCACTTCCAAATGGGCTAGGTTATGTCGGCGGCTCAGATGTCACCGCCCAGTCATGGCAAAGCATGAAATGGTTAGATCATGTAACTAGATGATTTATCTAATAGGAATAGGATTTAACCGTTAGGAGAACTCCAGAATTGACGACTGAACAGAACGAACCTACCGACGGCCAGGCCCACGCCGCCCAACAGCGCCAGCGCGCCAGTCAGTTGGCCCAGGCGATCCGCACCGAGCTGCGCAAGGCGGTGGTCGGCCAGGCCAGCGTGATCGACGATGTGCTCACGGCACTGATCGCCGGCGGCCACGTGCTGCTCGAAGGCGTTCCCGGGCTGGGCAAGACGTTGCTGGTGCGCGCCTTGGCTCGCTGCTTCAACGGCGAGTTCGCGCGCATCCAGTTCACTCCCGACCTGATGCCCAGCGACGTCACCGGGCACGCGGTGTATGACTTGCAGACCGAGCAGTTCAAGCTGCGCAAGGGCCCGGTGTTCACCAACCTGTTGCTGGCCGACGAGATCAACCGCGCACCGGCCAAGACCCAGGCCGCGCTGCTCGAAGCCATGCAGGAACGCCAGGTCACCCTCGAAGGGCGCGCCCTGCCCATCAGCCAGCCGTTCATGGTGCTGGCCACCCAGAACCCCATCGAACAGGAAGGCACCTACCCGCTGCCGGAAGCCGAGCTCGACCGCTTCATGCTCAAGGTGCGCATGGACTACCCGGACGCCGACCAGGAGCTGGACATGGTGCGCCAGGTCAGCCGCTCGACCCGCGCCGACATGCTCGACGTGCAACCGCTGCGCGTGGTGTTGCAGGCCAAGGACGTGCAAGCGCTGCAACGCATTGCCAGCGACCTGCCGATGGACGACCAGGTGCTCGACTACGCCGTACGCCTGGCCCGTACCACCCGCAGTTGGCCGGGCCTGACCCTAGGCGCCGGACCGCGCGCGTCGATTGCCCTGGTGCGGTGTGCCCGGGCCCGGGCGTTGTTGCGCGGCGGCGAGTTCGTCGTGCCGGACGACATCAAGGGCTGCGCCCTGGCCGTACTGCGCCATCGGGTACGGCTGGCGCCGGAACTGGACATCGAAGGGCTGTCGGTGGACCAGGTGCTGGGGCAACTGCTCGATCAAGTGCCGGCGCCGCGGTTGTGAATACGCACTTCGTGGTGGAGAGACTCATTGTGGCGAGGGGATTTATCCCCGCTGGGCTGCGAAGCGGCCCCCTGGTTTTGTCTGACACACTGCAAGGGGCCGCTGCGCGCCCCAGCGGGGATAAATCCCCTCGCCACAAAAGCGCGCTCTGCATGTCTCCAATGGGAATGCACCCATGAAACCCTCGCGCCTGCTCTTGATCTGGCTCGCGCTGCTGCTGGCCCTCGGCATTGTGCTGGGCGCGCTGCGGGCACTCGGCGTGACGGTGCCAGCGACGCTGCTGTCGATCAACTGGGGGTTGCTGCTGGCCGTGCTGGCCCTTGCACTGTTCGACGCGGTGCGCGTCCGGCGCCTGCCCTCGCCCCGGCTGCAACGGCAAATGCCCGGGAGCCTGGCCCTGGGTCGCTGGGGTGACGTGCGGTTGGACATCAGCCATGACTTTGCCCAGCCACTGCACGTGCAGCTTTTCGATCATGTACCCGACGGCCTGGACTTCGAAAACCTGCCGCTGTCGGTCGAGCTGCAACCCGGCCAGCGCAGCCAGGTCGGCTACCGCCTGCGCCCGCTCAAACGCGGTCACTTCACCTTCGTCCAGTGCGAAACCAACCTGCCTAGCCCGCTGGGCCTGTGGACCGACAAACGCCTGCTGGAAGCCGTCGACCACACCCGTGTCTACCCGGACTTCGCCAGGCTCTACGACGGTCAACTGCTGGCGGTGGACAACTGGCTCAGCCAACTCGGCATCCGTCAGCGGCAACGGCGCGGCCAGGGTCAGGAATTTCATCAACTGCGCGAATTTCGCGAGGGCGACAGCCTGCGCCAGATCGACTGGAAGGCCACGGCCCGCCATCGCACACCGATTGCCCGGGAATACGAAGACGAGCGCGACCAACAGATCATCTTCATGCTCGACTGTGGCCGGCGCATGCGCAGCCAGGACGGCGAGCTGTCGCACTTCGACCACGCCCTCAACGCCTGCCTGCTGCTCAGCTACACCGCGCTGCGCCAGGGCGATGCCGTGGGCCTGAACACGTTCGCCAGTGATCAGCCCCGCTACCTCGCCCCGGTCAAAGGCCCGGGCCAGCTCAACGTCTTGCTCAACACCGTGTACGACCTCGACAGCAGCCAGCGCCCCGCTGATTACCAAGCCGCCGTGACCCAGTTGCTGGCTCGGCAAAAACGCCGGGCCCTGGTGGTGCTGGTGACCAACTTGCGGGATGAGGACGACGCGGATCTGCTCGCCGCCGTGAAACGGTTGGGCCAACAGCATCGGGTGCTGGTGGCCAGCCTGCGGGAAGAAGCCCTCGACCGGTTGCGCCAGGCGCCGGTGCAAACCTTGCCTGAAGCCTTGGCCTATTGCGGAACGGTGGACTACTTGAATGCCCGGGCCGAACTGCATCAGCAACTGAGCGCCCATGGCATCCCGACCCTGGATGCGCGCCCCAGTGAGTTGGGGGCGCAATTGGTGACGCAATATCTTGCATGGAAAAAGGCGGGGACCGCATAGGTCCTACAGCGAGCCAGCAAAGCTCCAGCTGACTACAGCGCCTTGCGCAACGGACTACAGATCCGCCAGAATCCGCCGGCTTGTGTGCCTTGGCCTTGCCCCGTAACTTGATTCGCGTCGCTGATATCCAGCGATCGGGTTTAGTCGCCCGGTGTTGAAGTGAGGTGCACAAGCGTCATCCAGTCGGGTTCCCCTATCCCCGCACTTGATGGTGGCTGTGCGCAGGGCGCCCTCGGGCGCGCCGGTTTCACTTCTCACCGGTCGACTAACCTGCGTCCAGCCGCCACCCCTCGTTTAGTCGCGAGCCGGATGGCAGCGCCACCAAAGAGAAGTGAATATGATCAAGCCAACCCCCAATCCACCCCATACCGACCCGCTCTCCCCCCACGAAACCCTCGATCCCGAAAAGCTCGACGAAGCCGCCCAAAGAGCCCTGGACTACTACCTCAAGCCCAACCACGGCCAGCCCGAGCAGAAAACCGCCAAACACCTGGACTACTTCATCGTCGCCCCCGACGCCGACCCCGAAGGCATGCTCGCCCACACCTACGAAACCTTCTGCTCGGTGAGCACGCTGATCCTGGATTTATCGGAAGACCTGGAAGGCGCCCCACGCAATATGGCCCTGGCGATTCACCAAATGGGCGAGATGGGGGTGTTGTTGCTGGAAAGACTGCTGGATAACGAAACGAAGGTTCAGCGCTGATAGGCACCCCGTAATCGCTGCGTAAGCGTGTAGGAGCTGTCGAGTGCAACGAGGCTGCGATCTTTCCCCAGACAATTGAGTCTCAAACGAAAGACCAGCAGATCAAGATCAAAAGATCGCAGCCTCGTTGCACTCGGCAGCTCCTACAATCGATGCCATCAAGCCGATTCCGGCAACGGATAGAAACTGAAATATTGCCGCAACGCATTGATCAGTTGCCCGTACTCCGGCGGCGCCCACGTCAGGCTGAACCCGGCATCGAAATGCATCGGCGTCACGTCTTCATGGCACCACAGGCACCTGGCTTTCAACTTGATATTTTGCTGTGGCCCTTCGTCGGAGGGGATTTTCAGGTGCAGGTCAAAATCCGCACCGACCATCAACGGCAGAGGGCTGATGAGCATCAGCCCATTTTCAGAAACATTGCCTAGAAAACCGATAGGCTTGTCGTTGATACCGTTAAACACTTTGAGGAAATACGGCAACTGATGCCGTTCGATCCGACGCTCTTTGTACATGTCTTGTATCGCTTTTTTAGCGGCCACGCACAGGGCCGACCGATCACTTCGGAACGAACCCAAGCGAGTCCGCTCTCCCCAATCCCGGTGCCAGACGCTATCAATCGTCTTGGCCTGTCTCTGCCGGTCTCAGGTGCTTCTAAAAAGTAGAGATCTAGCTCTAATTACGACTTGTACAAATATAGCCCAAGGCGGGGTGACAACCAGCCCCATGTATTAATTTTCATAAACACGACGGGCAGAGGGAGAGTGGCCAGGATTGCGCCTGGCCACGGGAGGGAGGGTCAAGAAGCTGGACGGATGGCCGAGGCGCTGCGGGTCGGGTAGTGGCCCAGGCTCTGCAGGGTTTCGAGGCGGGCGCGGGCGCGGAACGCGTATTCGCTGTTAGGGTATTGGGTGATGATGAACTGGTAGGTCTGCGCCGCATCGATAAACAGCTTCTGCCGTTCCAGGCACTGGCCGCGCAGCATCGAGACTTCCGGCTGCATGTAGCGGCGGGCACGGCTGGCGCGGTCGACCTGGGACAACTCGAGCATGACCTGCTCGCAATTGCCACGGTCATAGGCCTTGTAGGCCAGGTTCATGTGGTGGTTCATCGACCAACGGGTGCAGCCCGTGACGCTCAGGGCCAGGGCAACAAAAAGCACGAATCGCATGGGAGGATCTCCTGTCTTGAGCCCTGTATCGACCTGGCTGGGAAAATCTTCAACCTGAAATGGAACCGGGTCTGCTCTTGTGGCGAGGGGATTTATCCCCGTTGGGCTGCGAAGCGGCCCCAAAACAATAGATTCGGTCGGCCTGACACACCGAGCTGCCTGATTTCAGGGCCGCTTCGCAGCCCAACGGGGATAAATCCCCTCGCCACAGATAAATCTCCTAACCACGGAGGTTTGTGTAGCCCAAAGAGGCGCAAAAATTTTCAAGAATGTTCATTTCGAAAAACAAACGAAAAAGTAGTGCATATGAACAATGACTACACCCAAAGAGCATAGTAGCCTTCGCTGGCGCTTGAACTTGAGGAGTCTTGCATGTCCGTCCGTCGCACCAAAATCGTCGCTACCCTTGGCCCGGCCAGTAATTCGCCGGAAGTTCTCGAACAGCTGATTCTGGCTGGCCTGGACGTTGCCCGTCTGAATTTCTCTCACGGCACGCCCGAAGAACACAAGGCGCGTGCCAAGCTGGTGCGCGACCTCGCCGCCAAGCACGGCCGCTTTGTCGCCCTGCTGGGTGACCTGCAAGGCCCGAAGATCCGCATCGCCAAATTCGCCAACAAGCGCATCGAGCTGAAGATCGGTGACAAATTCACCTTCTCCACCAGCCATCCGCTGACCGAAGGCAACCAGCAGGTGGTGGGTATCGACTACCCGGACCTGGTCAAGGACTGCGGCGTGGGCGACGAGCTGCTGCTCGACGACGGCCGTGTGGTGATGCGCGTCGAGACCGCCTCCGCCACCGAACTGAACTGCGTCGTGACCATCGGCGGCCCGCTGTCGGACCACAAAGGCATCAACCGTCGCGGTGGTGGCCTGACGGCACCGGCCCTGACCGAAAAAGACAAGGCCGACATCAAGCTGGCCGCGGAAATGGAAGTCGACTACCTCGCCGTGTCCTTCCCCCGTGACGCCGCCGATATGGAATACGCCCGTCAACTGCGCGACGAAGCCGGCGGTACTGCCTGGCTGGTGGCCAAGATCGAACGCGCCGAAGCCGTGGCCGACGACGAAACCCTCGATGGCCTGATCAAGGCGTCCGACGCCGTGATGGTGGCCCGTGGTGACCTGGGTGTGGAAATCGGCGACGCCGAGCTGGTGGGCATCCAGAAGAAAATCATTCTGCACGCACGCCGCCACAACAAGGCCGTGATCGTCGCGACCCAGATGATGGAGTCGATGATCCAGAACCCGATGCCGACCCGCGCCGAAGTGTCCGACGTAGCCAACGCCGTGCTCGACTACACCGACGCCGTGATGCTCTCGGCCGAAAGCGCCGCCGGCCTCTACCCGCTCGAAGCGGTGCAAGCCATGGCGCGTATTTGCATCGGCGCTGAAAAGCACCCGACCAGCAAGACCTCCAGCCACCGCATCGGCAAAACCTTCGAGCGCTGCGACGAAAGCATCGCCCTGGCGACGATGTACACCGCCAACCACTTCCCGGGCGTGAAGGCGATCATCGCCCTGACCGAAAGTGGCTACACGCCGCTGATCATGTCGCGCATCCGCTCCTCGGTGCCGATCTACGCGTTCTCCCCGCACCGCGAAACCCAGGCCCGCGCCGCCATGTTCCGTGGCGTCTACACTGTGCCGTTCGACCCGGCCGCCCTGCAACCGGGCGAAGTCAGCCAGGCGGCGGTGGATGAGCTGGTCAAGCGCGGCGTCGTGCAGACCGGTGACTGGGTCATCCTGACCAAGGGCGACAGCTACCACACCATCGGCGGCACCAACGGGATGAAAATCCTGCATGTTGGCGACCCGATGGTCTGAGTGACCGAGCGCTGAAAAACAAAAGCCCTGCCATGTGAATGGTGGGGCTTTTTGGTTTTTGCCTTGAAGCATGTGCCATCTGCTCGCGATGGGGCCAGCCCAGGCGCTCCAGAATTCAATGCCTGTTGATAAACCCCGACAACGCCGCAACCGCCTCGGGCGAGCGCAGGCGTTGGGTGAACAGCTTGCCCTCTTCTTCAATCACCTTGCGCAACAGTTCCTGGTCCGGCGCCCTCATCAGTTGCTTGCTGATGCGCACCGCGTCAGGCGGCAACGATTCGAAGCGCAGCGCCACCTCCCGCGCCTTGGCCAATGCCGCTTCGCCGCTGTCCAGCGCCTCGGTGGCAATGCCCCACGCCACCGCCTGTTCGCCACTGAAGCCCTCACCCAACAGCAACAATTGCGCAGCCCTGGCCTGGCCCAGCAGCCGCGGCAGGATCAGGCTGGAACCGAATTCCGGGCACAGCCCCAGGTTGACGAACGGCATGCGCAGCCGCGCGTCTCGGCTGATGTAGACCAGGTCGCAATGCAGCAGCAACGTGGTGCCGATGCCGACCGCCGGTCCGGCCACGGCGGCGATCACCGGTTTGCGGCAATCGAGCAGGCTGAGCATGAACTGGAACACCGGATTATCGAGGTCGTTCGGTGGCTGTTCGAGGAAGTCGACGATGTCGTTGCCGGCTGTGAAGCAGTCACTGGAGCCGCTGAGCAGCACCGCGCGAATCTGCGGGTCGTTGTCCGCCATCGCCAGGGCTTGGGCCAATTGACCGTACATGGCCCGGGTCAGGGCATTTTTCTTGTCCGGGCGGTTCAAGCGCACGGTCAGCAGGCCGCGTTGACAGTCGAGCAACAGGGTTTCGGTCATGATCGGTCTCGCGTCTGGAAATCAGCGCTCAACCACGGGGCAGGAAGACGTCGGCCAGCAGTTGATTGCGCGGCAAGCCAGCCAGATACAAACGCTTGGCAAAGGCCTCGACCCGGTCGGGATGGCCGCAGAGTAAGGCCTGGGTTTGCCGGGAAACAAGCCGCAGTTGCGCCAAGGCGGACGACGCCTCGGCCGCGGTCAGCAGCTCCACCGAGAGGCTTTCATGCTTGGCCGCCAGCGCTGCCAGGGGTTTGGCCAGATAATGCCCGGCCGTATCATGGGCCACGTGAATAAGGCGAATCGGGCCTTGGTGATGCTGGCGCAAGGCTTCGCGCAGGAGGCCGAACAACGGCGCCAGGCCCGTGCCAGCGGCGAGCAACCACAGCGGCCTGTCGTGCCAGTCGGCGTCGTAGTGCAAGGCACCGCCACGCAGTTCGCCCAGGCGGATCGGGTCGCCGGCCTTCATCTGCCGGGCCGCCCCGGTGAACTGGCCGGGCTCGCGACAATCGAGGTGGAACTCCAGGAAGCGGTCTTCTTCGGGCAGGCTCGCCAGGGAATACGGCCGGGCCACCTCGCCGGCCCACAGCACCAGGTGCTGCCCGGCCCGATACCGCAGCGGCCGCTCGGGGGTAACGCGCAGACGCAGCACCTCGCCGCCCAGCCAATCCACCGCCATCACCTGGGCGGCCTGGCCGTCGCGTTGCGGGTCGAAGGTGTGGATCCGCACATCCTCGACCACCTGGCATTGGCAGGCCAGCCGCCAACCCTGGTCGCGCTGCGTCGGGCTCAAGGCGTCGGGGCGGCTGTCGCGCACATCGCCCCCCACGCACTGCACCAGACAGGCGTGGCAGCTCCCGGCGCGGCAACTGTAGGGCACCGCCACGCCAGCGCCGTTCAAGGCATCCAGCAGGTTACTGCCCGCCGCCACCGTCCATTGCCGGCCGGCGACTGTCAGTTCAGGCATCAACATTCTCCCAGGCGGCGGCGCAACGATTGCGGCCGTCTCGCTTGGCACGGTACAGGGCCTGGTCGGCACGCTGCAACGCGTTGTCCAGGTCATCGCCCATTTCCAGCATGGTCATGCCCGCCGACAGGCTGAGGGCGCCAACCTGCAGGCCGATCAGCTCGACTTCGGTGAACGCCAGCCGCAACCGCTCGCAACAGGCCGTCAGGCGCTGGGGGTCGCAAGCGGGCAGCAGCATGACGAATTCCTCGCCGCCGTAACGGGCCAGTACATCGCCCTCGCGCAGGCACGCCGTGGCGACCGCGGCAAAGGCCTGCAGCACCTGATCGCCCGCAGCATGGCCATGCAGGTCGTTGATGCGCTTGAAATGGTCGAGGTCGATCAGGGCCAGGCCATGGGCGACGCCAGGCCTGAGGGTGTTGAGTTCGCGGGAAGCCAGGCGCAGGAAGTGCCGGCGATTGAACAGCCCGGTCAGTTCATCGGTGGCCACCAGGTCTTCGAGCTGGCGCATCATCCCGCGCAAGGTGTCCTGGTGCGCCTGCAAGGCAAACCGCCGCTGGCGCATGCGCTGGCGTGAGGTCTGGACGTAGCGGGCGTAAAACACCAGCCACACCAGCACGAGAAACAGCACGGCCACCTGCAACCCGGCCAGGGTGGGATCGGGAAGCCTGAAGAAGTAACCGTCCCAGAGGGTAATCGCGGCGAAGCTGATGAACACCAGCGACGCGCAGCGCACAAAGGCCCGGCGCGACAGGTGGAACAGCCCGAACAGCAGGATCAGCACATAAAACACCAGGAACACGCCCCGGGCCTGGTCCAGGTGCGCCATCATCCAAGTCTGCCAGCCCAAGCCGATCAACACCTGCACTTCGGTGAGGCTGGGGTCGGCGAAACGCAGGTTGCGGTCGGTGATAAACAGCGCGAACAGCCCGGCCTGGCACAGCACGACCAACACGCTGCCGATGATGACACCGCGCAACGAGTCCAAGTAATGCCCACTGAAAAATGCCAGCCACAACAAAACCAGTGCCAGCGCGTACGTCGCGGCCGCCAAAGCGAAGCGTTTCAGCAAAAGACGTTGAATGGCGTTATGGGTCAATCGTTGACTCACCATGGGAAAGGAAACTGACAGGAGGCGTCCTACGCTACAGGCCAGACGCCACTTTAGTGGCGTGTCGGGCAAATGACCATTCAATTCTGGAGCAGAAAAATGGCGTCAAAGCAATGGCCCAATTGACGCATTGTCGAGTGCTGGCAGATGCCCCCTGTGGCGAGGGGATTTATCCCCGCTGGGCTGCGAAGCAGCCCCCAAAAGACAGATGGCATTAACCTGACACACCGCAGTGGCAGCTTTCAGGTCTGCTTCGCAGCCCAGCGGGGATAAATCCCCTCGCCACAGATAAATCCCCTCCATACAGGCCGCTCGCTCCCACAGGATGCCTGCCTGCGATATACTGCCGCGCCTTTTTAGCGTCGCGCCAGCATGCCCGGCGTGCCTTGACCTGAAGGTCAGCTGCAAGCCGCAAGCTCCAAGCGACAAGTTCAGAGCAGTACGCATACTGCTTCAGCTTGCGGCTCGAAGCTTGCGGCTTGAAGCTGCCTTATAGAATGTTCCCGTCTTTAGAGAGGAGCGCGACTCATGACCGTGATCAAGCAAGATGACCTGATACAGAGCGTTGCCGACGCCCTGCAGTTCATTTCCTACTACCACCCCGTGGATTTCATCCAGGCGATGCATGAGGCCTACCTGCGCGAAGAATCGCCGGCGGCCCGTGACTCCATGGCGCAGATCCTGATCAACTCGCGCATGTGCGCCACCGGCCATCGGCCGATCTGCCAGGACACCGGCATCGTGACCGTGTTCGTGCGCGTGGGCATGGACGTGCGTTGGGATGGCGCGACCATGAGCCTGGACGACATGATCAATGAGGGCGTGCGTCGCGCCTACAACCTGCCGGAAAACGTCCTGCGCGCTTCTATCCTGGCCGACCCGGCCGGCGCACGTAAAAACACCAAGGACAACACCCCGGCGGTCATCCACTACTCCATCGTCCCGGGCAACACCGTGGAAGTGGACGTGGCGGCCAAGGGCGGTGGCTCCGAGAACAAGTCGAAGATGGCCATGCTCAACCCGTCCGACTCCATCGTCGACTGGGTGCTGAAAACCGTTCCGACCATGGGCGCCGGCTGGTGCCCACCGGGCATGCTCGGCATCGGCATCGGCGGCACCGCCGAGAAAGCCGCGGTCATGGCCAAGGAAGTCTTGATGGAGTCCATCGACATCCATGAGCTCAAGGCCCGCGGCCCGCAGAACCGTATCGAAGAGATGCGCCTGGAGCTGTTCGAGAAGGTCAACCAACTGGGCATCGGCGCCCAGGGCCTGGGTGGCCTGACCACCGTGCTCGACGTGAAGATCATGGACTACCCGACCCACGCCGCCTCCCTGCCGGTGTGCATGATCCCCAACTGCGCCGCCACCCGCCACGCCCATTTCGTGCTGGACGGCACGGGGCCGGCGTCGCTGGAAGCGCCACCGTTGGACGCCTACCCGGAAATCGTCTGGGAAGCCGGCCCGTCGGCTCGTCGCGTCAACCTCGACACCCTGACGCCAGAAGACGTGCAAAGCTGGAAGCCGGGCGAAACCGTGCTGCTCAACGGCAAGATGCTCACCGGCCGCGACGCGGCGCACAAGCGCATGGTCGAGATGCTGAACAAGGGTGAAACCTTGCCAGTGGACCTCAAGGGCCGCTTCATCTATTACGTCGGCCCGGTCGACCCGGTCGGCGATGAAGTCGTCGGCCCAGCCGGCCCGACCACCGCCACGCGGATGGACAAGTTCACCCGCCAGATCCTCGAGCAGACAGGCTTGTTGGGCATGATCGGCAAATCCGAGCGCGGCCCGACCGCTATCGAAGCGATCAAGGACAACAAGGCTGTCTACCTGATGGCCGTCGGCGGTGCCGCTTACCTGGTGGCCCAGGCGATCCGCAAATCCAAGGTCCTGGCGTTCGCCGAACTGGGCATGGAAGCGATCTACGAGTTCGAGGTCAAGGACATGCCGGTGACCGTTGCGGTCGATAGCCAAGGCGAGTCGGTGCACATCACCGGTCCTGCCATCTGGCAGAAAAAGATCAGCGACAGCCTGGCGGTCGAAGTGCAGTAACACGTCAGTGCCATGAACAAGGCCGGTGAGCGACAAGCCCACCGGCCTTTTTTTGTGCTCACAACATTTAATATCCACCACTGATCCCTGTGGGAGCGGGCTTGCTCGCGAAAGCGGTGGGTCAGCTTGCATCAATGTTGAATGTGCCGGCGTCTTCGCGGGCAAGCCCGCTCCCACAGGATCAGGTGCAGGCCTGAAGTACATGATCGCTCGAAGCAACCGCCATGCTATCGTGCCCGCCCGACTTTCCACTGGTTTACGCCAGCATGCTGCCGACCACCCGTACCTTGCGCCTGTCGTTGTACACCTTGCTGATCCTTGCCGGCGCAGCGGTTGCCGCCACCCTGGCGGTACGCCACGCCGAACGCGAGGCCTTGAAGGAAGATGCCAACCGTGCCAGCCAGCAGTTGGCACTGTACGCCAATTCGTTGCACACCCTGATCGAACGCTACCGCGCCCTGCCCGCCGTGCTGGCGCTGGATCCGGAGTTGCGCTCGGCCCTCAAGGGACCGGTCAGCGCGGCGCAGCAGGATGCGTTGAATCGCAAGCTCGAACAGATCAATGGCGCCGCCCAGTCATCCACACTGGAACTGCTCGACCACAGCGGCCTGGCCGTCGCGGCCAGCAACTGGCGCCTGCCCAGCAGCTATGTCGGGCACAACTATGGCTTTCGCCCTTATTTCATCCAGACCCGCACCCAGGGCACCGGACGGTTTTATGCGGTGGGCGTGACCAGCGGCATCCCGGGATACTTCCTCTCCAGCGCCGTGACCGGCGACAACGGCGAGTTCCTCGGCGCGATGGTGGTGAAGCTGGAGTTTCCGGAGCTGGAGCGCGAATGGCGCCAGGGCAGCGACACCCTGCTGGTCAGCGATGCCCGGGGCATCATCTTCATCGCCAATCGCCCGGGCTGGCGTTATCGCCACTTGCAGCCGCTGACCGACAACGACCGCGCCGAACTCAAGGCCACCCGCCAATACGACAAACAACCGTTGCAAGCCCTGGCCCATGAACCGCTGCGACGCTTCGACGACAACAGCCACCTGGCCCGGGTCGAGGCCCCCGATGGCTCGGCGGATTACCTGTGGGAATCCTTGCCGTTGAGCGCCGAAGGCTGGACCCTGCACTTGCTGCGCCGTCCGCAGATCGCCTTCGAGGACCTGCGCAACGCCGGGCTCGCCGCCGCCGGGTTGTGGCTGGCGCTGGTGTTCCTGTTGCTGTTTCTCAACCAGCGCTGGCGCCTGGCAAGGTTGCGCCAGCGCAGCCGCGAAGAACTGGAGCGGCTGGTTGAAGAGCGGACCCGAGACCTGCGCACCGCCCAGGACGGGCTAGTGCAATCGGCCAAGCTGGCGGCGCTGGGGCAGATGTCGGCGGCCCTGGCCCATGAAATCAACCAGCCCTTGACCGCCCAGCGCATGCAATTGGCAACCCTGCGCTTGCTGCTGGATCACGGTCGGGTCGATGACGCCTACAAGGCCCTCAAGCCGGTGGACGACATGCTGACCCGCATGGCCGCCCTCACCGGCCACTTGAAGACGTTTGCCCGCAAAAGCCCCAGTGGACTGCGTGAACGCCTGGATCTGGCGGCGGTGGTGGACCAGGCGCTGCAACTGCTGGACACACGCCTGCGGGACGAGCAGGTCAACACCGTGTTGCACTTGACCCGTCCAGCGTGGGTGCGCGGCGACGCGATCCGCCTCGAACAAGTGTTGATCAACCTGCTGCGCAACGCGCTCGACGCCATGGCCGGCCAAGCCCTCAAGCGCTTGGAGGTACGCCTGGAAGCCGATGACCAACTGTGGCGCCTGACCGTCAGCGACAGCGGCACCGGCATCGCCGAGGAACACCTGGCCCAGGTGTTCGATCCGTTCTTCACCACCAAGGCCGTGGGCGATGGCCTGGGCCTGGGGCTGGCGGTTTCGTTTGCAATCATCCATGAGTCCGGCGGGCGCCTGAGCGCGGACAACCACGAGAACGGCGCGGTATTCTGCGTGACCTTGCCCATCGATCAGGAGGCACAACTGCATGCTTGATTCAGTCATGGTCGTGGATGACGAAGGCAGCA
Organism: Pseudomonas sp. NFACC37-1; assembly: GCF_900101575.1. Taxonomy (NCBI): domain Bacteria; kingdom Pseudomonadati; phylum Pseudomonadota; class Gammaproteobacteria; order Pseudomonadales; family Pseudomonadaceae; genus Pseudomonas; species Pseudomonas sp. NFACC37-1. The sequence goes on along the minus strand of NZ_FMUZ01000004.1, from coordinate 242,224 downwards.
TCCGCAGTGCCGTGGAGCAATGGTTGAGCCTGTCGGGGTTCCAGGTGCAGCTGTTCAGTCGCGCCGACGAATGCCTGGCCCGGTTGCCGGAGCATTTCCCCGGGGTGATCCTCAGCGACGTGCGCATGCCCGGCCTCAGCGGCCTGGAGCTACTGGCCGAAGTACGCCGCCGCGACCCGGACCTGCCGGTGATTCTGTTGACCGGCCACGGTGACGTGCCCATGGCCGTGGAGGCCATGCGCGACGGTGCCTACGACTTCCTGGAAAAACCCTTCAGCCCCGAAGCCCTGCTGGGCAGCCTGCGCCGGGCCCTGGACAAGCGCACCCTGGTCCTGGAAAACCGCCGCCTGCATGAACAGGCCGACGCCCGCGCTCGCCTCGATGGCACGCTGCTTGGGGTTTCCCGTGCCCTGCAAAACCTGCGGCGCCAAGTGCTGGACCTGGCGGCACTGCCGGTCAACGTATTGATCCGCGGCGAAACCGGCAGCGGCAAGGAATTGGTCGCCCGCTGCCTGCACGATTTCGGCCCGAGGGCGAGCAAGCCCTTCGTCGCGTTGAACTGCGCAGCCATTCCCGAACCGCTGTTCGAGGCGGAGCTGTTCGGCCACGAAAGCGGCGCCTTCACCGGCGCCCAGGGCAAGCGCATCGGCAAGCTCGAATACGCCGACGGCGGCACGCTGTTTCTCGATGAAATCGAAAGCATGCCCCTGGCCCAGCAGGTCAAGTTGCTGCGGGTGTTGCAGGAACAGAAGCTCGAACGCCTGGGTTCCAACCAGAGCATCCACGTGGACCTGCGCATCATCGCCGCCACCAAGCCCGACCTGTTGGACGAAGCCCGGGCCGGGCGTTTTCGCGAAGACCTGGCCTATCGCTTGAACATCGCCGAGCTGCGCCTGCCGCCGCTGCGAGAACGGCGCGAGGACATTCCCCTGCTGTTCGAACACTTCACCCACAATGCCGCCGAACGCCTGGGCCGCCCCGCCGCGCCCCTGAGCGGACCGCAGTTGAGCCATCTGCTCAGCCACGACTGGCCGGGCAATGTGCGGGAACTGGCCAACGTCGCCGAACGCCAGGTGTTGGGGCTGGATCAACTGCCCACCCTGGAGACGGAGCCGGGCCAGTCCCTCGCGGCCCAGCAGGAAGCCTTCGAAGCCCAATGCCTGCGCGCCGCCCTGGCGCGACACAAAGGTGATGTGAAAGCCGTGCTCGAAGAACTGCAACTGCCACGCCGCACCTTCAATGAAAAGATGCAGCGGCACGGGTTGAGCCGGGAGATGTTTTTGTAGGTTTCTGTGGCGCCTGCACTGGTGCCATCGCGAGCAAGCTCGCTCCCACATTTTGTCCTGTGTCCACATCACCCTGTGGGAGCGAGCTTGCTCGCGATGAGGCCGGAGCAAACACCCACGGATAAGCGGATTTCCGCTCATCCGCAAACGAAAACAAGCGGATTTCCGCTCACTCAACACCGCAAACCCCTCTAGACCGGCCCTCCAGCCGCTGGCACAGCTCCTGCTATAGCCCTGTCAGGCTGCGTTCCCGCACGCTCCACAAAAACAATTAAATGAAGGATCCTTCAATGGACAACTCCAACGCCCTGCCCATTGGGTCGGCTGCCGTGCCCGCCCGTGAAAGAACCACCGCCAGCCGGATCAAATCGATCTTCAGCGGCTCGGTCGGCAACATGGTCGAGTGGTATGACTGGTACGTCTACGCCGCGTTCTCGTTGTACTTCGCCAAAGTCTTCTTCCCCAAAGGCGACACCACCGCCCAATTGCTCAACACCGCCGCGATCTTCGCCGTGGGCTTCCTGATGCGCCCGATCGGCGGCTGGTTGATGGGCCTGTACGCTGACCGCGCCGGGCGCAAACGTGCGTTGATGGCCTCGGTGTACCTGATGTGCTTCGGCTCGCTGATCATCGCCTTGAGCCCGAGCTACGAAACCATCGGCGTCGGCGCGCCGATCCTGCTGGTGTTTGCCCGCCTGCTCCAAGGCCTGTCGGTGGGCGGCGAGTACGGCACCTCGGCAACCTACCTGAGCGAGATGGCGACCAAGGAACGTCGGGGCTTCTTCTCCAGCTTCCAGTACGTGACCCTGATTTCCGGCCAGCTCATCGCCTTGGGTGTATTGATCGTGCTGCAACAGTTCCTCACCACCGAACAGCTGTACGCCTGGGGCTGGCGCATCCCGTTCGCCATCGGCGCACTGTGTGCGGTCGTGGCGCTGTACCTGCGGCGCGGCATGGAAGAAACCGAGTCGTTCACCAAGAAAGAGAAGTCCAAGGAAAGCGCGATGCGCACCTTGCTGCGCCACCCCAAGGAACTGATGACCGTGGTCGGCCTGACCATGGGCGGTACCCTGGCGTTCTACACCTACACCACCTATATGCAGAAATACCTGGTGAACACCGTCGGCATGAGCATCTCCGACTCCACCACCATTTCCGCCGCCACGCTGTTCCTGTTCATGTGCCTGCAACCGGTGATCGGCGGGCTGTCGGACAAGATCGGTCGCCGGCCGATCCTGATCGCCTTCGGTATCCTCGGCACCCTGTTCACCGTGCCGATTCTCACCACCCTGCACACCATCCAGACCTGGTGGGGCGCGTTCTTCCTGATCATGGCAGCGCTGATCATCGTCAGCGGCTACACCTCGATCAACGCCGTGGTGAAGGCCGAGCTGTTTCCCACCGAAATCCGCGCCCTGGGCGTCGGCCTGCCCTACGCACTGACCGTGTCGATCTTCGGCGGCACCGCTGAATACATTGCCCTGTGGTTCAAGAGCATCGGCATGGAAACCGGCTACTACTGGTACGTGACGGCCTGCATCGCCGTGTCGCTGCTGGTGTACATCACCATGAAAGACACCCGCAAGCATTCGCGGATCGTGACCGACTGATCTTCAAGTCGCATGTCTGGTCCTGGCTAAGGTTTACACCTGTTTCAGGGCTGGATCAAAAAAGGGGCGAACCTGACGGGGTCGCCCCTTTTTTTGTTCCATGTCTAAAGATTTATCCGACATTAATCTCTGGTTAATGCCTGACCTCCATCCTCATCCTCAACAGAACGCCGTTCGATACGCCGGTAATGGGCCTCATTGACCGTTCTGCGGCAACCCCCAATCAATCGATTTAATCGATTGTTTTTAGCATTTATTTGCGCTTTTTAATCTAATTAGCAAGCGTAATATGAACTCCACACCCAAGGCGCCTGACGCCAAACATTCTGGAGCACGACCATGAAAACCAAACTGATCATCGCCCTGACCCTGTCCGTACTGGCCGCCAATACTTTTGCTGCCGATGGTTTCGACCGCACCAGCTCGGCCATCGCCGCTGATGGCTACGACCGCACTGGCGCTGCCACCCTTGCTGCTGACGGCTTCGACCGCACTAACGGCGCTACCGTCGCAGAAGATGGTTTCGACCGCACTAACGGCGCCACCGTCGCAGAAGATGGCTTCGACCGCACTAACGGCGCCACCGTCGCAGAAGATGGTTTCGACCGCACTAACGGCGCCACCGTCGCAGAAGACGGTTTCGACCGCACTAACGGCGCCACCGTCGCAGAAGATGGTTTTGACCGCACTAACGGCGCCACCGTCGCAGAAGATGGTTTCGACCGCACTAACGCTGCCGCCATCAGCTAATTGCGACGGAGCCCCTCTCACAGCCCGGCTTCGGCCGGGCTTAGTTGTTTTTGGGATACGCAGAAGAACAGCGGACGCAGGTTTTACGAAAGCGGTGACCAGCTTGCAGCAATATTGAATGTTCCGGCGCCATCGCGAGCAAGCCCACTCCCACAAGGTTCTCGGTGCTGACAAAAACAGCTGCCCCCTGCACTATCGTCGAACTCTTCAAAATCCCCCCAGGATCTGCACCCAATGCCCGATGACATCCATTTCTACGAACCCGCCAACGGTCACGGCCTGCCACACGATCCATTCAACGCCATCGTCGGCCCACGGCCCATCGGCTGGATTTCGTCCCAGGATGGCGAAGGCCGCCTGAACCTGGCGCCCTACAGTTTCTTCAACGCCTTCAATTACATTCCACCGATCATTGGGTTCTCCAGCGTCGGGCGCAAAGACAGCCTGAACAACATCGAACAGACCGGTGAATTCGCCTGGAACCTGGCCACCCGCCCGCTCGCCGAGCAGATGAACCAGAGCTGCGCGATGGTCGGCCCAGAGGTCAATGAGTTCGAACTGGCGGGCCTGACGGCCGCCCCGTCACGGGTGATCCAGGTGCCGCGCGTCGCCGAAAGCCCGGTGTCCTTCGAATGCAAGGTCACGCAGATCATTCAATTGCAGCGAGCAGACAAAGGGCGGGTGCCGAGCTGGCTGATCCTCGGCGAAGTGGTCGCCGTGCATATCGCCCAGTGGCTGTTGAAAGATGGGGTGTACGACACCGCCGCCGCCGAGCCGATCTTGCGCGGGGGTGGGCCGGCGGATTATTTCCAGCTGGGGCCTGAGGCGTTGTTCAAGATGCATCGCCCCAAATAGAAGTTTGCCCATCACACTCTGTGGCGAGGGGATTTATCCCCGCTGGGCTGCGCAGCAGCCCCCAATACCTTCCTGACACTGAGTTGCCTGGACTGGTTTTAGGGCCGCTTCGCGCCCCAGCGGGGATAAATCCCCTCGCCACAGGTGTAGGTCATCCCAACAGGTGACACGGGTTTACCAGACCAACCCGCCCTCGTCGTCGACACCCTGAAGATGGGTGAGCTGCACGGCAGCGGCTTCATCGGCTTCGGTCGCGGTCTTGAAGCTCTGGTCTTCAAGCACCTTGTTGAAACGCGGCGCACCTGAGCCGCCGATGGCCTTGGTGGCAATGGCGGCGAGGTAACCGCCACCCTCCTTGGGAACAACGGCGGAAACCGCTTCAAAGGTTTCAAAGGCTTTACGTGCCATCTCTTGTGCATCCTGGCGGTGGAAAATGACGGTCATTAAACCTTCAACCGGCCAGTTTGTGTACCTGCGCCCGGCACCCTTCGGTCGCCTGGGCGGCGGAGACTTCCCTGAAGGTGTGGAAATCCAGGCTGCTCACCACCAAGTCCTGCACCAGCTCGGCGAAAATCGCCATGGCCGGTGAGTTGAAGTAGGCGTCCATCGACGGCTGATTGATCCAGAGCCCGGACACCAGCCACAAATCAGCGTCGCATTGCGATTGCTGCAAGGCGAAGTGCAGGCAACCAGGCGCCTGGCGCGAGGGCGCGATCAGCGTACTCAGGCGTGCACCCAGTTGCTTGGAGCAACCACTGCGGGCCCGGACAAAAGCCATGTGGCTGACGGGGATCTGTGTAGTCATGCTCAACCCTCCCAGGTAATCCGTTGTGCAGCCGGGGACAGGCTGCGACAGGATCAAAGGTTAAGCGTCACGACGCCAGCTTCGTTAGTCGATTCCTGCCGACCCATTGCACAATCCTGCGCATCGGACGCACAAAATCCGCCGTCGAACCGGTTGCCAGCCGCCAAGTTGAAACAAAAGGTTTCAAGCAAGTTTCGCCAGCGCCGCCCTGTCATAGCCCATTGCGCCGTGCAGGATCAGGCAAGCTTTCAACAGGATGTTGCTACCGCTGCGCCTTGCACAAACATAAGCTTCGTTCATCGCTCCCTATCGCCTGAGGATCCCGGCATGTCGCCACTCGATCACGCCCACGTCCCGCTGGACACGTACCTGGAACAACAGCGCGCCGAACTGGCGTCGATCATCGACCGCAACACCAGCGAAGACGGCAGCTACGCCACAGCCATCGGCTCACTGAACCTGTCGCGCCACAGCAAGCCCCAGACATTCGCCCCGGTTCTGGCGCAACCGGCACTGTGCATCATGGCCCAGGGCAGCAAACAGGTGCGCCTGGCCGACGAATTGTTCGACTACGATCCGTTGCATTACCTGGTGGTCTCGGTGTCGATGCCGTTGAGCGGTTGCATGGCCAACGCTACGGCCGAACAGCCGATCCTGGCCCTGCGCCTGGACATCGACCCGGCGGAAATCACTGCGTTGATCGCCGATGCCGGCCCCTTGGGCGTGCCGACGCGCCCCGCCGGGCGCGGGCTGTATGTCGAACGCCTGGACACGCCGATGCTCGACGCGGTGCTGCGCCTGGCACGGCTGCTGGACACGCCGAAAGACATCGCCATGCTCGCGCCCCTGGTGCGTCGGGAAATCCTCTATCGCCTGCTGCGCAGTCCACAGGGCTATCGGCTCTATGAAATCGCCATCGCCAACAGTCAGAGCCATCGCATCAGCCAGGCGATCAAATGGCTCAACGGCCATTTCGAACAGCCGCTGCGCATCGATGACCTGGCCCGGGAAGTGAACCTCAGCGTCTCGACCCTGCATCACCGCTTCAAGGCCATGACGGCCATGAGCCCACTGCAATACCAGAAGCAACTGCGCTTGCAGGAAGCCCGCCGGCTGATGCTGGCCGAAGGGCTGGAAGCTTCGGCGGCGGGGTATCGGGTGGGGTATGAAAGCCCTTCGCAGTTCAGCCGCGAGTACAGCCGGTTGTTCGGCGCGCCGCCATTGCGAGATCTGGCGCGGTTGCGGATGACCGTTTGACCTGGGTTTTGCGTTGACTGGGGGGGGCCTCATCGCGAGCAAGCTCGCTCCCACAGGGATCTTCAGTGAACACAGGTTCTCTGTTCACTACAGACTCAGTGTGGGAGCGAGCTTGCTCGCGATGAGGCCAGTCAAAACACCTCAACACTTCGATGCCCAGACACCCTGGTCAATTTCAATCAATGTCGGTCCCTGCCGCTCACGGGCCGCCAGCAACGCCGCACGCAGCGCCGGCACATCGTCGATGGCTTGGGCAAAGCAGCCCAAGGCCTTGGCGACCCCGATGAAATCCGGGGTGTAGATGTCCACCCCCACCGGTTCGATGGCGCGGTTGAGCATGTATTTCTTGATCTCTTCGTAGCCCTGGTTATTCCACAGCAGCACGATCACCGGTGCGCGCGCTTCCACGGCGCTGGCCAGTTCCGGCAGGGTGAACTGCAACCCGCCGTCACCGATCAGGCACACCACCGCGGGGCGACCGTGGCCCAGGTCCGTGCCGCCGAGCCAGGCGCCGATGGCCGCCGGCAACGCGTAGCCAAGGGTGCCGTAGCCGGTGGAGGAATTGAACCAGCGACGCGGCTGCTCCGGGTTGAAGGTCAGGTTGCCGGTGTACACCGGTTGCGTGGAATCGCCGACGAACACGGCCTCCGGTAGTGTCTGCAAGACCGTCTCGAGAAACACGGTCTGGGCGCGGGTCGCGGCGTCCCAACTGCCTTGAAGCTCCGCCCGCAACCGGGCGGCACGGGCCGGCCCCCAATCGGCCTGACGTTCGGCCAAGGGTTGCCGGTCCAATTCGTCGAGCAACGCCCGGGTGGCGACACCGGCGTCGGCCACCAGCGCCAAGTGCGGCGGGTAGTTGCGCACGGTCTGGTCCGGGTCGATGTCGATGCGCAGCAGCGCACCGGGAATCTCGAAGCCGCCGGCAAAGGTAATGTCGTAATCGGTTTCGGCCAGTTCGGTACCGATGGCCAGCACCACGTCCGCCTCGGCCACCAACGCACGGGTGGCCACCAGGCTCTGGGTGGAGCCGATCAGCAACGGATGGCGCGCAGGCAGCAGGCCTTTGGCATTGATGGTCAACGCCACCGGCGCGCCGAGACGTTCGGCCAGCTCGGTCAATTCAGGCGCTGCGTCAATGGCCCCGCCACCGGCCAGGATCAGAGGCCGTCGAGCCGTCGCCAGCAGGTCGGCCATTTGTTTTACCGCACCCGGTGCGGCACCGGCGCGGCTGATGTTCACCGGCACGCTGGCAAGCAAGGCATCGGCGTCTTCGACCAAAACGTCCAGCGGGATTTCAATGTGCACCGGCCGCGGGCGCCCGGCCTGGAACACCGCGAACGCCCGGGCCAGCACGCCGGGCAATTCGGCGGCGGACATCAGCGTATGGGAAAACGCCGCGACACCGCCCACCAACGCAGACTGGTTCGGCAGTTCATGCAGCTTGCCACGACCGCCGCCCAACTGGCTGCGCGACTGCACGCTGGAGATCACCAGCATCGGGATCGAATCGGCGTAGGCCTGGCCCATGGCGGTGGTGATGTTGGTCATGCCGGGACCGGTGATGATGAAACACACGCCGGGCTTGCCGCTGACCCGGGCGTAACCGTCGGCCATGAAACCTGCGCCCTGTTCATGACGCGGCGTCACATGGCGGATACTGGAACGGGCCAGCCCGCGGTACAACTCGACGGTGTGCACGCCGGGGATACCGAACACCTGCTCCACGCCATAACCTTCGAGTAACTTGACCAATACTTCGCCGCACGTCGCCATTGCCATTGCCTTTTTCTGGTCGGGTAAAAGGCCGCGCAGCGCATGGAGCGGGCCCCTTTTGTCTTGGAGATGGCGTTATTGGAACGGTCGGGGCATGGCGACAACAATGGATAAAAAGTCATACTAGCCATGTCCTCACGTCATGGCTTGGATCGAAATGAAACGACTCCCCCCGTTGCCGGCGCTGCACACATTTCTGATCACGGCCCAATGCTGCAACTTCACCCGGGCCGCCGAACAACTGCACATCACCCAGGGCGCGGTGAGCCGACAGATCGCCGGACTGGAAGATCACTTGGGTTATGCGTTGTTCCAGCGCCAGGCCCGCGGCCTGAGCCTGACCGCCGAGGGCCTGGCGTGGCTGCCAAGGGTGCAGCAGGTGTTCAGCCTGATCGGCGAAACGGTCGAGCAGATCGGCGAAAAACGCCAGACCCTGCAGCTCAAGGCCCCGACCTGTGTGATGCGCTGGTTGCTGCCGCGCCTGTTGCAATGGCAAAAGGAACGACCGGACGTGCCGGTGGAACTGACCACCACGGTCAGGCACGGCGTGGATTTCCAGCGCGAAGCCTTCGACGCCGCGGTGGTCTATGGCCCACCACCGGGTGCCTCGCTGGCGTGCCTGCATCTGTTCGATGAACAGCTGACGCCTGTCTGCTCCCGCCTGATCCTGGAAGGACCGGTGCCGCTGCATGAACCCGCCGACCTGCAGCACCACTTGCTGTTGCACCCGGCCCTTGACGAGCGTGACTGGAATGCCTGGCTGGCGGCGGCCGATGTGCACTTGAACCACGTCCGCAAGGGCCAGCATTTCGAAACCCTGGACCTGGCGATGTCCATGGCCTCCCAGGGCACCGGCGTAGCGATTGGCGACTGGTCGCTGATCGGCGACGACCTGAGCGCCGGCCGGCTGGTGATGCCGTTCGAGCTGAAGGTCAAGACCGGGCTGGGCTATCACCTGGTACACCCGCGCAAGCCCCAGGCTTCGGGGCCATTGCTGGAGTTGATGGACTGGTTGGTGGCGCAGGCGCAGGTGCGGTAGAAGCCATGTGCTAAACCCTTGCCACAAAAAACCCAGGCATCCGCTAGAGCAGATTCGGCGCCTGCACCGCTTCAATCTGCGCCCAATGGGACGTGTCTTCGCGGTGCTGCTGCAGGTACGGCAACACCGCCCCCAGCAACGGCGCCTTGAACGCGTCCTGGAAGCGATGGGCCAGGCCCGGGATCAGTTTCAGTTGGCTGCCTTGGATGTGTGCCGCCAGGTGCACGCCGTGCATCACCGGCAGCAACGGGTCGGCGGTGCCGTGGACGACCAGGGTCGGTACCCGCAGTTGATTGAGCAGTGCTACCCGGCTCGGCTCGGCCATGATCGCCATGATCTGGCGCTTCACGCCTTCGGGGTTGAAGGCCCGGTCATAGGCCAGTGCAGCCTGATGCAACAAGGCCTGGCGATCATCCACCACCATCGGGCTGCCCAACGCGGCCAGCAGGTCGGCCTGTTGCTCCAGGGCCATTTCACGATTCGGAGCACCACGCCGGGACAACAGTTGCACCAGCCTTTCGCTGGGCGCGGGCAAGCCTGCGGCACTGGAACTGGTCATGATCAGGGTCAGGCTTTCAACCCGCTCAGGCGCCATGGCCGCCATGTGCTGGGCGATCATCCCGCCCATGCTCGCGCCCAGTACATGGAAGCTTCGCACCTGCAACGCGTCCATCAGCCCGAGCCCGTCGTCGGCCATGTCGGTGAGGGTATAGGGCGCGGCCACGGGCAAGCCGAGTTTGTAGCGCAGGGCTTCAAAGGTCAGGTTGGCGCTGCCGGGCGCCTGGCGCCAGGTGCTCAGGCCGACATCGCGGTTATCGTAGCGAATCACCCGGAAACCCTGTTCGCACAGGGCGACCACCACTTCGTCCGGCCAATGGATCAACTGCCCACCCAGGCCCATCACCAACAGCAATGCAGGATCCGAGGCACGGCCAATGCTCTGGTAGGCCAGGCTGACCTGATCCAGATCGACCCGTTGGGTCGCAACATTGACATCGCAACGAGACGCCGCCATCGACGGCAGGCCGAAAAACAACGCGGCCAGGAAAATAAGTACACGCATGAAGAAACACCGAAACGCAGAACCCCAGTAGAGCGCGAGTCTGATGAAGTTTGTTCAAGCGCGCTGCCACAGTTGCGTGACAGTTTGATGAAGATTGCCGAGTGGTGATGGTTGCCCGGTCAAGGGGAGCAATAAAACCGAATACTACCCCTTGTGGCGAGGGGATTTATCCCCGCTGGGCTGCGAAGCAGCCCCAGAAAAAGCTGGACGCAATCCACCTGATACAACAAGGCGCCTGGCTTCAGGGCTGCTTCGCAGCCCAACGGGGATAAATCCCCTCGCCACAGGGTGCAAGGTCACAGGGGGTGCAAACCTGTGGGGCCTCAGGCCAACTGACTGCGCAACTGCCGCGCCGCCGCCACCATGTTCACCAGAGCCGCTTCCGTCTCTGGCCAGCCCCGGGTCTTGAGCCCGCAGTCGGGGTTGATCCACAGCCGCTCGGCGGCGATGCGCTTCACCGCCTTGCTCATCAGCGCAACCATCTCGGTCGTGTCCGGCACCCGCGGCGAGTGGATGTCGTAGACGCCCGGGCCGATGTCGTTCGGGTAGTCGAACGCCTCGAATGCTTCCAGCAACTCCATGTCCGAACGGGAGGTCTCGATGGTGATGACATCGGCGTCCATGTCGGCGATGGCCTTGATCACATCATTGAACTCGCTGTAGCACATGTGGGTATGGATCTGGGTGTCATCCCCCACGCCCGACGCGCACAAGCGGAAGGCCTCCACGGCCCAGTCCAGGTAGTGCTGCCATTGCCCGCGACGCAGTGGCAGCCCTTCGCGGAACGCCGCCTCGTCGATCTGCACGATTTTGATCCCGGCCTTTTCCAGGTCCAGCACCTCGTCGCGCAGGGCCAGGGCCAGTTGTCGGGCCTGGACCTGGCGCGACACGTCTTCGCGGGGGAACGACCACATCAGCATGGTCACGGGGCCGGTGAGCATGCCTTTCATGACCTTGTCAGTCAGGCTTTGCGCGTAACGGATCCAGTCGACGGTCATGGCTTTCGGGCGGCTGATGTCGCCGTAGATGATCGCCGGCTTCACGCAACGCGAGCCGTAACTCTGTACCCAGCCGAAACGGGTGAAGGCGTAACCGTCCAGTTGCTCGGCAAAGTACTCCACCATGTCGTTGCGCTCGGCTTCACCGTGCACCAACACGTCCAGGCCCAGGCGTTCCTGGATCTGCACGGCATGGCGGATCTCGGTGTGCATGGCGTCCTGATAGTCGTTGGCCGACAACTTGCCCTGCTTGTAGGCCTGACGGGCCAGGCGTATGGCTGGGGTCTGCGGGAAGGAGCCGATGGTGGTGGTAGGAAAGGCCGGCAACGCCAAACGTGCGCGCTGGCGTTCGATGCGCTGGGCAAACGGCGAATGCCGCTGGCTGTCCTGCGGCCCGATCGCCGCCAGGCGCGCCTGGACCTCGGCTTTGTGAATGCGCCCCGAGCCGGCGCGACGGGCCTGCACCTCGCGGCTGTCGCTCAACGCCTGCAGCACGGCGGGGGCCTGTGGATCGTTCAGCGCATCGCGCAGCACCGCGACTTCACCGCACTTCTGCACGGCAAAAGCGAGCCAGTTCTTGAGTTCGGGGTCGAGCCGGTCTTCACGTTCCAGGTCCACCGGGCTGTGCAACAACGAGCACGAGGTGCTGACCCAAAGGTTGTCGCCAAAGCGCTCCTGGGCCGCTTGCAATTGCGCCAGCGCCTGTTCCAGTTCGCAGCGCCAGACGTTGCGACCGTTGACCAGGCCTACCGAGAGAATCTTGTAGGTCGGCAGGCGGTCCAGTACTTGGCCCAGTTGTTCCGGGTCACGTACCGCGTCGATGTGCAAACCGTCCACCGGCAGGCTCACCGCCAGGCCGAGGTTGTCTTGCAGGCCACTGAAATAGGTGGCCACGAGTTTTTTCAACGGCGAGTACTGGAGGATGTGGTAAGCCCGCTCGAAGGCGCTCCTCCAGGCCAGGGGCAGGTCCAGGGTGAGGATCGGCTCGTCGATCTGCACCCATTCCACGCCCTGGGCCTTGAGGCGGTTGAGAATTTCACCGTAGACCGGCAGCAGGCGCTCCAGCAGGCCGAGCTTGTCGAACGCCTCGCCCTTGGCCTTGCCCAGCCACAAGTAGGTCAACGGGCCGATGATCACGGGTTTGACCTGATGGCCCAAGGCATGGGCCTCGTCCACTTCGTCGAACAACTGTTCCCAGCTCAGGGCGAAGGTCTGGTCGGCGGAAAACTCCGGGACCAGGTAATGGTAGTTGGTGTCGAACCACTTGGTCAGTTCCTGGGCGTATTGCGCCTGGCCGTGCTCGGCACCGCAGCAACTGGCCGTGGCGCCACGGGCCATGGCGAACAGGGTGTCGAGGGTCGGCCGGCCCTGGGCATTCAAGGTGCCGTGGAAACGTTGCGGGACGGCACCCAGGGTCAAGGTGTGGCTGAGCACCTGGTCGTACCAGGCAAAGTCGCCGACGGGCAGCAGGTCGATGCCGGCATCTTTCTGCAGTTGCCAGTGCCGAGCCCGCAATTCACGCCCCACGGCTTGCAGCGCAGCCGGGGCCAGGTCGCCCTTCCAGTAGGCTTCGAGGGCTTTTTTCAGTTCGCGGTCGGCGCCGATGCGGGGAAAACCGAGGGTGTGGGCCAGGGCCATGGTGTGCGTCCTCCTGTAAAAGATGGCGCCATTGTCGACAGCTCGACCTACATGAGACAAACTCAACCTTTTCGTGTTGATCACAAGTTTTACTCATGGAGCCACTCCGGTGCTTGAACTCCGTCACCTCAAGACCCTGCATGCCCTGCGCGAAGCCGACAGCCTGGTCGAAGCCGCCGAACGCCTGCACTTGACCCAGTCCGCCCTCTCCCACCAGTTCAAGGAACTGGAAGAGCGCCTGGGCATGCAGTTGTTCGTGCGCAAGACCAAGCCCGTACGTTTCACCAGCGCCGGCCTGCGCCTGTTGCAACTGGCCGATGCCGCCCTGCCGTTACTGCGCAGTGCTGAACGGGACATCGCCCGCTTGGCGGGCGGCACCGCCGGGCGCCTGCACATGGCCATCGAGTGCCATAGCTGCTTCCAGTGGCTGATGCCGACCATCGACCAGTTCCGCGATGCCTGGCCGGAAGTCGAGCTGGACCTGGCCTCGGGTTTCGCCTTCGCCCCCTTGCCGGCCTTGGCCCGGGGCGATCTCGATTTGGTGGTGACCTCCGACCCGCTGGAACTGGCCGGCATCACGTACGTGCCGCTGTTCACCTACGAAGCGATGCTCGCCGTGGCCAACCAACATCGGTTGGCGGGCAAGCCCTACATCGTGCCCGAGGACCTGATCAGCGAAACCCTGATCACCTACCCGGTGGAGCGAGACCGGCTGGACATCTTCACCCGTTTCCTGGAACCGGCCGACATCGAACCGGCCCAGGTGCGTACGTCCGAGCTGACGGTGATGATGATGCAACTGGTGGCCAGCGGTCGTGGCGTCTGCGGCATGCCGCACTGGGCGCTGCATGAATACAGCTCGCGGGGCTACGTGAAGGCCAAGCGGCTGGGGGAGAAAGGTCTGTTCGCCACGCTGTACGCGGCGGTGCGCACCGACATGCTCGACGCGCCGTACATGCGCGATTTCTTGCTGACGGCCAAGGACACGTCGTTTTCCACGCTGGATGGAGTCAGTGCCGTGCGGTGAAGCACATTCCTTGTGGCGAGGGGATTTATCCCCGTTGGGCTGCGAAGCGGCCCTAAAGCAGCGAACTCAATCTTCCTGACACACCGAGTTGCCTGGTTTGGGGGCTGCTTCGCAGCCCAGCGGGGATAAATCCCCTCGCCACAAATAAAGCTCAACAGCCATGGCCGGTTGGTTTACAGCTCTAGCCACATGTGGATTTTGTCGAGGTACTCGTCGCCCACGCGGATCGCCATCGGTTCGAGACCGTACAGGACGAAACCGCAGCGCTGGTAGAGCTTGAGCGCCGGGTCGTTGCCCGCGGTGACGGTCAGTTGCACCAGGCGCAGGAAGGTGTGGCGCCGGGCTTCGTCGAGGGCCGCCTGTACCAGTTGGTAGCCACGGCCTCGTTGGCGATGTGCGTCGGCGACGTACATGCCGAACAGCAGCGCCTTGTGCCGGGCTTTTTCCCGGGGGTCCAGGGCCAGGCCAACGATGCCGACCAGTTCTTGCTCGACAAACGCTCCCAACAGCACATCGAGCCGGCTGCCCAGGCGTGACTCCCACCAGTTGAGGGGCAACTTCGCCCGTTCGCCGACGCTGGAGGTGAAGGCCTGGGGGTGCAAGGCGTACGCCTGGAGCATCAGCTCGCGATACACCAGGGCATCACCGGCCCGCAGGCGTCGGATGTTCACGCCGAACGCCGTTGCTCAAGCATCAGGCGCAGCGCCAGGGCACCGAGGACAAACCCCATGAAGTAGCGCTGCACCGCCAGCCAGCTCGGGTTGTGGACAAACCACGAGGCAATGCCGGCGGCGAACAGGGCGATCAGCAGGTTGACGCTGAAACTGACGCTGATCTGGGTCAGCCCGAGGATGATGCTCTGGGTGAACAGCGAACCGTGTTCCGGGCTGATGAACTGCGGGAACACCGACAGATAGAACACCGCGATCTTGGGGTTCAGCGCACTGGTGAGAAAGCCCATGGTGATCAGTTTGCGTGTCGAGTCCGCCGGCAACTGCTGGGCCTCGAAGGGCGAACGCGCGCCCGGCTTCACCGCCTGCCAGGCCAGCCACAACAGGTACAGCGCGCCGGCCCATTTCAACACTTCATAGGCCATGGGCACCGCCAGGAACACCGCCGTCAGCCCCGCGGCGGCGGCGAACATGTGCACGAAGAACCCCGCCACCACGCCCAACAGCGAGGTGACGCCGGCCTTTCGGCCCTGGCAGATCGAACGGGAAATCAGGTAGATCATGTTCGGGCCGGGCGTCAGCACCATCAGTAACGCCGCGGCGGCGAAAATCAACAGGTCCGGCAATGGAATCATGGGCGTCAGTCCTTGAGGCATGAATCAGCAAGTGGCGAGGTGTGTCGCTCGATAAAACGGCAGGATCACCTCGCCTGTCAACGGGGCGAGTACAAGATCGCTGTCGCCGGCCGGGTCGATCCAGCACACCTCTTCGATTTCGGCCGCCGGCGAAACCGGGGCGTCGATGTTCAGCAAAAACACCTCGGCCTGCACGATAAACCCCGGTTCGTTGGCCGCCGGTGCGCTGAACACACCCAGGTGGCGGGCCTGGGCCGAGTCGATCCGCAACCCGAGCTCTTCTTCCAGCTCCCGGGCCAGCGCCTGCACCGGTTGTTCATGGGCCTCGATCTTGCCCCCCGGCTGCATGAAGGCCCGGGTGCCGCGCTTGCGCACCAGCAGGGTTCGCCCGTCCGGCCCGAGCAACAGGGCGGCGGCGATGCGGATGAGGGAAGTGGTCATGATGATTCAAAGCCTTGGGCAGAAAAATGCCGGGGAGATTACAGACCAAAGCCGCAGGGAGCAAAGCCTGGCGCTGGTTTCAGAATCCAGACATACCCATGTGGGAGCGGGCTTGCTCGCGAAGGCGGCTTATCAGTCAGAGCCAATGTCGCCTGATACATCGCCTTCGCGAGCAAGCCCGCTCCCACAGGTTGAACTGCGCCGTCTGTCCGATCCGCATCACCCCAAAATCGGCCTCGGCGCCGAAGGGTCGGCCAGTTCTTCGGGGATCTTGACGAACACGCTGTACCGGGCCCCTTCCATCGACTCGAAGGCGATGAGCTTTTCCACCAGCGGACCGCTCAGGACCTTGCCGGCGTTGAGCAGCAGCATGCCGTTGTCGGCGTTGAGGTTGCGCGCCAGGATCATGCCGGCCGCCAGTTCCCGGGTGTTCATGACCTTGACCGTCGGGTCCGACAAGGTCACGTCTTCCAGGTACTCGCCGCAGGCCTTGATGAAGTCCTCGACCATGTCCGGGTCGTACAGCTTGCCGGCGTATTTGCGGATGTAGACCAGCGCTTCGTCGCTGTTCATCTGTCGTTCGAGGATCAACCCGCGCTGCAGCTCGATGAAATCCACCGCCAATTTCAAGAGTCGCGAGCCGAAGGGAATAGCTTCGCCCTTGAGGTGCTCGGGGAAACCACTGCCGTCCCAGCGCTCCTGGTGATGGCGGATGATCCGGGCCGCATCCTTCATCGGGTCCAGGGTCATCAGCAGCGATTCGCTCTGCTTCGGATAGGCCCGATAGAGATCGAGTTCATTGTGGTGCAGCAAGTCGGCGGGCGTGACCATCATATTGTCGGTCCAGCTCAGCTTGCCGATGTTGTAGAGCGCCGCGGCCATGGTCAGGTCGCGGTCGGTGGACTCATCGAGGAAATGCAGCCGGCTGTAGACCCTGATCAACTCGATGATCTGCCGGTTGGTCTGCTTGGCCTTGGGCAGGCGCAGGTTGGCGATCAGCGAAAACACCTCGGTGCTGGTCACATAACTGCGCTTGAGCTCGTCGTAGGCCAGGTCGAGCATGTCGGCGGTCTGCTGCAGCTCGGAGGTACGCGACGCCACGCGTTTTTCCAGGGTGGCGTTCAGGGTCTTGAGTTGCTGGTTCTGCTCGCGGTTCAACGCTTCGAGACGCTGGCGCTCGCTTTCGGAATGCTGGTGGGCCAGGGCCTGGCGCAAGGCCTGCACCAGCTCCTCATCGTTCCAGGGTTTGCTGAGGTAACGATAGAGCTGCCCCTCGTTGATGGCCTTGGTCATCATGTCCACATCGGCATAACCGGTGAGCAGGATGCGCAACGTCGAGGGGTACAGCTTGCGGATCTCGGCCAACAGCGTGGCGCCATCCATGTTCGGCATGCGCGCGTCGGTCATCACCAGGTCGACCGGCCGTTCCTTGAGAATCTCCAGGGCCTTGGCGCCACTGTCGGCCAGCAGGATCTCGTAGGGCTGGCTGCGCAATAGCCGACGCAAGCTGTTGAGAATCGACTCTTCGTCATCGACCAGCAGCACCGTCGGCTTCTTTACCGGAACGTCCGGCGATTGATCTTCCATTTGAACCCCCTCCTGTTCACGACAACCGTTCTACTAGCCCCGAAATACAGCCTAGTAGATTGCGAAAATTTAGACACATTTGCCATCAGTGGCCGAGCGCATCGCGATGAGGCGACTATGCTCTACCCCATGAAGGGCCATGTACAGGCCGAAGACTCATGCCAGCGAAAGGGATATCAGATGTTCCCAGGGTTCTATAGTCAGCATCAAAGTGGTGCACGGCCATGAGCCTGCCTTTGGATAAAACCAATCGGCGGATCCTCATCGTCGACGACACCCCGACCATCCATGAGGATTTTCGCAAGATCCTCAGCCCCCGGATGAACGCCGAAGACAACCTGAGCAGCGCCGAAGAGGCTCTGTTCGGCGCGCCGGTGGCCGTTGCCGCCATGAGTTTCGTCCTCGATTCGGCGTTCCAGGGCATGGAAGCCTTGAACAAAGTCGAGACGGCGCTGGCCCAAGGGCAGCCCTTCGCCATGGCGTTCATCGACATGCGCATGCCGCCGGGCTGGGACGGCCTGGAAACCATCGAACGGCTGTGGCGCGCCGACCCCAAGCTGCAAGTGGCCCTGTGCACCGCGTACTCGGATTATTCCTGGGAAGACATTTCCGAGCGCCTCGAACTGGGCGACCGCCTGCTCATCCTGAAAAAACCCTTCGACGCCATTGAGATCCGCCAGATGGCCAGCGCCTTGACCGTCAAATGGCAGATGACCGAGGACGCGGCGCTGAAAATGGACATGCTGGAACGGGCCGTCGAGGAACGCACCCGCGAGTTGGCCGACGCCAACATCATCGTGCAGAACAGCCCGACCATTCTCTATCGCCTGCGGGGCGAGCCGCCGTTCGCGTTGATGTACATCTCCCATAACATCACCAAGTTCGGTCATTCCGCGGCGCAACTGATCAACGCGCCGGACTGGGCGCAAACCCTGATCCACCCCGACGACCAGGACAAAGTCCAGGAGGCCATGGTCCGCGTCCTCGACCGTGACACTGCCGGGGCCTCCATCGAGTTTCGCATGCGCACTGGCGACGACACATTCCGCTGGGTGGAGAACCGCTACATTCCGGTGCGCAACGACCAGGGCCTGTTGCTGGAAGTGGAAGGCATCATCCTCGACATCACCGAGCGCAAGCTGGCCGAAGAGAAGATCGCCCTGCTCGCCCGCACCGACGGCCTGACCGGGCTGGCCAACCGCGCCACCATGATCGAGCGCCTGCACCAGGCCTTCGCCGCCGCTCGTCGGGGCGCGGCGCCGTTTGCCATGTTCTACCTGGACCTGGACCACTTCAAACGCATCAACGACACCTTGGGCCATCCCATCGGCGACCTGCTGCTGCAGGAAGTCGCCGCCCGCATCAAGTCCTGTACCCGGGAAAACGATGTGGTGGCGCGCCTGGGCGGCGACGAATTCGCCCTGCTGCAACTGGACGTCCATGAAGCGACCCACTGCGCCGCGCTGGCGGGCAAGATCCGCGATGCCCTCGTGGCGCCGTACTCCCTGGACGGCAACGACGTGCGGATCTCCGTGAGCATCGGCATCGCCCTGTACACCCCGCAGAGCTTGAGCGCCGACAGCCTGATGGCGCAATCCGACATGGCCCTGTACCGCTCCAAGGAAAAGGGTCGCAACCAGTATCACTTCCACAACGAGGAAATTAACCAGGAAGTCACCGACCGGGTCGCCCTGGCCAACGATCTGCGCCAAGCCATCGAAAACCAGGAACTTCAACTGCACTATCTGCCCGAAGTCGACCTCGGCACCGGCAAGATCCTCGGCATGGGCGTGCAGGTGCGCTGGAACCACCCCCAACGGGGCTGGCTGGAACCGGCGGCCTTCATGCCAGCGGCCGAAAAGACCGGAATCATCATTGCCCTCGGGCACTGGGTGCTGGACCAGGCCTGCCAACAGATGCGCCAATGGCGCGACCAGGGCATGGCGCCGCCGGTGATCGCCATCGACCTGTCCCTGACCCAACTCAAGACCGGCCCGGAACTGATCTACGACGTGCTGCGCACCACCGCCCGCTGGGAACTGGCCCCCTGGGACCTGCGTTTCGACGTCACCGAAGCCACCCTGGCCCAGACCAAGTGGACCCACAACGACGTGCTGCCGCGCCTCTGCGAATTGGGCGTGCAAATCGCCATCGATGACTTCGGCACCGAATATTCCTCGTTCGATTACCTCAAGACCTACCGGGTCAATCACCTCAAGCTCGCCCAGCGCTTTCTCGACAGCGCCAACGACGACCCGGAGAACGCCACGACGTTGCGGGCGATCATCAACTTCGCCCGGGACGTGGGCATCGGGATCATTGCCGAGGGCGTCGAGACCCAGGAGCAACGCACCACACTGATGTCCAGCGGCGGCGCGATGCAGGCCCAGGGGCATTACTTCAGCACCGTGGTCGACAGCGGCCAGGCCGCCAAACTGCTCAAGGCCGGCACCATCATTCCCGCGACAGACCACTGGACCCGACCAGCGAGCCAGCTATCGGAGAGCAATCCATGAACCCCATGTCGGTGCCAGCCAACCGGCGGATCCTGGTGGTGGACGACACGCCGGCGATCCACCAGGACTTTCGCAAGATCCTCAGCCCCAGCGGCGGCAGCGATGATTCGCTGGACGACACCGAAAGCCTGCTGTTCGGCACCCCACAGGTCAGCCGGCTGCAATTTCAGATCGACTCGGCCTACCAGGGCGAGGAGGCACTGGAACTGGTCAAGCGCGCCCAGGCCGAAGGCCAGCCCTACGCGCTGGTGTTCGCCGACATGCGCATGCCACCAGGCTGGGATGGCCTGCAAACCATCGAACAACTGTGGAAAGCCGACCCGCGCCTGCAAATCGCCCTGTGCACGGCCTTCTCGGATTACTCCTGGGAAACCATGGCCGAACGGATCGAGTTCGATGACCAATTGCTGATTCTCAAGAAACCGTTCGACACCTTGGAAATCCGCCAGATGGCCAGCGCCATGACCTGGAAATGGCAACTGGCCCAGGATGCGGCGCGGAAAATGCGCAGCCTGGAACGCACGATCGAAGAGCGCGTCCAGGAATTGCTCAAGGTGTCCCACCTGCTGCAATACGACGTGCTCACCGAGTTGCCCAACAGTATGTTGCTCGGCGATCGCCTGACCCAGGCCATGGCCCAGTGCCGTCGACACGACCGGCAACTGGCGGTGATGTTCATCGGCCTGGACCGCTTCAAGCGCATCAACAACGCGCTGGGCCATCCGGTGGGCGACGAAATGCTCAAGCGCGTGGCCCGGGCGCTGGCGAGCGTGGTGCGTGAGTCCGATTCGGTGTTCCGCTACGGTTCCGATGAATTCGTGGTGATCGTGGGGGACATCACCGAGGCGCAGCAAACCAAAGGCGTGGCCGAAAAACTGCTGGCGGCCATCAGCACCCCCCAGCCTATCGACGGCCATGACCTGAGCGTCACCGCGAGCCTGGGCATCAGCGTGTACCCGAGCGACGGTTTCGACGCCGTGGCGCTGATCAAGAAAGCCGAGACGGCGATGCGCAACGTCAAGGAAACCGGCCCCAACGACTACCGTTTCTTCACCGAGGACATGAACCGCCGGGCACGGCAGCAACAGACCATCGAATCGGGCCTGCGCCTGGGCCTGCAACGCAAGGAATTCGTGCTGCATTACCAACCCAAGCTCGACCTCAAGAGCGGCAAGGTGGTCGGGGTCGAGGCGTTGGTGCGCTGGAACAGGCCGGAACATGGCCTGGTCTACCCGGCGGACTTCATTCCGGTGGCCGAGGACAGCGGCTTGATCGTGCCGCTGAGCCAATGGGTACTCCAGGAAGCCTGCCAGCAGGCCTGCCGTTGGCAAGCCCAGGGCATGCGGCCGCTGTGCCTGTCGGTGAACATCTCGGCCATCGATTTTCGCCAGCGCGGCTTCGTCGAAGGCATCGCCCGCACCCTCAAGGAAACCGGCCTGGACCCGACACAGTTAGAACTGGAGATCACCGAAAGCGTACTGATGCAGAACATCGATACCACGGTCGCCATCCTCAAGGCCATCAAACAACAGGGGATACGCCTGGCCATCGACGATTTCGGCACCGGCTATTCGAGCCTGAGCTATTTGCAGAAATTTCCGGTGGATGTGCTGAAGATCGACCAGTCGTTCGTCGGTGACCTGAGCATCGATAGCAATGACGCCAAGCTGGTGAGCACCATCATCAGCCTGGGCAAGAGCCTGAACCTGCACATCATCGCCGAAGGGGTGGAAACCCTTGAGCAGCTTGAATTTCTCAAGAAGCACCAATGCGAGGAAGCCCAAGGTTATTACTTCAGCAAGGCCGTCGAACCGCAGGCCTTTGCCGATTGGATGACCGAGTGGGAAAAACGCCAGAACCCGTTTTCGTGAACCGCTGAGTCCTCAACCAAAGTTTCAAGGAAAACATCCCATGGCGTTACATGGACTGATTCTGGCGCTCGGCCTGCTCGTGGGAGCAAGCGTAACCGCTCACGCCGCCCCCCTGGATGAACCCCTCAAGCCCCTGCCGCCGGTGCCGGCCCTGGACCCCAAGCGCGTCCAGCTGGGGCTGCGGCTGTTCAATGACCCACGGCTGTCGGTCAACAACACCCTGTCCTGCGCCAGTTGCCATCGCCTGGACAAGGGCGGCGCCGACGACAAGCCGTTTTCCCTGGGCTTCGACGGCAAGCCGGTGGAGGTCAATACACCTACCGTGTTCAACGCCGGCCTGAACTTCCACCAGTTCTGGGATGGCCGTGTCGATACGTTGGAAGAACAGGTCCACGAGGTCGTGACCAGCCCGGTGGAAATGGGCAGCACCTGGGAGTCGGTGGTCAAGCGCATCGCCGATGACCCTGGCTACGCCAAGGACTTCAAGGACGCCTATCCCGATGGCGTGACCAAGCCCAATATCCAGAGCGCCCTGGCCGACTACGAACGCACCTTGCAAACACCCAATTCGCGTTTCGACCAGTACCTGCTGGGCGACACCGACGCCCTCACGCCCCGGGAAAAGTTCGGTTACCAGCGTTTCAAGGAGTACGGCTGCATCGCTTGCCACCAGGGCGTGAACATCGGCGGCAACATGTTCCAGAAATTCGGCGTCATGGGTGACTATGTCGGCGACCGGGGCAACCCCACCCGCGCCGACGAAGGACGCTTCAACATCACCGGCGATGAAGCGGACCGCCAGGTCTTCAAGGTGCCCAGCCTGCGCAACGTGGCCGTCACCGCGCCGTATTTCCATGACGGGTCGGCGACGACTCTGGAACACGCGGTGGAGGTGATGTTCAAGTACCAACTGGGTCGTGAGCCTCTCAAGAACGATACGACACTGATCGTCGAGTTCCTCAAGACCCTGACGGGTGAATCGGAGGGCAAGCCCCTATGACCACTCTGCGCCGCCTCGGTCTTGCCTTCATCGGCCTGTTACTGGCTTCGGTCCTGCTGTTCATGTACGTCAATTCGGGGGCCCAGCAAGCCGCCTCGTACATTGAATCCCGTGACCTGATTCGCCTGCTCAAGCAACAGGACGCTATCTGGGACAACGAAGTCCTCAAGTCGCGGATCGCCCTGACCCACAACTACGACCCGTTGGTCTCCCCCCTGCATGAAATGGCACGCTTGTGGCAGCGTCTGGACGCCATCGAATCGGAACCGGGACGCCACGGGCCGTCGCTCTGGGAGGCCCAGCGCGACGAATACCTCAAGCTGGTCAAGGAAA
The DNA here is from genome assembly GCF_900101575.1 of Pseudomonas sp. NFACC37-1. Classification (NCBI taxonomy): domain Bacteria; kingdom Pseudomonadati; phylum Pseudomonadota; class Gammaproteobacteria; order Pseudomonadales; family Pseudomonadaceae; genus Pseudomonas; species Pseudomonas sp. NFACC37-1. Next base: position 219,069 of record NZ_FMUZ01000004.1, on the reverse strand, counting down.
AAACCCGCCTGATAGAACAGTTCAAGTCCCATAACGCGGTGTTGCGTAACTCCCTGGCCTTTCTGCCCACCGGTGAGGACGACATCCAGGGCCAGTTCGCCCGGCTGCCCGACACCTACAAACTGGAGTTGCAGAACGTTGCCATCGACACTTACGACCTGTTGCTCAGCAGTATGGAGTTCGCCCAGGTCAGCTCCCCGGAGATCGCAGCCGAGGTCCTGCTGGGCTTGAACCAGTTGGATGTCAACAAGGAACGCCTGCCTGAGGGGTTGCTCAACTCCATCGAAGTCCTGCGCAGACACATCGGGGTGATCCTGCGCGAACAACCCAAGGTGAATGAGTTACTGCTGGGAATCGGAGCGATCCCCGTGGCCGATCGCCTGGACACCATCACCAACCTGCTCGAGAAAGACCAGGAAAAAGCCGCCGCCAAATACGAGCGCAACCACATTTACTTGCTGGTGTTCGCCACGTTCCTGGTGCTGATCCTGATCTGGCTGGCGATCCGGTTGATACGCAGCTTCGCCGAAATCAATCGGGTCAACAGCGCCCTGCAGACCGCCAACGACGAGCTGGAACAACGGGTCGAAGAGCGTACCCGCCAGCTCAAGGACACCCAGAGCGAGTTGATGGACACCGCCCGCCAGGCCGGCATGGCGGAAATCGCCACCAACGTGTTGCACAACGTCGGCAACGTCCTCAACAGCGTGAACATCTCCGCTGACCTGGTCAGCCGCAAACTGCGCAGCAGCAAGGCCCTGGGGCTGGGCAAGGCGATGCAATTGATCAACGAACACACCGATGACCTCGGGCACTTCCTCACCGAGGACGCCAAGGGCAAGTTGCTGCCCGGCTACCTCAACCAACTGGTCGAGGCCATCGCCTCGGAGCAGCAGAGCCTGACCGATGAACTGGCCCAGTTGAGCAAGAGCGTGGACCACATCAAGGATATCGTCTCCACCCAGCAATCCTATGCTGGCGCCAGCAGCCTGCTCGAACCCCTGGTGGTCAGCGAACTGCTCGAAGACGCCTTGCGCATGAACTCCGGCGCCCTGACCCGCCATCATGTTACGGTGATCAAGGAATACGGCGACGTGCCGCGGATCATGGGCGACAAGCATCGCTTGCTGCTGATCCTGATCAACCTGATCAGCAATGCCAAGTACGCCATGGCCGGGGTGTCCAACGATGCGCGGAACATGACCCTCAAGGCCGCCGTCGTCGATGGCCAGACCCTGCAAATCAGCGTCAAGGACGAAGGCGAAGGCATTCCGGAGGAAAACATGACGCGCATCTTCGCCCACGGTTTTACCACGCGTAAGGAAGGCCACGGCTTTGGCCTGCACAGCTGCGCATTGGCGGCCATCGAAATGAACGGCCACCTCACCGCCCACAGTGAAGGGCCAGGAAAAGGGGCGACATTCCAATTGCAAGTGCCCCTGAAACTTGCAGAAGGTGAACCATGAACAGCCTGAGTAACCGCCGCATCCTGTTGATCGACGATACACCCGCCATTCATGAAGATTTCCGCAAGATCCTCACCCCGGAGGATGAAAGCAACACGGATTTGCAGGACATGGAAAGCGCGCTGTTTGGCGAAGCGCCGAAACCTGCCGCCACCGTGTTCGAACTCGACTCGGCCTACGGTGGGCAGGAAGGCCTGAACAAATTGCTGGAGGCCATGGCCAAGGAGCGTCCCTATGCCCTGGCCTTTGTCGACATGCGCATGCCCGAAGGCTGGGACGGCGCCAAGACCATCGAAGAACTCTGGAAGCGCGACCCGCAGTTGCAAGTGGTGGTGTGCACCGCCTATTCGGATTATTCCTGGGATGAATTGCTCGACCGCCTGAACGGCCACGACCGCTTGCTGATCCTGAAGAAGCCGTTCGACAACATCGAAGTCCAGCAGATGGCCAACACCCTGACCACCAAATGGGAAATGACCTCTCGGGCGCAATTGAAGATGAACAAGCTCGAAGACCTGGTGGAACAACGCACCCAGGCCTTCCGACAGGCCAGCGAACTGCTGCAGATGGAGATCGACGAACGCAAGATGCTGGAAACCCAGTTGGTGCAATCGGAAAAGCTCGCCTCGCTGGGCCAGTTGGCGGCCGGGGTGGCCCACGAGATCAACAACCCGATCGGTTTCATTTCTTCCAACCTGGGGGCGCTGGACGGCTACTTCGGCAAACTTCAGGAAATGCTCAGCGCCTATGGCAACGCCGAGGAAGCCATCGCCTCGCCGGAGCTGGTGGTGAACTTGAGAAAACTGCGCGAAAAGGTGGAGCTGGACTTCCTGGTCGAGGATATCCCCTTGCTGATCAAGGAATCCAAGGATGGCATCGGCCGGGTCGGGCAGATCGTCAAGGATTTGAAGGATTTCTCCCGCGTTGATTCCAGCCAGGAATGGCAGATGGCCAATTTGCAGCACGGCATGGATTCGACCTTGAACATCGTCGCCAATGAAATCAAGTACAAGGCCGACGTGGTCAAGGAGTACACGCCGTTGCCGGAGGTGGAATGCCTGCCGTCGCAGATCAACCAGGTGATCATGAACCTGATCGTCAACGCCGCCCAGGCCATCGGCCCCGAACGCGGCACCATCACCCTGCGCAACGGGGTCGGTGAAGAAACCGTCTGGATCGAAGTGGCGGACAACGGCTCGGGCATTCCCCCCGAGACCCTGCAGAAAATCTTCGACCCATTCTTCACCACCAAACCTATCGGCCAGGGCACGGGGCTCGGGCTGTCGTTGTCCTACGGCATCGTGAAAAAACACAATGGCGAAATCACGGTACGCAGCGAAGTCGGCGTCGGCACCACCTTCCGCGTGGAATTACCGTTGCGGCAGATGAAACAGGCGAGCTGAGCCACCCCTGTAGGAGCTGCCGAAGGCTGCGATCTTTTGATCTTTCGCTTTCTTTCGCTTGAGATTCAAGTGTGTCTGGGGAAAGATCGCAGCCTCGTTGCACTCGACAGCTCCTACACGCTCATACGCAGTTGCTACAGGACGCAGCCCAACGGGAGCAAGCTCTCTCGCCACAAGCTGCATTCCAAGCTAATGTCTCGCCAATCGCTCTCCCCCAAGGAAACCGTATGAGCCTGTCTCTGCTGAGTCGTTACGCCTTCTTTGCTGGCAGTGTCATCTTCACCCTCGCCAGCCTGCCATTCCTGCAACACGACTGGCTCTGGCCCATTGCGCTGGTGACCGGGCTGTTGAGCCTGCTGGGGGTGTTCGACCTGCTGCAAAGCCGTCATGCCGTACGGCGCAACTACCCGATCCTGGGCAATATCCGCTACCTGGTCGAAGGCATCCGCCCGGAGATCCGCCAGTACCTGCTCGAATCCGACAGCGATGCCCTGCCCTTCTCCCGGGCCCAACGCTCGCTGGTGTACTCCCGGGCCAAGAACGAAAGCGCCGACAAACCGTTCGGCACCTTGATCGACGTGTACCAGACCGGCTTCGAATTCATCGGCCACTCCATGCGCCCGGCCCCGCTGAGCGACCCCAGCGGTTTTCGCGTGACCGTCGGCGGCCCGCAGTGCACGCAGCCTTACTCCGCGTCGGTGTTCAACATCTCGGCCATGAGCTTCGGCTCCCTGAGCGCCAACGCCATCCGGGCGCTGAACCAAGGCGCGAAGCTGGGCAACTTCGCCCATGACACGGGTGAAGGCAGTATCAGCTCCTACCACCGCGAACACGGTGGCGACCTGACCTGGGAACTGGGCAGCGGCTATTTTGGCTGTCGCACCAGCGACGGGCGCTTCGACCCCGAGCGTTTCGCCGCCCAGGCACAGAACCCGCAGGTGCGAATGATCGAAATCAAGATGAGCCAGGGCGCCAAACCCGGCCACGGCGGGATCCTGCCCAAGCACAAGGTCACCCGGGAAATCGCCGAGACCCGTGGCATCCTCATGGGCGAGGATTGTATTTCGCCGTCATGCCACAGCGCGTTTTCCACGCCGATCGAACTGATGCAGTTCGTCCAGCAGTTGCGTGAGCTGTCCGGCGGCAAACCGGTGGGCTTCAAATTCTGCCTGGGTCATCCGTGGGAATTCATGGGCATCGCCAAGGCGATGCTGGAAACCGGGATCCTGCCCGACTTCATCGTGGTGGACGGCAAGGAAGGCGGCACGGGCGCGGCGCCCGTGGAGTTCACCGATCACATCGGCGTGCCGCTGCGCGAGGGCCTGCTGTTCGTGCACAACACCCTGGTGGGCCTGAACCTGCGGGACAAAATCAAGCTCGGCGCCAGTGGCAAGATCGTCAGCGCCTTCGACATCGCCAGCGTCCTGGCCATCGGTGCCGACTGGGCCAACGCCGCGCGCGGCTTCATGTTCGCCATCGGCTGCATCCAGTCCCAGAGCTGCCACACCAACAAATGCCCCACCGGTGTCGCCACCCAGGACACCTTGCGCCAGCGCGCCCTGGTCGTCCCGGACAAGGCCCAGCGGGTCTACAACTTCCACCGCAACACCCTCAAGGCCCTGGCCGAAATGCTCGCCGCCGCCGGGCTCGAGCACCCGTCGCAATTGCAGCCCAAGCATTTGGTGCGGCGGATGTCGGCTACCGAGGTCAAGTTGTTCTCTGAATTGCACGTGTTTCTGAAGCCGGGGGAATTGCTGACCGGCGAGGTCAATGGGGCGTTTTATTCGCGGATGTGGCAGATGGCGCGGGCGGATAGTTTTGAGCCGGAGAAAATAGTGGCGGCATAACTATCGCCACCATCCCCTAATGTACCCTTCGGAACCTGTTAAATCTTTCATGACAATAAAATCACCTGACTCAGTGACATAAAATGAATAGAACTTCCTGTCTACCACCCGCCTATAAGTCTTGCCCTCAGCCGTCGCCGCATCAAAAGCGGCGCGCCCCTCTGAAACTACATTATTAATACCGTACTGAGGTAAAGTATTTGGGCGGAGCACCATACTGGAGCTGCTCAAAAGGTAGCGCAACGCCGGCATATAATTTATGGCACCCTGCGCTTTGGGCAACCACTTCCCATTAATAGGGGGCTCAATATAATAAAGCACAGGGGAATTGAGAAATTCTTTTGTTGCAATAATGTCATAAGCTATAAACATTGCCATGGCCGTCTCAAGCTCTTTTTTTGCGATAAGAACTTGCCCATAGCCGTAACTAAACGAATACATCGCCAAAACTGGTATCACCAAAAGCATTCGCAACCTATACCCAGCACGCCCCAAAACTTCACGACTCATCAGCAGCAAAAAAAACAATACTACAGAAAACCCCAGATAGTTCCGCGCTTCCAAATTAGGATCCAGCACGAATAACATCGGACCGGGGACACAAACTATCAGCACAGGCGGTACGCATAGACAGGCCCCTAAAACTAAAATTTTTTCGCCCCTACCACCGGCCAGTGCTAAAACATTCTTAATGACTAGGACATATCCCACGCCGGCTACGATCACCATTAAAATAGAAAAAAATCCATTTCCGGCGTTGATCAACTCGAACACTTTTTCCATAGAGAACTTAAACTTCCTAACGACCTCCTCAAGCCAGTGCGAATCGAACTCTGCCAGCGAACCGCGCCTATCGCTCGTCAGTTTGAAAGCGGTAAAATAATAAAAAATCCCCCCCAAAAAAAGCTGTAAACCACGCAACCCAATTTCTCTCAACACTTCCTGCGCCGGCTTTCCATTTCTAACATTCCACAAACACTCCATACAGCACAACCCAATAAAAACTGTAATCACCAATTGATAAATACTTAGCAGCACCGCTATTAAAATAGCCGACACGCACCCTCGCAGGTAACTATTGCGAACATGACAGGTTATAGAAAAAACAGCAGCCACAACTGCTAACATCATACCCGGCCCATCATATTGAAAACTAATGTTACCTAAAAAAAAAGGATTACAGAGCAGTGGGAGGACCACGAGACACGCTGTCCACTCGGGGCGAGGAAAATACCATAACGTCAGCCTAGTCATCGCACATGCAAATGCAAAAGTAGCAATTAACAATGGAAGCGGGAAAATATTAATGGTTGCATTGTTAAACGCCATAAGCTTCGTAACCACTTCAGCCAGCACTCTGCCGTGAATTCTCCACCAGTCATCGATCGCCAATATTTCCCGCCAACTATCGTCTACATAGGCGTAATCGGCATGAACAATAGGGTATACGTACACAAAAGAAGCTACTGTAAAAAACAATAGCACCTCTTTTTTGCTAAGTACCTTCGTTATTCGCATAGGTTACTCGTGCAATCGCCAACAGTGCAGATAGATCTTTCATCTTGGTGCCTTGCCATTCCCCTGTTGGCAAGCTTCCAAGCTAGACTGCGGTCCGATGCGGGTCTACTGTCAGAACTTACAGGTCAGCTACAGTCTTCGACGGACGGTCAATCACAGCTCAATGAAAAAGCCCCAGTCACTGACCGGGGCTTTCTTTTATATCGCGGTTAATTTACGACACTGACCGCACCGAGCCGTGGGTTTCGCCCGTCGGCTGCAACTTGAATACATAAAACAACACCGTCAACAACACCAGGAACGCCGGACCGACATACAACGCCACCCGTGTATCAGGGAAGTACGCCATCAGCCCCACCACCAGCACCAAAAATGCCAACGCCAGGTACGAGCTGACCGGGTACAGCCACATGCGGTACTTCAAGGCCGCACGCTCCGAAGCACTCAGGCTTTTACGGAATTTGAGCTGGGCCAGCAGGATCATTACCCAGGTCCAGATCGCGCCGAAGGTGGCGATGGAGGTCACCCAGACGAAGACCTTTTCCGGCACCAGGTAATTGAGCAACACGCCCAGCAGCAGCGCGGCGATGGACAGCAGCAATGCACGACGCGGCACGCCGTTGGCCGAGGTCTTGGCGAAACCGGCCGGGGCCTGGCCGTTCTGCGCCAGGCTGTAGAGCATCCGCCCGGTGCTGAAGATGCCGCCGTTGCAGGACGACAGTGCGGCGGTGATCACCACGAAGTTGATGATGCCGGCGGCAGTCTTGATGCCCAGGCGCTCGAAGGTCATCACGAACGGGCTGCCCTGGGTGCCGATCTCGTTCCACGGGTAGATCGACAGGATCACGAACAGCGCGCCGACGTAGAACAGCAGGATCCGCCAGAACACCGAACCGATGGCGTTGGGGATGGTTTTCTGTGGATTCTTCGCCTCACCGGCGGTCAGGCCGATCATCTCCACGCCCAGGTAGGCGAACATGACCATTTGCAGGGACATCAACACGCCGGACACGCCGTTGGGCATGAAGCCGCCGTGGGCCCAGAGGTTGGAAATACCCAGGGCCACACCGTCGTTGCCGAAGCCAAAGGCGATGATGCCGACGCCGCCGATGACCATGGCGATGATGGTGACGATCTTGATCAGGGCGAACCAGAATTCGAATTCGCCGAAGGCCTTGACCGCGATCAGGTTGATCGAGCCCATGCTGACCAGTGCCGCCAAGGCCCAGATCCAGCGGGGCACGTCGGGGAACCAGATGCCCATGTACACCGCCACGGCGGTGATCTCCGCCACACAGGTCACCAGCCACAGGAACCAGTAGTTCCAACCGGTCAGGAAACCTGCCAGTGGGCCGAGGTAATCCTGGGCATAGCGGCTGAACGAACCGGCCACAGGGTTGTGCACGGCCATTTCACCGAGGGCGCGCATGATCACCAGGATCGCCAGGCCGCCAATGATGTAGGACAGCATGATCGCCGGGCCGGCCATTTCGATGGCCTTGGCCGAACCAAGGAACAGCCCGACACCGATGCAGGCGCCAAGCGCCATCAGGCGGATATGCCGCTCGCCGAGTTCACGTTTGAGCGGACCGCCCTGAGCGGTCTCGCCATGGGGCAGATGATTGCCGACAGGCATAGGGATACAACCTCGTCTTGTTATTGGATTAACCACCGAGTGTCCAAAGCCACAGGCCGGTAAGCCTGCCGCTTTGCCGAAACCGGGTCTGTCTTGTGAGCAGACCGTCCTGTGGAACGACAACCTCAGGATCAGCGGGTCGTGCAGTATAAAAAGCCAGGGATAGAGAGATTCACTGTAAAACCAGGGAAATTCAGGGATAAGACTGCGCCAGAATCAGCTTTTGGAGAGGTGTTGTCTGGGATTCAGGTCACTCGGAAACGCCGCGGAGTATTGCACAGTGATGGTGCGGCGTCATGTTTTGGCATGGGGCGATGGCTCTAGCGCAAGGCTTTCCCGACACCACTGCCCGTTATGATGGGGATTATCTGTGGCAGTGGATTTATCTGTGGCAGTGGATTTATCTGTGGCAGGGGATTTATTTGTGGCGAGGGGATTTATCCCCGTTGGGCTGCGCAGCAGCCCCTCAACCGCGCCCGGGTATTTCTGGACAATCGAGTTGCCTGTATTGGGGCTGCTGCGCAGCCCAGCGGGGATAAATCCCCTCACTACAGGGAATCCATGTTCCCCGGTCCAGATAGGGAGCATGAGTCACTTCAAAGCCATGCAGTATTCCAGAGAGGGTAATCGCCGATACATTCCACCAGCCCAGCCCGCAGCGGATTATCAATGATGTAGTCGGCGGAGGGCCGCAGCTCTTCATTGTCACGAATCGCGCGGTCATGAAAGCCGCTTTGCCAAAGCGGACCAGAGGCTCCGGTCATGCTGTTGACGCGATGGGTGCATCGAGCTTTGGTGGCACCGATGACACGACTCAGATGGCCGTCGTGGAGTTGCAGCAACCAGTGAAAATGATCCGGCATCACCACCCAGGCTAAAGAGTTCACCAGACCAGAATCATGGGCGCATTTGAATTCTGCAACCAACAATCTTCCAACCTTCCAGTTGGCAAAAACAGGACGGCGCTGATGAGTAACGGCTGTCACCAGGTAGGCGCGCCCTTGTTCCGAATAACGTCCTCGACGCAAGCGATGTGAATGGGGGCGTGGATGCATTCCTTGCTTCCTTTGAGAGGGTTTGGATGCAGCGTAGCCATGCTGTTGTTTGATCGACGCTGAGAAGGTCGAGCGAATGCTCCGAAGCTTGTGTAGTACTTGTGATGTAGGGACTTATCTGTGGCGAGGGGATTTATCCCCGCTGGACTGCGAAGCAGTCCCCCAATTGCACCCCGGTGTATCTGGCAATTGAGTTATCTGCATTGGGGCTGCTTCGCAGCCCAGCGGGGATAAATCCCCTCGCCACAAAGGGATGCTACTGGCCAGGGCAGACCGTTGCCCACAATTTCCCCTCCCCCACGCCAACCACCGTCTAAGCTTCAAGCAAGTCCGATCAATCTGCTTAATGGATCAGTCGACTATGGGCGCTTTGTGGCAAACCGATTCGAATGAACCTGTGGTCCCGACTGAACGTATGGAAGAAGCGCCTTTACCTCAAAAAAAACGCCGCGCACGGCATGGCTGGCGGGCATTCTGGTTGTTGTTGCTGATTATCGTGGTGGTGGTCGGCCTCGCAGTGGCCAAGGAGATGCGCACGTCGCGGTTTCAGGCCCGGGAGCTCAGCAAGTATGCCGAGTCCCTGAGCTACTCGGTGCAGCCGGGGCCTAGCGATGCCATCGTCTACCCTGGCGCAGGCCCGTTCGACCGCCGCTTGGGCTACAGCGCACTGGGGGAGTTCCTGCCGCGCCTGCTCAAGCGTGACTACGTTATCCAGGCCCAGGCGCGGTTTTCGCCGGCGTTGATGGGCTACGTCGAAAAAGGCCTGTTCGTGCCCTACGCGGAAAAGATCCAGGCTGGATTGACCATCACCGACTGCCGCGCCGCGCCGGTCTATCAGTTCAAGTACCCGCAGCAGCTGTATGCGAACTTCGAAGCGATCCCGCCCGTGGTGGTGCAGAGCCTGTTGTTCATCGAGAACCGGTTTCTGCTCGACCCCAAGCAACCCTTGGCCAACCCGGCCGTGGACTGGCCGCGCTTCGGCATGGCGGCCTGGTCGCAAGTCGCCAAGCTGTTGAGCCTGCCGGGGCAATCCGCCGGGGGCAGCACCTTGGCCACACAATTGGAGAAATACCGTCACTCGCCTGAGGGCCTGACCGTGTCCGGCGCGGAGAAAATCCGCCAGATGATTTCCGCCAGCGTGCGTGCTTACCAGACCGGCCCGCAAACCCTCGAGGCACGGCAGCGGATCATCCGCGACTACCTCAACAGCGTGCCGCTTTCCGCCGTGCCGGGGCATGGTGAAGTCCACGGCATGGCCGAAGGCTTGCGGGTCTGGTACGGCGCCGACTTCAATCGGGCCAATGAACGCTTGGCCAGCACCGCGACCGATCCCCAGAGCCTGGCGGAAAAAGGCCTGGCCCTGCGGGAAATGCTGTCATTGATGATCGCCCAGCGCCGGCCGTCCCATTACCTGTCCAAGGGTCACGATGAACTGGCGCGCCTGACCGACAGCCACATCCGCCTGTTGGCACAGAACGGCGTGATCGACGCGGCGTTGTCGGAGGCGGCCCTGGCGAGCAAGGTCAGCTATCGCGACTGGGTCCAGGACCCCACCGTGCAGCCCAACGAAACCAACAAAGGCATCAGCGCCGCCCGCAGTCGCCTCGCCGCCCTGCTCAACCGTCCGCTGTACGACCTCGATCGCCTCGACCTGTCCGCCACCAGCACCTTGCAAAGCGATTTGCAGGCCCAGGCCACCGACTACCTCAAGCGCTTGGCCGACCCGGCCTTCGCGACCGAGATCGGCCTGATGGGAGAACGCCTGCTGACCCCCACCAGCACCACCCAGGTGCGCTACAGCTTCACCCTGCTGGAACTGACTCCCGATGGCTCGCGGGTGCGGGTGCAGACCGACAGCACCGACCAGCCTTTCGACATCAATGAAGGCAGCAAGCTGGAGCTGGGCTCCACCGCCAAGTTGCGGGTGCTCACCACCTACCTGCAGATCATCGCCGAACTGCACGAGCGTTATGCCCAGCAGACCCCGGCGGCGTTGAAGAAAACCGAAGTCGCCGAGCAGGATCGCCTGTCCCGCTGGGCCGTCGACTACCTCATCCAGAACACCGACCGCAGCCTGCCGAAGATGCTCGAGGCCGCGCTGGACCGGACCTACTCGGCCAGCCCCGGCGAGGCGTTCTTTACCGGCGGCGGGCTGCACACCTTCCACAACTTCCGCAGGGAAGACGACGGTCGCCTGCCCACGCTGCGCGACGCCTTGCGAGAATCCATCAACCTGCCGTTCATCCGCCTGATGCGCGACCTGGTGCGCTACGCCACCTATGCCGGGCCCAACAACAGTTCCGAACTGCTCAAGGACGACAAGGACCCGCGCCGCCAGGAATACCTGGCCCAATTCGCCGACCGCGAAGGCACCTCGTTCCTGCTCAGGTTCTGGAAGAAATACCAGAAAAAGGACACCGGCCAGCGCCTGGAAACGTTCCTCGACGGCATGCGCCCTACCGCTATCCGCCTGGCCGCCGTACACCGCTATTTCTTTCCCAACGACAGCCAGGAGAGCTTCAACCGCTTCGTGCGCGCCCATTTGAAGTCAGCCAAGAGCGCCGAAAAACTCACCGACGAACGCCTCGAACGGCTCTACCAAAACTATGGCCCCGGCGCCTATGACCTGCCGGACCAGGGCTTCATCGCCAAGGTCCACCCATTGGACCTGTGGTTGATGGGTTACCTGCTGAACAACCCCGACGCCAAGTTCAGCCAGATCGTCAAGGCCAGCCAGTTCGAGCGCCAGGAAGTCTACAGTTGGCTGTTCAAGAGCCGGCACAAGAGTGCCCGCGACAGTCGCATCCGTACCATGCTGGAGATCGAGGCCTTTTTGGATATCCACCAGCGCTGGCAGAAAGTCGGCTACCCGTTCGATCACCTGGTGCCGTCGCTGGCCACCGCCATTGGCAGTTCCGGTGACCGCCCGGCTGCGCTTGCCGAACTGGTGGGCACCATCCTCAACGATGGCATCCGCCAACCGGCGCTGCGGGTGGACAGCCTCGACTTTGCCGTCGGCACGCCTTACGAGACACGGCTGGTGAACAACCCGGACAACGGCAAGCGCGTGATGCCGGTGGAAGTGGCCCAGGCCTTGCGCGGTGCGCTGTCCCAGGTGGTGGATGCCGGCACCGCGAAACGCGTGGCCGGCAGTTTCAAGTTGGCCGACGGCACGCCGCTGGCCATGGGCGGCAAGACCGGCACCGGCGACAACCGCATCGAAGCCGTTGGCGCCGGTGGGCGGGTGATCAGTTCAAAGGCGATCAACCGCACCGCCACCTTCGTGTTCTACATCGGCGACAGCCATTTCGGCACCCTCACCGCCTATGTACCGGGCGCGTCGGCGCAGAACTTCAAGTTCACCTCGGCCTTGCCGGTACAAGTACTCAAGGGCATGGCGCCGTTTCTCTCGCCCTACCTGCAACCGGGGAGCCATACCCAGTGCAAGCCGTTGGTGGCGAGGCAATGAGTCACGGGAATGTGGTGCAAGTACCCTGTGGTGAGGAGATTTATCCCCTCTGGGCTGCGCAGCTGCCCCTAAAAAAGCACGCCATTAACCTGATCCACCGTGGTGTCGGCTTTCAGGGCTGCTGCGCAGCCCAACGGGGATAAATCCCCTCGCCACAAAGATCAGGGGTTGCCCTCAGATCTGGGGTTGCCCTCAGATCTGGGGTTGCCCTCAGATCTGGGATTGCCCTCAGATCTGGGGTTGCCCTCAGGTCAGGGGTTGACCCGAGATCAGGGATTGACCCGAGATCAGGGATTGACCCGAGGCACCGCGTCGAAGATCACGGTGATATGCCCCGTGAACAAACCGGACAACATGGGAGAAACCGGGAGAGGGACGAAGATGCGCATCTCAGCCGTCATGCCTGGCGTGGACGTAGCGTCATCCACCACTTCCTTAGGCACTTTTTCCAACCAAACGTTGTTGAACATGGTGACAGTGTGGATTCCATAAGTACCGTTGAACAACCAGGAATTCCCTTCAATGTAGGCATGGACCGAACCGTCGGTGTTTTTCACATCGAAGATCTGACGCACTGGGGACAACATTCTGTTCACAGGATTGAGATGCATGACTTCGTCCTTACCGAAGTCTGGATTTCGTGGCTGTACATGAAACTGCTTGTTCGGGATGTTCGCGCTGATATGGATCGATGAACGCGCGTCATCGCCAGCCCACGCCAGCGAAGAACCCATAGCTACAATGACCAGGGCAGCGATGGATACAAATTTTTCGAACATGGTTGAAACTCTTTTTATGGTTATGAAAATGCGGGAGTGCTGCCTGCGTCCCGCTGTTACAGGCAACACACACCACAAAATCAGGGGTTGACCCGAGGCACCGCGTCAAAAATCACGGTGAAGTCAGCGTTGTACACGCCTGGAGACAGTGGGCGAGTGGGCTGTCTCGCAACGACGACACGCATCTCAGCCTGGGTACCCGGTGTGGACGTGGCATCGTCCACGACTTCCTGGGGTCGGTTGTCCAGAGGCACGCCGTTGAATATCGCCCTCAGGGTCACATGCTCCACACCGTTGCTCAGATGGATGGCACCTGTCTGGTTGGCATTCTCGAGGTAGGCGTGGACCGAACCGTCGGTGTTCTTCACATCATAGGTATGGCGCAAAGAGGTGAGCTGGTAGGTCACCGGGTTGTAATGCATGTATTCATCCTTGCCAAACTCCGGATCCCGTGGCTGCACGTGGAATTGCTGGGTCGGAATGTTCGCCTCGATATGGATCGATGAACGTGCGTCATCGGCGCCCAGTACCAGCGACGAACTTAGCGCAGCAGCCCCCAAAGCAATAACGGACAAAACTTTCTTGAACATGCTTGATACCTTTTTGTAGTAATAAAAAGCGCAGGAGCAAACTTGCCCCCACCGTCACTGACCCAACACCCCCCCGTGGCGAGGGAGCTTGCTCCCGCTGGGTGGCGCAGCCGCCCCCGCTCTTCCCTGAAACACTGTCGGCCTCTGGACTGGTTGCGTCTGCTGCGCAGCCGAGCGGGAGCAAGCTCCCTCGCCACAGGAGTGCTGGTTCAAATGATCTTTGCCGCAGGGTTCGCGGTTGCTACGGCGCGGTGGCGTCGAACACCATGTGCACCGTGCCGTAGTAGTCCCCCGGCTTGTAATCGTCATCGGGCCTGATGGCGGCGATTTCCAGCGGCACCTGGCGTCCGGGCCGGGCTTCGGTGGCCGTGACCACCTGGGCCGAATCCAGGGTCAGTGCGACACCGTTGAAGGTCACCCGCAGATCGATGCGCTCACGTCCATTGGACAGGTACGCTTCTTCCCCCAGGCGGGCACCGATGGCACCGTTGCTATTCTTCACCTCGTAGGTGGCCCGCAACGGGCTGAGCTCGCCGGTGATGGTGCTGAAGGGCAAGCGCTGTTCGCGCTGGACCAGTTGCGGGTCGAGGGGCACCACATGAAAGTCGGCGGTGGGGATGGTCACGTAGACCTCGAAGGTTTCCCGTTCGACCGCGCCCCAGGCCTGGACCCAGGGCAATATAAGGGCGCTCAGTGCGAGGGGGCGTACCAGTGTCTTGAACATATTTGATTACCTGTGGCGTCAACGACGGTTCGGCGACGGCGACCGTCAACCTTTGATCTCGACGTTTTTCTGCTCGCTGCCTTCGATCAGCGTGAAGCGGTATTCACGCCCCGCCTCCTTGTCGAACGAAAACGTCCGACCGGCCATGATGTGGTGCTTGGTGGTGGGCCGGCACTCGTTCTCTTTCTTCGCTTCGCAGTCCTTGAACTCATCGATCACCAGCACGCTGTTGCCGTTATTGCGTATCTGGTAGCGATTGGCGCCGTCATCGATCACGGTCTCGAAGCGGGTGTCCTTGGGCCGTACGAAAAACACCGTGCCGTAGCCCGCCAGCACCTTGACCCCCGCCCCGACGCGCTCCTTCTTGTATTCCTCGCGCTCCTCCTTGGTGATGGCGAACTCGTCTTCGGCCTCCGGCACCACCGGCACGAAGCGCACGCGGAAGTACCGCTCCTTGTCGCGGTTCCCCATGAACAGCAAGCGCGTGCCCTGCACCCCGTTGGCCGGCACGATCAGCCGCGCCGGGCTGGCCATCAACCCGTCCTTGGCCTGGGCACTGGCCTGGTTCTGCAGCGGCACTTCCTGATAGGTGCCGTCCTCGTTATAGATAATCTCCAGGATGTTGACCTTGACGAACGCCGTGGACGTGCCGCCATTGAATATCCGCTTCATGTAGGTGGTCTTGTTGCCGTCCAGGTAGTCGTAGACCACCCCGACGCCGATCTGCGGACCGGCCTGGGCCACGCCGCAAAACAGATAGAGTCCAACCCATGCCAATAGATGTTTCATCGTTTTTCCAACCTCATGCATTTAACGCAACTCACTAAAAATCCTGGCCGACAGGCCGTTTAAACTTCCGAATCCCAGACCACGGTGACGTTGCCGGAGTAGGCCTTGGCGCCACTGTCGAGCATCTCTTCGACGCTGCCTTGCGCCACTTCGAAGTGCAGCATCCCGGGCCGGCGGTCGACGTAGAAGGTGGGCTGGAACAATTCGGTGCCACTGCCGTCACGCAACAACGGGCGACGGGCGACCGGTTGCCCGGCGGCATCCGTCAAACCCTCGGGCAGGGTCACGCTGACGTTCACCGGCACGGCGTGACCGGTGCCGGTTTCGGAAATCGCACAGGTGTTGCCGCTGATGGTCTGGCATTCGATGGCCATCTTGAAACGCGAAGACGCGGAGATGTGGAAACGCTGGTCGCGGAACAGTCGCGTGGGTTTGCGCCCGCTGTTCAGCCAGGCTTGCCAGCCTTCCTGGGGGACCAGTTCGACGCGGTTGCCGCCGGGGGGTACATCCACTTTGAGGGTGTGTTCGACGTCCAGCTTGAAATTGAGGGTGATCACCGAGTCGTTGGGGATCATGACGTCCCCCATGTCAAAGTCCTGCCCCGGCCCCACGCCATAGGACACTGAGCCCGTGTATTGACCGGATGACATTTTCAAGGGGTTGGGGGTGCGCAACTCGTAGGCAAAGTCCAGATGTAGGTATGACATGCTAGGAATCAAATAACTGGCCCTTTTGGCGCACACGCCTTCGACTGGAGTCTTCCAGAAGAAGTTATAGATCAAGCTGTTCAGGGTCCCGAAATTGGTGGATCGACATGGCGATGGCGCATACATCCAGCTAGAACCGCCCCATAACCTCCTGTGGGCGGTCGTGTTATCCACGCCGCCACCCACCAGTTCCACGACGCTGACGGGAAGTTGATAGCGCGAGCCAACGCCGGAAATGCGCACTTGAACTATCTCGGTTTCGCCAGTATCGGTATGGGTCACCTGGGCCAACCGCCAGGTGGCGGGCACATCGAACATGGCACCTTGCCGAGAACTCCCGTGGTTGGCCTGGATGGGGCCGGTCGAATCGAAAACGATGGGCACTTGAAGGCTGAACATCTTTTCCCGTTCGCATACCGCCGGATACAGCGCGCAATAACCCGATACCGGCGTGGTATTGAGAAAGGTGTTTTCATTGGGTTTCGAGGGGTCCGGCCTGAAGACGGCGGTGACTTCCTTGTTCACGGCACTGGCCGTGGATGCACAAGCCAACAACATCACCAAAACCATGCCTCGCACTGCTGGTAACTGCTTCATCTAAACCCCACCCTCAAATCGGCTCGGACTGGCCAAGCCATGCCTTTTAAACTTCCGAATCCCAGATCACCGTGACGTCGCCGCTATAGCGCGTGGCGCCGCCGTCCAGCATCTCTTCGACGCTGCCTCGGCCGACCTCGAAGTGCAGCATTCCCAACCGGCGGTCGACATATAAGCCCGGCTGGAACAACTCGGTGCCACTGCCATCGCGCAACAGCCGGCGCCGGTTGACCGGTTGCCCGCTGGCGTCCGTCAAGCCATCGGGCAGGGTCACGCTGACGTCCACCGGCACGGCGTGCCCGCTGCCGGTTTCGGTGATCGCGCAGGTATTGCCGCTGATGTGCTGGCACTCCAGCCCCATCTTGAAACGGGAAGAGGCGGAGATATGGAAGCGCTGGTCGCGGAACAGCCGCGTCGGTTTACGCCCGCTATTGAGCCAGGCTTGCCAGCCGTCCTGGGGCACCAGTTCCACACGGTTGCCGCCGGGGGGGACTTCGACCTTGAGGGTGTGTTCGACGGTCAGGTTGAAGTTGAGGGTGAGCACCGAATCATTAGGGATCATGACGTCGCCCAGGTCGAGGTCCTGGCCCGGCCCGATGCTATATGTCAGCGTTCCTGCGTATTGACCGGACGACATCCCCAATGGATTAGGGGTGCGCAGCTCGTAGGCAAAATCCAGGTGGGTGTAGCGCATTTCGGGGATCAGATAAAGGGCTTGTTTGGAACAAATTCCTTCTCGTGGAGTTTTCCAAAAAAACTCGTAATCCATAAAGCTGTAGATGCCAACACCAGTGATTCCACATGGGGTTGGAGCATTCACCCAGGAGGAGCCTCTCCATAACCTCTGATGGGCGACAAGGTCGCTCACGCCGCCACCTACTAGATTGGCCACACCTCCAGGAATTCGGTATCTGGAACCAATACCCGAAAAGCGCAGTTCAACGATTTCAGTTTCGCCTGTAGCAGTATGAGTAACCTGTGCTGGACGCCAGTCAACAGGTACTTTGAACATTGCCCCTTGTCGAACGCTTCCATGACTAGCCTGGATAGGGCCTGCCGAACCGAATGTAACGGGTAATCGAAGGCTGAACATCTTGGCCTGCGCGCACTGATCCGGATAAGTCGCGCAATAACCACTGACCGGAGTGGTATTGCGAAAAGTATTTTCTTGGGGTTTCGAAGCATCAGGCCTGAATATCGCAGTGATGTCCCGGCTCACGGCATTGGCAGCAGGCACGCAAGCAAGCAACAACAGCGAAACCACGCTGCGCACGGCTACCGATAAGGGTTTCATCTATACAACCTCATACATCAATGCGAATCCTTGCAGGTTTTGGTGGGGAAACTTCACTGTGGGAGCAAGCCTTGCTCCCACAGCTCAGGTCATGAGCGTTGCTTCGCCGGGTCAGTCGCAGCCAGCGAGCTGTCAGCCAAACTGTCCGGGGTGCAGCGCAGGTCGCCGATCATCAACACGTCGCCTTCCTCGGTGGCGGTTTCCGGGTCGAGGCGGAAGCGGCAGAACAACTCGTTGCCGTAGCGCACTTCCAGGGTCGGGGACGCGGCATTCATCTCCATGGAGAAGAACCCGTCCACCTCGCTGACGCCGCGGCTGGCGTGGTTGATCACGTGATGGCCCTTGAGCGGCTGGCCCTGTTCGTCCAGCAGGCGGCCGAGCACGGTCACGGTTTTCATCACGCTGACCTTGCGGTAGTCCACGCCGCCCTTGTTCAGGTGATAACGGGTGCGTGCCGGCTCGATGCTCGCCGCCGGCGGATGGACGCCCTCGAAGTCGAAGGTGACCATGCTGTTTTTATAAGCGGTGATCGGCACGAAGTTACGGCCCGGGTGCAACGTGGTGCTGCCGCCAGTCAGGTCGTCGGCACGCAGGACGATGTTGTCCAGGTCGGTCTCCACGTCAACGATCATCCCGGCGCCGCGACCTTGCGGCACCCCGGTGAAGGCGGCTTTGCGGCCGCCCACAGCCACCGTGCTGCTGAGGTTCAGGCCGCCGGTGAGGTTGTCGTTGTAGGACGAGCGCTGGATGAAGCCATCGCCGTAGAGCGAGTCGGTACTGAAGCTGGCGAGGCCGGACAGGCCCACGCCATAGGTATCGGCCAGCGCCGTGGCGGAGACGTTTTGCAACACGTGGTCCTGGAGGTCGCGGCGATAGGTCAGCGAGGCATTGTTGTCCCGGTCGCCTTCGCGGGAGGTGCGGGTGCCGATGCTGCCCGACCAGTATTCGCCCGGGCCGCCCAAGGCCACGCTGAGGCTCAGGTCCACGCCCCGATTGCGCCGGTCGTTGGTGCTCGAAGAGCCAGGACGGTCGAACACCGACAACCGCCAGTTGGCATCGCTGCCACGCAGCTTGCCGCGCTGGGTCCAGCCCAGGTCCAGGCCCGTGCCCTGGACATTGCCTTCGCTGTAGGCCAGCCGCCCGTTGAGGGAGGTCTTGTTGCTCAAGCGATGATTGACCGACAGCGACGAGTTGCTGGTTTGACCGACGTACACGTTGCGCTGGCGGATACGGGTGCCGTCCGGCAGGGTTTCGTAGGTGTTGCGGGTATCCAGCCAACTGCGGTTGTGGCTGGCCACGACGCTGCCATTGCCGTAGCTGTACATGCCCTGCAAGTCCATGCCGGTGCCGTACTGTTGGGTCTGGTAGACATTGGCGAACAGGCTGGTACTGCTGCCCAGCGTCCAGTCCACCGAAGTGCCCACTTGCAGTTTGTCCTGCACCTGACGCATCGAGCCCCCCAGGATCACCCGTGGGTGCAGCAGGTAATTGACGCCGAGGCCCGCCGTGGTGAAACCCGAGGGCTGGTCGTCCCAGTTGCTCCACAACCGGGTTTCCCGCCCGGCGAACAGGTTGTAGCGCCAGCGATCTTCCGTGCTGCTCCAATTGCTGGGTTTGTAGACCAGTTCCTGGCTGGTGGCGGTGGTTTGCCCGTCCTCGATCAGCCGGACTTCCACTTCGTAGATACCGCCAGGCAATGGTCGCGTGTCCAGGCTCTGCAGGCCGGCGCTGACGGCCTGGGTGTTGATCAGCAGGCCACTGCGATAAATCTCCACCGACGCCTGGCGGCTGGCGGTGACATAAATAGGGTAGACGCTGGGCTTGGGATTATCGACGACCAGGCTGTCGGAACTGCCGAACATCACCCCCAGCGCAGTGTCCGGGTTGGCGCCGAACGAACGGATCTGACGGTTCAGGCCATCGGAGCTGGGCGTGAAATAACCCAGGCGGAAAAAATGTCCTTCCAACTCTCGTTGGGTATAGAGCTCGTGGATGGCGTGGTAAGTCTTGTCGTCCGGCCCACCAAGACGCGAGAGCTGAAGGTCCAGGGATTGGCTCCAGTTGCCCACGCTGGAACTGGCGTTGAGGCCATAGCGTCCCCCGGTGTCCTGTTCCTGGCCACCATTGAGATTGAGTTGGTTATTGAAGATAAGGCCGAAGCTGCCCTCTTTGGGCTGGTCGTAAAAACGCCGGGGCTCGGTCGAGCGCTCGACGTCTTGGGTCAGGATCGACACCAAGGAGTTCTCGAGGCTGTAATGCACGGCCAGCAACCCCGCCGAACAATTGGTTTCACAGGCGCCGAGCGTGATGCCCTGCTTGAGGCGTTGTTCCCATTGCTCGCGTTCGACCGCCTTGATCGAACTCTCTTGGGTGTCGGTGAATTCAAGCAAGGTAATGCGATCATCGCGCGTCAGGACCACCATGGCTTCACCGAGATATTGTTGATTGAGTTCAATACGAACCGCGATGGGCACATCGAAGAAGTGGGACTCAAACTCCGCCGGCAGCCCCTTGGCCTGGGACAGCAGACTCTTCGGCGTTGTACCGGGGGCAGTCGGCGCGGCCAATGCGCTGGCGCACAGCAACAGCGCGAGCGCACCCGCGATGGGTGTCATCGGTAACATCAACGGACTCTCATAATCAGCGAGCTATGGGGGTATTTCAGATGCGGGCCGACCGGTCGGGGAGAACCGGTCGGCCTGCTGCCAGGCCCGGGGGGAAGGTGAGACTCACCGGGCAGCGAATGGCATTACGGGCGTGGCACGGCGTCGAAGATGACGGTCATGTCGGCGGTGTACACACCATTCTGGGTGTTGAGAGGCTTGGCCGGGAGGATGACCATCTCGGCCTGGGTCCCTGGGGTGGAGGTTGCATCGTCTACCACTTCCTGGGTCTGGCCGGTCAGGGTGACGCCGTTGAAAGTCGTGGTCAGGTCGATGGCATCCCTGCCGTTGTACAGCGCAGCCGGGCCGTTTTCGATGTAGGCATTGACCGAACCGACGGTGTTTTTCACGTTGTAGGTCTGGCGCAGCGAAGTCAGGGTGCCGTTGACCGTGTTGTACGTCATGGTCTCGTTCTTACCCCAATTCGCGTCCGTTGGCTGCACGTGGAACTGATCGGTCGGGATATTTGCGGTGATATGGATGGACGAACGTGCGTCGTCAGCAGCGAAAGCCAGCGAAGAACTCAGGGCCGCGGCGGTCAGGGAAGCTGCGGTTACGATTTTCATGAGCATTGTTAACACCTGTTCATAGCAATAAAGAGGGAAGGGCTGAAGTTGCAGGCCAAACACAGCTTGGCGTGCCCCTTTCAACGCCGGTGCATGATCGTCGCTCTTTAATTAAAAATAAGCAGGAAAGTTCGCATAGGCTTGTAGTAAAGCGAACATACAACACAGAGAAAAATACGCAATTTTCGATAAAACGTAACTTTTAATGTAAGAGCATTCCCACATTCCCACTAGTTACGGTTAATACTTCCTGATACCCACCCGGTTTCGTCCCGCAAACTTAAGGGATTCAGGTAAGGTCATACTTCATCTCTTGTAGGACACAACTAAGATATATCTTCATTCCAAGATGTATCTATATAAGCGAAGATATATCTGAAGTCAAAGATATATCTCGATTCTATTTATGCGCAACAGAGAGCAAACACATGACAGTCCTTTATTCCCCTTCCACTCATGAACAGGGTCGTCAGGATGGCTTCGAACGACGCCCGCCCGGTCGCGAGCGCGGCAGTCGCGGCCCACGGGTTTTCGCCCCCGGCGACTTGAAATTGCTGTTGCTGGCCCTGATTGCCGAGAAACCTTGTCACGGCTACGAGCTGATCCGGCAGATCGAGTCCATGTTCGACGGCGCCTACAGCCCCAGCCCCGGCGTGATCTACCCAACCCTGACCCACCTTGAAATGGGTAAGATGATCAGCGGCGACGCCGAGGGTGGAAAAAAGTGTTACAGCGCGACCGATGCCGGACGTCTATTCCTTCAAGACCAGGCCGAAGCGCTGGACGGCGTGCGGATGCGCATCGAAACCAGCAAGCGCACCCTGCGTGACCAGGATCGGCCTGCCGAGATCCACGAAGCGGTGGGTCACCTGCGTGATGCGCTACAGATGCATCAAGGCCGCTGGAGCCCGGAAGAAATCCTGCGGGTGCGCGGCCTGCTCAACGACACCGTCAAAGCCATCGTCGACGGCCCTGCCCGTCCCTCTGTTTCGGAGTCAAGCAATGACTGAACACGATCCAAACACCATTCACCGCGTCAGCCACGAGATCAAGCGTCGCCGCCTGCAAGTGTTGCGGGTGGTGGACCTGACCCCACGCATGCGCCGCATCACCCTCGGCGGGCCGGAACTGGCCGGGTTCGCCAGCCTGGGCACGGATGACCATGTGAAATTGCTGTTCCCTCAGAACGCCGAGGAACAGGCCGCCCTGGATAACTTCAACCCCAGCGAGGGCAAGGCCCAGGGCCCGATGCCCGAGATGCGCGACTACACGCCACGGCGCTATGACCTGGACACCTTGGAGCTGGACATCGATTTCGTGCTCCACGGCGACGGCCCGGCCTCGACCTGGGCGGCCCAGGCCGCCCCCGGGCAATACCTGAACATCGCCGGGCCCCGGGGCTCGATGATCGTGCCGGACATCTTCGACAGCTACCTGCTGGTCGGCGACGAAACCGCCCTGCCCGCCATCGCCCGCCGCCTCGAAGGCCTGGCACCGAACCGACGGGCCCTGGTGGTGGAAGTGGAAAACGGCGCCGAACAGCAGATCCTCCAGAGCCCGGCGCAGGTCCAGGTGATCTGGGTATTGCGCGAAGGCCGCCAGGACAACCTGCTGCGAACCGTGCAACAGCTGGAAATGCCCGGCGGCAAGCTGTACGCCTGGGTCGCGACCGAGAGCAAGGTGTCGCGGCAGATTCGCAAGGTGTTGCTGGAGGAGAAAGGGTTGGACCAGGACTTTGTGAAGGCGGTGGGGTATTGGAAGGCGGAGGGTAGTGAGGAGGATTGAGAGACTGGCGGCGGCTGGACTACCCTGTCCACTGGACAACACAGCCCCCTGTGGCGAGGGGATTTATCCCCGCTGGGCTGCGCAGCAGTCCCAAAACCAGACAACTCGGTGTATCAGATAAATTGAGGGGCTGCTTTGGGGGCTGCTTCGCAGCCCAGCGGGGATAAATCCCCTCGCCACAGATAAGTACCTCGCCACAGATAAATGGCTCTTACCATAAGGGCTATCGTTGTCCTTGAGCGCTTTACCAACATCCCACCAGAGACTCCGCCCCATGCTCTTCCTCCTCGCCTACATCGCCAGCGTCGTGCTGATCAACTTCGCGTTTTCCGCCGCGCCGCACCTGGACATCATCTGGTCGGCCTGGGGCGGGCTGGTGTTTGTCCTGCGGGACATGGTGCAGACGCGTTTCGGCCATGGCGCCATCGTGGCGATGCTGGTGGCGCTGGTGTTGTCCTACGTCACTTCGGACCCGACCATCGCCCTGGCCAGCGCCACGGCATTCGCCGTGTCCGAGTGCATCGACTGGCTGGTGTTCACGATCACCAAGCGCCCGCTCCATGACCGGTTGTGGATCAGCTCGGCCCTGAGCATTCCCCTCGACACCTTCATTTTCTTCGGTCTGATCGATGCCCTGACCCCGGGCGTAGTGATCACCGCCCTGGCCTCGAAATTCGCCGGCGTCACGGCCGTCTGGCTGATCATGGCCTGGCGTTTGCGCAAGCAAACCGTCGCCACCTGAAGCCAAACCCCGCGGTTCATGTAAAATGCCGCGCTTTCTCCCCATGGGAAGCTCGCCCGGCGCGCCCCCGATGATCCGCTCCTGTTTGAGGACCTTCAGATGACCCGTATCGGAACCCCATTGTCGCCCACCGCGACCCGCGTTTTGTTGTGTGGCAGCGGTGAGCTGGGCAAGGAAGTGGTAATCGAGCTGCAGCGCCTGGGCGTCGAGGTGATTGCCGTGGATCGCTACGCCAACGCGCCGGCCATGCAAGTGGCCCACCGCAGCCATGTGATCAACATGCTCGACGGCGCCGCCCTGCGTGCGGTGATCGAGGCCGAGAAACCGCACTTCATCGTGCCGGAAATCGAAGCCATCGCCACCGCCACCCTGGTGGAACTGGAAGCCGAAGGTTTCACTGTAATCCCTACGGCTCGCGCCGCGCAGCTGACCATGAACCGTGAAGGCATCCGGCGCCTGGCCGCTGAAGAACTGGGCCTGCCGACGTCGCCGTATTTCTTCGCCGACACCGTCGAAGACTACCGCAAGGCCGTGGAAACCCTGGGCTTCCCCTGCGTGGTCAAGCCGGTGATGAGTTCCTCGGGCAAGGGCCAGAGCCTACTGCGTGGTAGCGATGACGTGCAGAAAGCCTGGGACTACGCCCAGGAAGGTGGCCGCGCCGGCAAGGGCCGGGTGATCATCGAAGGCTTTATCGATTTCGACTACGAAATCACCTTGCTCACCGTACGTCACGTGGGCGGCACCACTTTCTGCGCACCGGTCGGCCACCGTCAGGAAAAAGGCGACTATCAGGAATCCTGGCAACCCCAGGCCATGAGCCCGGCAGCCCTGGCCGAATCCGAACGCGTGGCCAAGGCCGTGACCGAGGCCCTGGGTGGACGTGGCCTGTTTGGCGTCGAGTTGTTCATCAAGGGCGACCAGGTGTGGTTCAGCGAAGTCTCGCCACGTCCGCATGACACGGGTCTGGTGACACTGATTTCCCAGGACCTGTCGCAGTTCGCCTTGCACGCCCGCGCCATTCTCGGCCTGCCGATCCCACTGATCCGCCAGTTCGGCCCGTCGGCCTCGTCGGTGATCCTGGTGGAAGGCCAATCGACCCAGACCGCGTTCGCCAACCTGGGCGTGGCCCTGAGCGAACCGGACACCGCGCTGCGCCTGTTCGGCAAACCGGAAGTCAACGGCCAGCGCCGCCTGGGCGTGGCCCTGGCCCGCGACGAGTCCATCGAAGCGGCCCGCGCCAAGGCAACCCGGGCTTCGCAAGCGGTGAAGATCGAGTTGTAAAACTGGGCGGGATACAGTCCCCCTGTGGTGAGGGGATTTATCTGTGGCGAGGGGATTTATCCCCGCTGGGCTGCGAAGCAGCCCCCCAAAACAGTCCCCTCAATCTTTCTGATCCACCGAGTTGTCAGGTTTTAGGGCTGCTTCGCAGCCCAGCGGGGATAAATCCCCTCACCACAAAAACCGGGTGCTGCCTCAACCTGAGTGAAATTGGCACAAAAAAAGGCGACACCCGCCAAGGTGTCGCCTTTTTCATGGGCGCCGGTTTTGCTTAATCCGGCAGCTTGTAGGCAATCACATAATCACCCTGCTTGGTCCCCAGGGAGCCATGACCACCCGCAACGACCAGCACGTATTGCTTGCCGTCCTTGCCGGTGTAGGTCATTGGCGTGGTCTGGGCGCCGGCGGGCAGGCGGCCTTCCCACAGCTGCTTGCCGTTTTTCACGTCATAGGCACGCAGGTACTGGTCCAGCGTACCGCTGAGGAACGCCAGGCCGCTGCCAGTGGTGAACGTGCCACCCAGGCTCGGAACCCCCATGCTCAACGGGATCGGGACCGGCGAGCTGTCGCGCACAGTGCCGTTCTTGTGTTTCCACAGGGTCTTGTTGTTGGTCAGGTCCACGGCGGCGACATAACCCCACGCCGGCGCCTGGCAAGGCAGGCCCATCGGCGAGAGCAGCGCTTCGAGGATCACGCCATACGGCGCGCCTTTGTTCGGCTGCACGCCTTCGGTTTCGCTCTTGCGACCCGGACCACCGGCTACTTCCGCCGCTGGCACCAGCTTCGACTTGAACGCCATGTAGCTCGGGTTGACGAAGGCGATCTGGCGCACCGGGTCCACCGAAATGCCGCCCCAGTCGAATACGCCGAAGTTGCCCGGGTAGACGATCGAGCCTTGCAGCGACGGCGGGGTGAACATGCCGTCATAGCGCAGCGACTTGAAGTCGATCCGGCACAACATCTGGTCGAACGGAGTCACGCCCCACATGTCGCGTTCCTTGAGGACCGGCGGCACGAAGTTCAGGTCGGACATCGGTTGGGTCGGCGAGGTGTGGTCACCTTCCACCGCGCCTTGCGGCACCGGGATTTCCTTGATCGGCATGATTGGCTGGCCGTTGCTGCGGTCCAGCACGTAGATGCTGCCCTGCTTCGTCGACGCCAGGACGGCGGGTTTCACGCCATCGGCGGTCTTCATGTCCATCAGCGTCGGTTGACCGCCGACGTCCATGTCCCAGAGGTCGTGGTGGGTGAACTGGAAGTACCAGCGCACCTTGCCGGTGGCAATGTCCAGGGCGGTCAGGCCGGCGGCGTATTTTTCCGATTCCGGGGTACGCAGGCCACCGAACTGATCGGGGGTCTGGTTGCCCATCGGCAGGTAGAGCATGCCGAGTTTTTCATCGACGCTGAACATGGACCACATGTTCGGCGAGTTGCGGGTGTAGGTCTGGCCTTCGGCAATCGGCGCGGTGTCGTCCGGGTTGCCGCTGTCCCAGTTCCACACCAGCTTGCCGGTGTGCACGTCGTAGGCACGGATCACACCGCTCGGTTCGTCGGTGGAGACGTTGTCGGTGACGTGGCCGCCGATCACCACCAGGTTCTGGGTGACCGCCGGTGGCGAGGTGGAGTAGTAACCGCCGGCCGTGAAGCCGCCGATGTTGGCGGTCAGGTCGACCTGGCCTTTGTCGCCGAAGTCTTCACACATCTTGCCGGTGTCGGCGTTGAGGGCGATCAGGCGGGTGTCGGCGGTCGGCAGGAAGATCCGCCGCGGGCAGACGGTGCTGGCCGGTGCGGTGCTGGCAATGCCGGTGGGGCTCTGTTCGGCGGAGGCGTACACCGCGTCATCGTGGTAGGTCACGCCACGGCAGGTCATGTGGGCCCAACCTTTGAAGTTTTCCGCTTTTTGCGTGGAAAGCTTCGGATCGAAACGCCAGATTTCCTTGCCGGTTTCAGGCTCCAGGGCAATCACCTGGCTGTGAGGCGTGCACACGTAGAGCATGCCGTTGACCTTCAACGGGGTGTTTTCGGCGGTGGTTTCCCCCGGATCATTCGGCCCTGGCAGGTCGCCAGTGCGGTAGGTCCAGGCTTGCTTCAGCTTGCTGACGTTCTCGGGGGTGATCTGCGCCAGCGGCGAATAGCGGTCGCCATGGGCGCTGCGGCCATAGGAGTTCCAGTCGCCGTCCGGCATGGCTGGAGCGGTGTTGGTCATGCCTGGCACGCTGTCGCGGTCCAGTTGGCCCTTGATCTCACCCGGGTTGGTGAACTGGCTGGCGAGCGCGGCGATACCGGCAATGACCACGGCGGCGCCCAATGCACGGGTGCCCATGGCCGAGGCATCGGCGGCCAACAGCGGGCGACGGAACCACGGCAGCAACATGACGATGCCCAGGGCAAACAGCAGCGCCAGGCGCGGCACCAGTTGCCACCAGTCCAGGCCCACTTCCCACAGCGCCCATACGGTGCTGGCGAACAGCACCAACGCGTACAGGCCCAGGGCCGCGCGACGGGCCATGATCAGCAGCACGCCGGTCAGTGCCAGGCCGATACCGGCCAGCAGGTAATACCACGAGCCGCCCAGCGTGCTCAGCTTGACTCCCCCGGCCAGCAGGGCCAGGCCCATCAATAGAAGCAGAATGCCGAGCAAGCTCGGTAGCAGACGGCTTCGACTCAAAGCACCCTCAGTGCTCATAGTGTGATTCTCCGTGATGTTTTAAGGAGGCCCGCGCAAAGTTTCACTGTAGATGACGATCCTTTGGGGGCATGGTTCAGTTAAAAGTGTCCGGATATTGCGAAGAAACGAGGTGGGAGCGGGCTTGCTCGCGAAGGCGGTGGGTCAGTCGACCTCATCGTTGACTGGCACGACGCCTTCGCGAGCAAGCCCGCTCCCACAGAAAAGCAGTTCGCCGCAGATGCAGAGATAGCGCTGTCTTTTAAGTTGAAGGCAGAGCATCGGGGATAGCTCGACAGCTCTGGCACACGGCAAGAAGCGTTTCAGCAGGCGGCGCAAGGATAATGTCCTGTTCTCGATAGAGAAAGGGCTTTTGTTGACATGGATCATCTCGGATTTGGTAACAGTGCACCTGCCCTGGAGCCCTACGATGAAGGCTATGCTTCCACCACGAGGGCACCTCGGCTAAGGTGCGCGGCTTTACCCTTTTCTGCGCGAAGGCCTTCCATGACCGAACCCAACAACAACCCGCTGCACGGCGTGACGCTGGAGCAGATCCTCAACGTCCTCGTGCAGCACTACGAATGGTCAGGCCTGGCCGAACGCATTGATATCCGCTGCTTCAAAAGCGACCCGAGCATCAAGTCGAGCCTGACCTTCTTGCGCAAGACCCCTTGGGCGCGGGAGAAAGTCGAGCGCCTGTACATCAAGTTGATGCGCACCAAACGGCCGGTCTGAGCCGCCGTGGAGATTGATACAGGTCCTCGCCTCACCCTGCGCCAGCGCTTCGTGTCGGTCACGGCGCTGCTGGCCTGGGCGGGGTTGAGCATCCAGCTGTATCTGATCCTGCTGGGCCGCTGGGAACTGGGGGCGAGCCTGCTGGGCGGGTTGGTGAGTTTCTTCAGTTTCTTCACGGTGCTGACCAACCTGTGGGTGGCGGTGGTCCTGACCTGGGAGCTGACCCCTCGCCCAGCCCCGGCCCGCCGCTGGTTCCTGCAGCCCAGCGTACGCAGTGGCGTTGCCGTGAGCATCGCCCTGGTCAGCCTGGCCTACAACCTGCTGCTGCGCCACCTCTGGCAACCTGAAGGCTGGCAGTTCGTGGCCGACGAATTACTGCATGACGTGGTGCCCTTGCTCTACATCGCCTATTGGTGGCGGTGGGTGCCCAAAGGCCGCTTGCGCCTGGGCCACATCGGGCTGTGGATGATCTATCCCTTGGTCTACTTCGCCTATGTCCTGCTGCGGGGGGATTTACTGGCGGCCTATCCCTACCCTTTCATCGACGTGGCGAGCCTGGGTTATCCACAGGTGTTCATCAATGCCGGGGGGATACTGGCGGGATTTGTCGGGATTGCGTTGGGGGTGGTGGGGTTGGGTCGGTGGGTGGGGCGGCGGTCGCATTAGGCATCGCTGGTGAATCACTTGTGGCGAGGGGATTTATCCCCGTTGGGCTGCGCAGCAGCCCCTCTTGACAGCCTAAGTGTTTCCCCAGATAGACCTGGAAGCCTGATTTGGGGCTGCTTCGCAGCCCAACGGGGATAAATCCCCTCGCCACAGGAGCTGTGTCATAAATGGGGATTCAAGACTCGGCCGGCAACATCCACACCAACCCACTGGCCTTGGCCCGTTCATGACACAACGCCAGGACACCACGGCGTTCGTCGTTGTCCATCCGGCTCCACCGGGTGATTTCCGCCACGGTGCGCTGGCAGCCGGTGCAGATGTCGTCATCGTCCAGCGCGCAAATGTTCACGCAGGGCGAAGGCACCGGGCGTTCAGGGGCGCTCATGGTTCCTGCTCGGCCAGGTCGCGGGCGTAGCGCTGGGCATTGTGCACATAGTGCGCCGCACTGGCCACGAGCATGTTCTTCTGGGCTTCGGTCAATTCACGCACCACCTTGCCGGGCGAGCCCATCACCAGGGAGCCGTCGGGAATTTCCTTGTTTTCGCCGATCAGCGCATTGGCGCCGATGATGCAGTGCTTGCCGATCTTCGCGCCGTTGAGGATCACTGCGTTGATGCCGATGAGGCTGTAGTCGCCCACCGTACAGCCATGGAGCATGGCGTTATGGCCGATGGTCACGCCGGTGCCGATGGTCAGTGGATAACCCATGTCGGTGTGCATCACCGTGCCGTCCTGCACGTTGCTGTCCTTGCCGATCAGGATCAGCTCGTTGTCGCCGCGCAGCACGGCGTTGAACCAGACATTGGCGCCCTCTTCCAGGCGGACCTTGCCCACCAGCGTGGCGTTGGGTGCGACCCAGCTCTGTGGGTGGGTGTCGACACGGGCATCGCCCAGGCGGTATTTCATGGGAATCCTCGGGGCATCAGGTATTGATGAAGCTTTTTGGCGGGGTGTGCAGGTCGATCCCGGCGTCGTACAGCAGGTTGACCAACTCGACGATCATGATCGCCGTCAGCCCCCAGATCTTGTACTCGCCAAACCGATAGCTGGGCACATACCAACTGCGGCCCTGGTAATCGATCCGGTGCGTGTGTTCGCGCGGATCCTTGCGGAAAAACTCCAGCGGCACGCTGAACACCGCCGCGATCTCGGCATCGTTGGCCTGGTATTCGACGTAGTCCGGAATCACCCCGACATACGGCGTGACCTTGATGCCATGCAGCGAGATCAACGGGCTGAGAGGGCCGATCACTTCCACCAGGCCGGGGGGCAGACCGATTTCTTCCTCGGCTTCGCGCAGGGCGGTGAAGATCAGGTCCGGATCTTCCGGGTCGCGACGCCCTCCGGGAAACGCCACTTCGCCGCCATGGGTCGATAGCCCGCTGGCGCGCAGGGTCAGTACCAGTTCCGGTTCGTCACTGCGGGTGATCGGCACCAGTACCGCGGCTTCAGGGAAACGTCGGTCGGCCTGCAGGTCGTGTGGGGTGTGGTTGCTTACTCGATGCAGTAGCTCGTCCAGCATGAGACTTCTCGATTTATTCGCTACCTTGCATCATGCACCAATCATTCAAGCGGCCCAACCCCCGCACCGCGTCGTGTCGCGAAACGACAACTTGCCGACACCTGCCGCGCACGCCAAGATAGGCGCAGCATTCAGGAACCCAAGCATGAAATTCTGCAGCCAGTGCGGTAACCCGGTGACCCAGCGCATACCCGAAGGCGACTCGCGCCTGCGCTTCGTTTGCGACACCTGCCACACCATCCACTACCAGAACCCCAACATCGTCGCTGGTTGCGTACCGACCTGGGGCAGCAAGGTGTTGTTGTGCCGGCGCGCCATCGAACCGCGACGCGGCTACTGGACCCTGCCGGCCGGTTTCATGGAGAACGGCGAGACCATCGAACAGGCCGCCGTGCGCGAAACTGCCGAAGAGGCTTGCGCCCGGGTGCGAAACTTGAGCATCTATACGCTGATTGACGTACCGCATATCAGCCAGGTGCATGTATTCTTCCGCGCCGAACTGGTGGACGAGGATTTCGCCGCCGGGCCCGAGAGCCTGGAAGTGAAGTTGTTCGAAGAAGCGGACATTCCCTGGGACGAGCTGGCTTTCCGTACGGTGGGCCGCACCCTGGAATATTTCTATGCCGACCGCCGGGCCGAGGATTACCCGGTGCGATCCGAATCGATCCCGCCGCTGGCTCAGCCGGCCAACACCTGAAAACCCATACAGTCGAAACACCTCTAGGGATATCGTTTCAATGCGCTGGTTGCTTGTCCTGTTCTGCTTGTCGTTCACCGCTGTGTCCCAGGCCGCTGCCGTGGGAACCTACAACGGCAAGGTCATCGAAAAAGTGCTGGTGCTCAAGTCCGCCCATCAATTGCAATTGATCAACGACGGCAAGCCGCTCAAGACCTATCGCATTTCCCTGGGCAAGGGCGCCAAGAAAGGCCCCAAGCTGATCGAGGGCGACAAGCGCACCCCCGAAGGTTTTTACTGGCTGGACTGGCGCAAGACCAGCGACCGCTTCTACCTGTCGATGCACATTTCCTACCCCAACATCAGCGACGCCGCCCGCGCCCGCCGTGAAGGCGTGGAGCCGGGAGGCATGATCATGATCCACGGCACGCCTGATTCGGAAGAAAACCCTGAACAGCTGTTCCATACCCTGGACTGGACCGATGGCTGCATCGCCATGCGCAACGTGGACATGCGCGAAGTCTGGAACCTGGTGCCGGATGGCACGATGATCGAAATTCGGCCTTGAAAGAAAGCTTGTCTGGACAGATGGCTTTTGGCTGATGGTCAGCACTTCTGACAACATCAGGGTGCAAGAACCTCAAAAGACCATGGGCGCGAACTCACACCATTGGCGTGGGCTTTGAGCTTATATTCCTTGACGGTCGTCTCTACGTCCTCAAACTTCCAGATCCCATGATGGTCAGCGTAAGTTTTTAAAAACTCCTTAGGACCATCCCCATCAAACAGCAAAACCTGGCTATCGATGGGGGCATAGCCCTGCACGAATATTTTCCTAGCGGTTGTTGTTCCACCGTCTGGAATGTATGGCACGTCAGTCCGAACTCCAACCCACACAATAGCCAGAGGCGGTAGCTTTTCAGTCGCCATGATGATTCTCCTGGTTCATTAACATCGGAGACTCATTAAGCTGCATGTGTAGCGCGCTGACTACTGTAAGAGATGACAGGTGGGAGAAGCTTTCCGACCACTGGTAATCATCCAAACTTAACGGTCTGAGTTGGCCCCATCGCGAGCAAGCTCGCTCCCACAAACCTATGTGTCGTTTGCTGAATTCGTGAACAACACAGGCCCACTGTGGGAGCGAGCCAGCCCGGGCGGCGATCCGACGATGAGGCCGCCGCCCCTTACTGCATCAAGTCCGAATCTCTACCCGATCCAAAGCCTTGTCCGCCAGCAGCGCCCCCAGCTCGATGATCTGGAGCACCCCCAATAACACATGCCGCCGCGAGCCATCCATGTCAAAGGCCAGATCATTGAGCATCGCATTGGCCGAGGCCAGGGTTTCGCTGAGGTTGGCCAACAGGACTTCGGTATCGACAGCATCGCTCACGTTGAACAATTGCGACGAGGGCTTGGGTTCTGGCGGGTTGTCCTGGGGCTTGAAGTAATGGTCCAGCGCACGATCAGCGGCCTCTTGCAGCTTTTCGGGGGCGTAGTCACCGTAGGGGAAAGTCGAAGCGGGTTTTGGAGGGTTCGGAGTTTCTTTGATCATTGAGCAGCTCCTGATTCAATGGAGCCACCACCATTCCGCGGTCAAACAAAAAAGTGGCAGCTGTACGCGGGTTGACCGACCGGAAATCAGGCATTCCGGTACGTCCGAAGACGTCCCACGCACAGCCGCCGCGACACGATACCTCAGACGAAAGAAAAACGCCTGAAATAGGTCTTGGAGCGCTGGCTTGCCTGGATTCTCGAGCGGTCAAACCCGGTCGCTGAATTGGCAGCGACACCCAAAGGCTAGAGCCCCCGCTTCCGAGGGACAACCCTAAAAACTTGTCGGAAATTTCGGTGCGTCTGACAGACCGCTATCTCTGTGGCGAGGGGATTTATCCCCGCTGGGCTGCGTAGCAGCCCCAAGCAATCCCCCACGCCGAGTTGTCAGGTTAGGGCCGCTGCGCGCCCCAGTGGGGATAAATCCCCTCGCCACAACAGCGCGGTAGCCTTGGTGGGCTCGGACGACCGCCCGTCAGCATCGAAAAATAAAATCAAAAGATCCCATCTTCAGAAATTACCTACAGATGAATACCAGTTCACCCAGTAGGCGTTGTCGCAGTTGAAGATCTTTGCGTTCGAATCCCCTCCCTCTAATACCACTTCAATCCCACCCCACCATAAGCCTCCAACAACCCCTCTAAACCCCGGGAAAGTGGCATTGACATGGTATTCAAGTGGTATTAGCTTCCACTCCACCTACCGAGCGACAACAACTCAACAACCGCATCGGACACCGATATGAACGACATCCTGGCCCTGCGCCCTGACGACACCCAACCCACGCCGCTGTACCTGCAATTGGCGCGTAACCTGGAGACGGCGATTCATGCTGGCCAGTGGAAAGCCGAGCAGGCGATGCCGTCCGAGCGCAGCTTGAGCGAGCAACTGGGCATTTCCCGGGTCACCGCGCGCAAGGCCTTGGAGGTGCTGTTCGAACAAGGCTTGATCCGCCGCAACCAGGGCTCGGGCACCTTTATCACCCCGCGCCTGGAACAGCCGCTGTCACGCCTCAGCGGCTTCAGCGAGATGCTGCGGCTCAAGGGTTTTGTGCCGGGCTCCCAATGGCTGGAGCGGGAAATCACCCCGCCCACCCACGAAGAACTGATCCGCCTGGGCCTGTCGCCTACCGACAAAGTCGCGCGGCTCAAGCGCCTGCGCAAGGCCGACGACACGGTCATGGCCATCGAGATGAGCACCCTGCCCGCCTCGATCATTCCCAAGCCGCAAGCGGTGGGCGATTCCCTCTACGCATTTCTCGACGGCATCGGCAAGCCGGTGGTGCGCGCCCTGCAACACATCCAGGCCATCAACGCCTCGGACGAATTCGCCGCCCTGGTAGGCATCGCCCCCGGCACCGCGATGTTGCTGATGACCCGGGTCGGCTACCTGGAAGACAACACCCCCATCGAAGTCACCGACACCTATTGCCGCAACGACTACTACGACTTTGTCGCAGAACTGCGGCGCTAGACGACCAGAGAACGCCCATGTCCGAAGACAACATCCTCACCTGCGACGGCTGGGTTCGCGGCCGCCTGCTCCATGCGCACGGCAAAGTCGTGTCCATCGAAGGCCAGCCCTGCGATCCGGCCAGCAATGACCTGCCCTACCTGCTGCCCGGTTTCATCGACCTGCACGTCCACGGCGGTGGCGGCAAGGACATCATGCAAGGGACTTCGGCGTTCGAGACCATCGCCCGCACCCACCTGCGTTTTGGCACGACCGCACTCTTGGCCACCACCATGACCGCCCCCAGCGAAGAGATCGCCAGCGTGCTGCAGGCCCTCGGCGTGTTCTGTGAGCAGCGCCCGAACGGCAGCGCCCGGGTCTTGGGGGTGCACTTGGAAGGCCCCTACATCAACCCCGGCAAACTCGGCGCGCAACCGAATTTCGCCCACACCGCGCTGCTGGCCGAGGTGGAGAGCTACCTGGCCCTGGCGCCGATCCGGGTGATTACCATCGCCCCGGAAATCGCCGGTCATGATGACTTGATCCGTGCCCTCAGCGCCCGGGGCGTGCGCATGCAGATCGGCCATACCCTGGGCAGCTATGAAGAAGGCGTCGCCGCATTGGCGGCCGGGGCCAGCAGTTTCACCCATTTGTACAACGCCATGAGCCCGCTGCATCACCGCGAACCGGGGATCGTCGGCGCGGCCCTCGCCCATGCGCAATATGCCGAGTTGATCCCGGACTTGCTGCACGTACACCCGGGTGCGATGCGCGTGGCCTTGCGTTCAATCCCGTGCCTGTATTGCGTCACCGACTCCACCGCCGCCGCCGGCATGCCCGACGGCGAATACAAGCTGGGCAGCCACACCGTGACCAAGTGCCTGGGCGGGGTGCGCCTGGCCGATGGCACCCTGGCCGGCAGCACCCTGACCATGGACCAGGCCCTGCGCAACCTGGTGAAGATCGGCCTGCCCATCGCCGAAGCCTCCCAGCGTCTGTCCCAATTTCCCGCCGACTACCTCGGCCTGCCCGAGCGCGGTCGCCTGCAACCCGGCGCCTGGGCCGACTGCGTACGCCTTGACCGTTCCCTGACCCTGACCGACGTGATGGTCGAAGGAGAAGCCATTGACTTCCAAAATGCTTGAAGAGGCCCTGGCCTCCCATGAAGCGGTCGAGCGCCAGTTGCAGCGACTGGACCCGGCCCTCGAGGAAATCGCCGGACGCCTGCGCCGCCAGCCACCGCAAGTGGCAATGACTATCGCCCGCGGCAGCTCCGATCACGCCGCCAGCTATTTCGCTTACCTGGCCATGCAGCAACTGGGCATCCCGGTGGCCTCGCTGCCGATGTCGGTGGTGACCATGCAACAGGCGCCGCTGAAGGTCAGCGGCCAGGTGGCGTTCGGGTTTTCCCAGTCGGGACAGAGCCCGGACCTGGTGAACAGCCTGCGCTTGTTGCGCAAGCGTGGCGCCTTGAGCGTGGCCCTGGTCAACGCCACCGACTCGCCTCTGGAAGCCGCCTGTGAATTCAGCGTGCCGTTGTGTGCCGGCGTCGAGAGCAGCGTCGCCGCGACCAAGAGCTTCATTGCCACCCTCAGCGCCAGTGCGCGACTGGTGGCCCACTGGAAAGCTGACGCCGAGTTGCTCGAAGCCGGCAGCGCGCTGCCCGAGGGCCTGCGCGAGGCCGCCCGCCAGGACTGGCACAGCGCTGTCGACGCCCTGCGCGACTGTCAGCGGTTGATGGTGATCGGCCGGGGCGCCGGGTTCGCCATCGCCCAGGAAGCAGCGCTCAAGTTCAAGGAAACCTCGGCGATCCAGGCCGAAGCCTTCAGCAGTGCCGAAGTTCGCCACGGGCCCATGGCCCTGATCGATCATGACTACCCGCTGCTGGTGTTCGCCCCGCGCGGTGCCGAACAGGCCGGCGTGTTGAGCCTGGCCGCGGACATGCGCCAGCGCGGTGCCCGGGTCCTGCTGGCGGCACCTGATGACATTGTCGAACGCGACCTGACCTTGAGCCGCGCCGAACACCCGGCCCTGGACCCGATCCTGGCGATCCAGAGCTTCTACGCGATGGCCGCGAGCCTGGCCGTGGCCCGGGGCCTGGACCCGGACCAGCCGCGGCACCTGAGCAAGGTCACCCGTACCCACTGATCCGACTGCTTTTCAAACAAGAGCCTGAAGAGAGCGAGCCCATGCCCAACAACAATAAAGAGCTGATCCTCAGCGCCCCCCTCAGCGGCCCGGTGCTCACCCTCGCCAATGTCCCGGACGCGGTGTTCGCCAGCGGCGCCATGGGCGATGGGATCGCCATCGATCCGCTGAACGACACCCTCTACGCGCCGTGCGACGCTGAAGTGATCCACGTCGCCCGCACCGGCCACGCCGTGACCCTGCGGGCCGACAATGGCGCCGAACTGCTGCTGCACCTGGGCCTGGATACGGTCGAGCTGCAAGGCGACGGGTTTTCCATGCTGGTCAAGGAAGGTGCACGGGTCAGCCATGGCCAGCCGCTGCTGCGGTATGACGTGGATAAAGTGGCGCTGCGCTGCAAAAGCCTCGTCAGCCTGCTGGTCATCACCAACGGCGAGCATTTCCAGGCACGCCCCATCACGCTCAAAGGGGTGAAGGTCGGCGACCCGCTGCTGCACATCCTCGCCAAGGCCGGCGACCAGGCGGAACATCACGACCAAGACGGCGGCATCGAACTGTTCGGCCAGGTCCGCATCGCTCATCGCGGCGGTCTTCACGCCCGCCCGGCAGCCCTGGTGCGCCAGACCGCGCAAGGCTTCAAGAGCCGTTCGCAGTTGCATTTCAGCGGCAAATCGGCCTCCTGCGACAGTGTAATAGGCATGATGGGGCTGGCCATCACCGAACAGGCGCAAGTGCACGTCAGTTGCCGGGGCAGCGATGCCGAGGCGGCGTTGCAAGCCTTGCTGACGACCTTATCCACAGCCCTGGTGGAAGAAGCCCATGCCAACGCGCCGCCACCCGAACCACCACGGGCGAATGCAGAAGAAGGTGTGCTGAACGGCGTATGTGCCGCGCCCGGCCTGGTGACCGGGCCGCTGATTCGGTTGAGCGGCATTCAATTGCCGGAAGACACTGGCGGCCATGCCATCGAAGACCAGCGCCAACGCCTGAGTGACGCTCTGGCCCAGGTCCGTGGCGAGATCCACCTCACGCTGGAGCACGCCCGGGCCAGGCAGCACCGCGATGAAGAGGCGATTTTCAGTGCCCACCTGGCGCTGCTGGAAGACCCGCTACTGCTGGATGCCGCCGAGTTCTTCATCGAACAAGGCAGTGCCGCGCCCCACGCCTGGAGCCGCTCCATCGACGCGCAATGCCAGGTCCTGCAACAACTGGGCAGCACGCTGCTGGCCGAGCGCGCCAACGACTTGCGTGACTTGCGCCAACGGGTCCTGCGGGCGTTGCTCGGTGGAGCCTGGCAATTCGACGTCGCGGCGGGCGCCATCGTCGCCGCCCAGGAACTGACCCCCTCGGACCTGCTGCAACTCAGCGCCCAAGGTGTGGCCGGCGTGTGCATGGTCGAGGGTGGCGCGACGTCCCATGTGGCGATCCTGGCCCGAGGCAAAGGCCTGCCATGCCTGGTGGCGCTGGGCGAGGCACTGCTTGCGCAGGCGCCAGGACAATCGGTGGTGCTGGACGCTGACGGGGGCCGCCTCGAACTCACACCAACCGCCGAGCGCCTGGCGCAGGTGCGGCAAGCACAGACCCGACGCACGGCCCTGCGCGCCCAACAACAGAGCCTCGCCCACACACCGGCGCGGACCGTCGATGGCGTGGAGGTGGAAGTCGCCGCTAACGTGGCCTCCAGCGCCGAAGCCGGCCAAAGCCTGACCAACGGTGCCGATGGCATTGGCTTGTTGCGCACCGAATTTCTCTTCGTCGACCGCCACACCGCCCCCGACGAAGAAGAGCAGCGTCAGGCTTATCAAGCCGTACTCGATGCCATGGACGACAGGCCGGTGATCATTCGCACCATCGACGTGGGCGGTGACAAGCAACTGGACTACCTGCCACTGCCGAGCGAAGCCAACCCGGTACTGGGCCTGCGCGGCATTCGCCTGGCCCAGGTGCGACCGGACCTGCTCGACCAGCAACTGCGCGCCTTGCTGCAAACCCGTCCGCTGGACCGCTGCCGGATCCTGTTGCCCATGGTCACCGAAGTCGACGAACTGCTGCACATCCGCCAACGCCTCGAAGCCCTCGGCACCGAGCTGGGCCTGAGCGAACGCCCGCAACTGGGGGTGATGATCGAAGTGCCGGCCGCGGCGTTGCTGGCCGAACAATTGGCCGAACATGCGGACTTCCTCTCCATCGGCACCAACGACCTGTCGCAATACACCCTGGCCATGGACCGCGACCACGCCGGCCTCGCCGCCCGGGTCGATGCCTTGCACCCCGCGTTGCTGCGGCTGATCGCCCAGACCTGCGCCGGTGCCGCCAAGCATGGGCGTTGGGTCGGCGTGTGCGGAGCCCTGGCCTCGGACCCATTGGCCACGCCCGTACTGATCGGCCTGGGTGTACGCGAACTGTCGGTCAGCCCGCCGCAGATCGGCGAAATCAAGGACCGCGTGCGCCACCTCGACGCCGCGCAGTGCGCTCGCTTGAGCAACGAACTGCTGAACCTGGGCAGCGCACTCGCGGTACGCCGTGCCTGCCATCGACACTGGCCCCTGGGCTGAGCCACTTCGAAGAACAATAAAGGGAGAGACGCCATGTACCAGCATTTCATCGAAGGGCTGCAACGCCTCGGCCGGGCACTGATGCTGCCCATCGCGATCCTGCCCATCGCCGGCTTGTTGCTGCGCCTGGGCGACACCGACCTGTTGAACATCGCCATCATCCACGACGCCGGCCAGGCGATTTTCGCCAACCTGGCGATGATCTTCGCCATCGGCATCGCCGTGGGCTTCGCCCGGGACAACAACGGTACGGCGGGGTTGGCCGGGGCCATCGGCTACCTGGTGATGATCGCGACCCTGAAGGTGCTCGATGCCAGCATCAACATGGGCATGCTCGCCGGAATCATCAGCGGCCTGCTGGCGGGAGCGCTGTACAACCGCTTCAAGGACATCAAGCTGCCGGAGTACCTGGCGTTCTTTGGTGGCCGGCGCTTCGTGCCGATTGTCACCGGCTTCAGCGCCGTCGGGCTGGGCGTGGTCTTCGGCCTTATCTGGCCGCCGATCCAGCAGGGTATCAACGGTTTCGGCGCCATGCTGATGGAAAGCGGCAGTTTCGGTGCCTTCGTGTTCGGGGTGTTCAACCGATTGCTGATCGTTACCGGCCTGCACCACATCCTCAATAACATGGCCTGGTTCATCTTCGGCAGTTTCACCGACCCCGACACCGGTGCGGTGGTCACCGGTGACCTGAGCCGTTATTTCGCCGGCGACCCCAAGGGCGGCCAATTCATGACCGGCATGTTCCCGGTGATGCTCTTCGGCCTGCCCGCCGCGTGCCTGGCGATGTACCGCAATGCCTTGCCCCAGCGGCGCAAGATCATGGGTGGGATCCTGCTGTCCATGGCGCTGACCTCGTTCCTGACCGGTGTCACCGAGCCGATCGAGTTCGCCTTCATGTTCCTCGCGCCCCTGTTGTTCCTGGCCCATGCGCTGCTCACCGGCGTATCGATGGCCGTGACCAATCTGCTGGACATTCACCTGGGCTTTACCTTCTCCGGCGGCTTCATCGACATGGTCCTGGGCTGGGGCAAATCCACCAACGGCTGGTTGGTCGTCCCGGTGGGCCTGGCCTACGCGGCAATCTATTACCTGGTGTTCGACTTCTGCATCCGCCGCTTCGACCTGAAGACCCCGGGGCGTGAAGAGGTACCGGCAGGCGACAAACCGGCCATCGCCGAAAACCAGCGGGCCGCGGCCTACATCCAGGCCTTGGGCGGCGCCGACAACCTGATCACCATCGGTGCCTGCACCACGCGCTTGCGGCTGGACATGGTGGATCGCAACAAGGCGTCCGACGCCCAGCTCAAGGCCCTCGGCGCCATGGCCGTGGTGCGCCCCGGTAACGGCGGGAGCCTGCAGGTGGTGGTGGGGCCGATGGCCGACAGCATTGCCGATGAAATCCGCCTGGCGGTGCCCTCCTCCCTTCGCCTGGTCACCGCGCCGGTGCCGAATGCCCCTGCACCGACGACACCTGCCGCCCTTTCCAGCATCGAAGCGCAACAATGGCTGGACGCCCTCGGAGGCCAGGACAATGTCCTGCAACTCGAGTGCGTGGCGACGAGCCGGCTACGG
Source organism: Pseudomonas sp. NFACC37-1 (assembly GCF_900101575.1). Taxonomy (NCBI): domain Bacteria; kingdom Pseudomonadati; phylum Pseudomonadota; class Gammaproteobacteria; order Pseudomonadales; family Pseudomonadaceae; genus Pseudomonas; species Pseudomonas sp. NFACC37-1. The sequence continues at coordinate 178,613 of NZ_FMUZ01000004.1, read as the reverse complement.
GTGCGGCTGGCCGATGACAAGGGCTTGTCGGAAAGCCGGCTCAAAGGATTGGGGTGTCAGGGTATGAGCCCGTTGGAGGGTGGCGTCTGGCACTTGCTGCTGGGGGAGAAGGCACCGAAGTTATGGCAGGCGTTGGATAGCCTGACGCATGGCCGCAAGGTCGATGCCGGGGCCTAGCACCACCGTCCGCCCACTGGACTGCGTTGTAGGCGCTGTGTAGGAGCTGTGTAGGAGCTGTCGAGTGCAACGAGGCTGCGATGTTTCCCTAGACACTTGAATCCCAACGAAAGATCAAAAGATCGCAGCCTTCGGCAGCTCCTACGAACCCAGCGAGCTTGCTCGCGATGAGGGCGGTACTTATTGCATCAAGCCCGAACCTGTACCCAACCGAAAAGTTATCTAGCGCGAACCCTCGACAAAACCCTCGATTAAAGGTCATCAACCAAGAGCCATCAACTGTCAGAAATAACAGGTAACGGATAATTCCGACCAGTAACGACCAACAAACACATCCTGATGTTCGCGACCGCTTCCAACTGAGATGCTTGTTACAAAATAAGATCTTACAGCCCAGCACAGTCATCTATTCTCACTCTCACCAGTGAACCGAGGCACGCCCCAGCGTTGCCTTCGCACTGAGCAATCGATAATTAAACTGTCAATTCGAAGAATAGGTCGTAATGAAGTATGTGATTCGATTGGCATCCTCGTTTCAGGAGAGGTGTCCACATCATGAGTAGAAGCAGCGGTTTTATACGGGCGGCGACTGTCGCCATGGTATTGGCAGGCACCTGGCAAGCGAACCCCAATGCGTGGGCAACGACCCAGGACTCGGCGCAGAAAGATGAACCCTGGTATCAGGCCTGGCTTCAGGTCACTGCGGACTCGACTGTGGATATCCGCGCGACCAACCCTTCCTTGCGCTGGCGGACCGACATGGACACGCTCTATCGGGGCGACACCACCAACCAGGGGCTAGAAGCTTTCCGGGACGGCCTGTTGCCTAAATCCGTCAACTTCCCGGAGAGCGAATGGATGTACAACTGGTTCGGCCATGGGGCGGGCGCCCAACGGTCGGTCTACAGCAGTACGACCCGCAGCCAGCGTATCGCCCAGAGCTTCGCCAATGAATGGGTGTTCGAGTTCAAGGCGCCCCACGGAATCGACCAGACGCAATCAGGCGGGCCAATTCCTTCGGAGGAAGAGATCAGCTACCCCGGTGGCGTCAAGGGAAGCTTTATCAAGCAGGCCTGCAAGAAAACCGATCCGGGCGATTGCGTCGCGAACCCGGACTACCGCGAACCCACTGGCCACGAGACGATGCAGGAGATTGCCGCAACCCGCATCGATTGGAACAGGCTCGTGCCTGTCGAAGGCCTGGACTGGGTAACGAACAAGCAATCCCTATGGGCGGTAGGCTCTGCGAAGATCAATCCGGTGCAGGGTGCGGATGCGCTGGCCCACGGATTGCGGGGCTGGAATTCATTGCCACCGGATCTGCGCTTGGCGACGACCCCGGAGTCTAATCTTGCGCATTCGCTCGTCATGGCCTTCCGTGATTATAGCGATGCCAAGATCTGGGCTGTCACGGAAGCGGAAAACGGCGGCTGGGTGTACGAAGTCAAGCCCAACAGCGTTGCCGTGGATTTGTCCGGGCGCTACACCGGTAACCGTGAAGGCGCGTACGCATTCATCGGCGGTATCAAGGGCGGGCTGTTGATGAACGCACGCCGCTTCGAGAAAGGCGTCAGTGAACCGGTCGAATGCATCGGCATCGAGAAGGAAGCCTGCCGCCTCGAGAATCGTCATCAATAGACGGGCGGGCTAGGTAGAGCCTCTGTGGAAGCAAGCTCCCTCACCACGGGCCCAGTGTTCTACCGGGATTCTTGTATTCGTCTTTCGATTTATCGCGAGCAAGCTCGCTCCCACAGTGGCTGGGTGTTGTTCACAAAACCTGTGATCGACACCTGCCTCTTGTGGGAGCGAGCTTGCTCGCGATGAGGCCGGCACTTATTGCATCAAGTCCAGATCTGTACCCAACCGAAAATTTAGCGAGCGCCTCCAAGACAAAACCCTAGATTAAAAGTCATCAAGCAGAACCTCACAACTGTCAGAAATAACAGGTAACGGACAAACCAGACGGATTACAACCAACAACACAACCTGATTATTCGCCAACGCATTCAACTGAGCCGCTTGTTACAAAATCAGACGTTACAGCGCAGAACAGTCAACTATCCTTACCCCCACGCAGTAAACCAAGGCGCACCCCAGCGGTGCCATCGAACTGCGCAACAGGTAGTTAAACTGTCAATTCGAAGAATATGTCGTAACGAAGTATGTGATTCGATTGGCGTCCTCGTTTCAAGCTGAGGTGTCCAAATCATGAGTAGAAGCAACGGTTTTGTACGGGTGGCGGCTGTCGCCGTGGTAACGGCAAGCGCCTGGCAAGTGGCCCCGAATACGTGGGCCGCGACTCAGGACTCGGTGCAGAAAGATGAACCCTGGTATCAGGCCTGGCTGCAGGTCACCGCGGATTCGAGCGTGGATATCCGCAAGACCGTACCCTCGTTACGCTGGCGTACCGACATGGATACGCTCTATCGAGGAGATACAACGGGTCAAGGCCTCAATGCCTTCCGGGACGGGCTACTGCCCAAGGCCGTGGGCTTCCCCGAGAATGAATGGAAATACGACTGGTACAGTCATGGGGGCGGGATCGCAAAATCGATATACAGCAGCACAACGCGCAGTAAGTCCATCGCCGAGCACTACGCCAGCGAATGGCTGTACGAACTCCATGCCCCCCATGGCGTCGATCAGCCGCTATCGGGAGGGCATTTTCCCAGCGAGGAGGAAATCAGCTTCCCAGGCGGTGTAAAGGGGCGCTTCATCAAAAATGCCTGCCGGGCACCCGATTTTACCGAATGCGTAACTAACCCAAACTACCGTGAACCCACTGGCCGCGAGACGAGGCTGGAGATCGCTGCAATGTCCATCGAGTGGAACCGAGTGGTGCCTCCGGAGGGCCTGGCATGGATAACGAACAAGCAGTCCCTCTGGGCAGTCGGCTCTACGACAATCAATCCCACGCAGGGAGCGGATGCGCTGGCCCGAGGGCTACGGGCCTGGAACTCTCTGACACCGAATCTGCGACAATCGATCTGGCCGGAGTCCCCTCTGGCTCAATCGGTCGTTGTGGCATTCAGCGATTATAGCGAAGCCAAGTTCTGGGCAACCCAAGAAGCCGCCAACGGGGGCTGGGTCTATGAAGTCAGGCCCAACAGCGTGGCAGTAGATTTATCGGTACGTAACGTAGGTTCGCGTGAAGGCGCGTACGCATTCATCGGCGGTATCAAGGGCGGGCTATTGATGAATGCTCGCCGGTTCGAGAAAGGCGTCAGTGAACCAGTCGAGTGCATTGGCATCGAGAAGGAAGCCTGCCGCCTCGAGAACCGGCATCAATAGACGGGCGGGCTAGGTAGAGCCTCTGGGGAGCGGGCTTGCTCGCGAAGAGGCCAGTACATCCAACATCAATGCAAGCTGACCCGACGCCTTCGCGGGCAAGCCCGCTCCCACAGTTCATTAGCGTCGAGCACATATTTCCGGCCCCCTGGAGGCCCGCTCCCACAGTTTCCGGATCCACTGGAACGTGGGAAATCGGCTTGCGCTGGCGGGCATGGTTTTAGCGCTTAAACAAAAAACCCGCTGATTGAATCAGCGGGTTCCTCATTCGATGAGCGAAGGATCAAAAATCCTCCAGTCGCCATACTTCATACGCTGGCGTCTCGTAGGGATGGCTTTGTTTCAGCGCGTTCACCACCCCACGAATCAGCTCATCGGCAACGACAAGCTCTACCTTCCACTCCTCGACCTGCTCGACCTGGCCCGCCTCGCCAATGAACGGCTCGCTGCCGTCCAACGGGCGAAACTGGCCCAGGCCCAACACTTGCCAGGCACAGTGGTCATAGTCGCCGATTCGCCCGCCACCGGCAGCGAATACGGCGCTTTTGACCTCGTCCACGTGACTGGCCGGGACGAAGAAGCAGAGCTTGTACACCGTCTCAGTTCACCCAGACGCGGGCGTTGCGGAACATGCGCATCCAGGGCGCGTCTTCGTTCCAGTCGTCCGAACGCCACGAGTTCTGCACCGCACGGAATACCCGCTCCGGGTGCGGCATCATGATCGTGACGCGGCCGTCGCGGCTGGTCAGGCCGGTGATCCCGCGCGGCGAGCCGTTCGGGTTGGCCGGGTAGGTTTCGGTGACCTTGCCGTGGTTGTCGACAAAACGCAGCGACACGCAACCGGACAGGTCGGCTTCGAGCAGGGCTTCTTCGCTTTCGAACTCCGCATGGCCTTCGCCGTGGGCGATGGCGATCGGCATGCGCGAACCGGCCATGCCCTGAAGGAAGATCGAGTTCGACTCCTGGACCTGGACCATCGCCACGCGCGCTTCGAACTGCTCGGAACGGTTACGCACGAAGTGCGGCCAGAATTCGCTGCCCGGGATCAGCTCGTGCAGGTTGGACATCATCTGGCAACCGTTGCACACGCCGAGGGTGAAGCTGTCGGTGCGTTCGAAGAAGCCCTGGAACGCGTCGCGGGCGCGGCTGTTGAACAGCGCCGACTTGGCCCAGCCCTCACCGGCACCGAGCACGTCGCCGTAGGAGAAACCGCCGCAGGCGACCATGCCCTTGAAGTCGTTCAGGTCGACACGGCCGGCCAGGATGTCGCTCATGTGCACGTCGATCGCGTTGAAACCGGCGCGATCGAACGCTGCCGCCATCTCCACCTGACCATTGACGCCCTGCTCGCGCAGGACCGCCACTTGTGGGCGAATGCCCTTCTTGATGTAGGGCGCGGCCACGTCGTGGTTGACGTCGTAGCTGAGCTTGGCGCTCAGGCCCGGGTTGTCTTCTTCCAGCAGCGCGTCGAACTCCTGCTCGGCGCACTCGGCGTTGTCGCGCAGGCGCTGGATCTGGTAGCTGGTTTCAGCCCACTGACGCTGCAACAGACTGCGCTGGCCTTCGAAGACGGTGTCGCCGTTGAAGGTGATGTTGATGTGAGCGTTGTTGATCGGCTGACCGATCACCGAGACGCAATCGGCCAGGCCGGCGGCGCTGAACTGGGCGAGGATGTCCGGGGTGGCGTCCTGGCGAACCTGGATCACCGCACCCAGTTCTTCGTTGAACAGGATGGCCGGGATTTCAGCCGTGGACTCGGCCACGCTGTCGAGGGTCAGGCTCAGGCCACAGTGACCGGCGAAGGCCATTTCCACCACGGTGGTCAGCAAACCACCGTCGGAACGGTCGTGGTAGGCCAGCAGGTGACCGTCGGCGTTCAGGCCCTGGATGACGGCGAAGAACGCCTTCAGGTCTTCGGCATCGTCGACGTCCGGCGCCTGCGAACCGAGCTTGCCATGCACCTGGGCCAGGATCGAGGCGCCCATGCGGTTCTGGCCACGGCCCAGGTCGATCAGGATCAGGTCGGTGGTGCCCTTGTCCATGCGCAGTTGCGGGGTCAGGGTCTGGCGGATGTCGGTGACCGGGGCGAAACCGGTCACGATCAGCGACAGCGGCGAGGTCACGCTCTTGTCCACGCCTTCGTCGCTCCAGCGCGTGGCCATGGACATGGAGTCCTTGCCCACCGGAATGGTGATGCCCAGTTCCGGGCACAGCTCCATGCCGACGGCCTTGACGGTGTCGTACAGGCGCGCGTCTTCACCCGGGTGACCGGCGGCGGACATCCAGTTGGCCGACAGCTTGATGTCGGAAATCTTGCCGATGCGCGAAGCCGCGATGTTGGTCAGGGTCTCGCCGATCGCCATGCGGCCCGAGGCCGGGGCATCCAGCAGCGCCAGCGGCGTGCGCTCGCCCATGGCCATGGCTTCGCCGGTGTAGACGTCGAAGCTGGTGGCGGTCACGGCCACGTCGGCCACCGGCACCTGCCATGGACCGACCATCTGGTCACGGGCCACGAGGCCGGTGATGGTGCGGTCGCCGATGGTGATCAGGAAGCTCTTGCTCGCCACGGCCGGGTGATGCAGTACACGCTCGATGGAATCGGCGATGTCGAGTGTCGATGGATCGAAATCATCCCCCAGCTCCGCTTCGCGAACCGCCGAACGGTGCATCCGCGGGGCCTTGCCCAGCAGCACTTCCAGCGGCATGTCCACCGGGCTGTTGCCGAAGTGGCTGTCGGTGACGGTCAGTTGCGGCTCGGCGGTGGCTTCACCCACTACCGCGAACGGGCAGCGCTCGCGCTCGCAAATGGCCTGGAAGCGTTCGAAGTCGGCTGGGCCGACCGCCAGGACGTAACGCTCCTGGGATTCGTTGCTCCAGATTTCGTGCGGGGCCATGCCCGGCTCGTCGTTCGGAATGTTGCGCAGTTCGAAGCGACCACCGCGACCACCGTCGTTGACCAGTTCCGGGAAGGCGTTGGACAGGCCGCCGGCGCCGACGTCGTGGATGAAGCTGATGGGGTTGTGTTCACCCAACTGCCAGCAACGGTCGATGACTTCCTGGCAACGGCGTTCCATTTCCGGGTTTTCCCGCTGGACCGAGGCGAAGTCCAGGTCGGCCGAGCTGGTGCCGGTGGCCATGGAGGAAGCCGCGCCGCCACCCAGGCCGATCAGCATGGCCGGGCCGCCGAGGACGATCAGCTTGGAGCCGACCAGGATCTCGCCTTTCTGCACGTGTTCGGCGCGGATGTTGCCCATGCCACCCGCGAGCATGATCGGCTTGTGGTAACCACGGACTTCCTCACCACGGGGGGTGGTGATGGACTGTTCGAAGGTACGGAAGTAGCCGGTCAGGGCCGGACGGCCGAATTCGTTGTTGAACGCCGCGCCCCCCAGGGGACCTTCGATCATGATGTCGAGGGCGTTGACGATACGCTCAGGCTTGCCGTAGGGCTTTTCCCATGGCTGTTCGAAGCCCGGGATCTGCAGGTTCGACACGGTGAAGCCGGTCAGGCCGGCCTTGGGCTTGGCACCGCGCCCGGTGGCGCCTTCGTCGCGGATCTCGCCACCGGAACCGGTGGACGCGCCCGGGAACGGCGCAATGGCGGTCGGGTGGTTGTGGGTCTCGACCTTCATGAGGATGTGCACCGGCTCCTGGACCGCACCGTACTGGCGGGTCTCGGGGTTCGGGTAGAAGCGACCGGCAACGTTGCCGACGATCACCGCCGCGTTGTCCTTGTAGGCCGACAGCACACCTTCGTTATGCATCTGATAGGTGTTCTTGATCATGCCGAACAGGCTTTTTTCCTGGCTCTGGCCGTCAATGTCCCAACTGGCGTTGAAGATCTTGTGGCGGCAGTGCTCGGAGTTGGCCTGGGCAAACATCATCAGTTCGATGTCGTGCGGGTTGCGCTTCAAGCCCTGGAAGGCGTTGACCAGGTAATCGATCTCGTCTTCGGCCAGGGCCAGGCCCAGTTCGGCGTTGGCGTTTTCCAGTGCGGCACGGCCGCCGCCCAGTACGTCGATGGCCGTCAGCGGCTTGGGTTCGGCGTGGCTGAACAGACCGGCGGCCTGCTCCAGGTTGCCCAGCACGACCTGGGTCATGCGGTCATGCAGGCCTTCGGCGATCAACTGGGCCTCGGCCTCGCTGAACTCACCGGCGACATAAAAGGCAATGCCGCGCTCCAGGCGCTGGATCTTCGCCAGGCCGCAATTGCGGGCGATGTCGCTGGCCTTGCTCGACCACGGCGAAATGGTGCCGAAACGCGGCAGCACCAGGAACAGGCGACCGGCCGGCTCCTGGACAGGAACACTGGGGCCGTACTTCAGAAGGCGCGCGAGCACCTGCTGTTCGTCGCCGGTCAAACCGCCGGTGACTTCGGCGAAGTGAGCGAATTCAGCATACAAGCCACTGACAGCCGGAACCTTTTGGCTCAGTTGCTCAAGGAGTTTGCTGTGGCGAAAGGCAGAAAGGGCAGGAGCGCCGCGCAGGATCAACATCTTCGGGACAGCCTCGGGAAGGGGGTGTGCTTTGAGGCCGTGCATTCTAGCCTAAACCGCCGGCAACGGCACCCGAAACGGCACGCACGGTGCTGGCCGAATGTCGGTCTTTGCGCATGCGGGGGTATTGGGGCCCCGTACCAAGGTTCGTGCAGAGATATTTTTCAGCGGCGCAAAGCCCGCCACACCCCGGCCGGCCGGTGTTGCGGACATGTTTTGCAACCGCTAGCAGACTGGCCTTTTGCTGTCGAGATATGGCGGTAGGGGCCGTTTGCGTATACTGCGCAGATGTTTTCCCCAACGGCTTTGCGTCCGCGATATGCCAAATGGCTGATCGCAACCGGACTCTTCCTGGTGCTCAGTGGTTGTGTTGAGAAACCCAACACACTGGAGCGCGTAAAGGAGGATGGCGTGCTGCGGGTGGTTACCCGAAACAGCCCTGCCACCTACTTCCAGGATCGCAACGGTGAAACCGGCTTCGAGTACGAGCTGGTGAAGCGCTTCGCCGACGATTTGGGGGTGGAGCTGAAGATCGAGACCGCTGACAACCTCGACGACCTGTTCAGCCAAATCGGCAAGCCCAACGGCCCGGTATTGGCGGCCGCAGGCCTGGTCAGCAGCGAACAGCGCAAGAAGCAGGTGCGGTTTTCCCACGCCTACCTGGAAGTCACCCCGCAGGTCATCTACCGCAATGGCCAGTCACGCCCCACCGACGCGGCCGCCCTGGCGGGCAAGAAGATCATGGTGCTCAAGGGCAGCAGCCACGCCGAACAGCTGGCGCAGCTGAAACAGCAATATCCCGGCATCGAATACGAAGAGTCCGACGCGGTTGAAGTGGTCGACCTGCTGCGCATGGTCGACGAGGGCCAGATCGACCTCACCCTGGTGGATTCCAACGAAGTGGCGATGAACCAGGTGTACTTCCCCAACGTGCGCGTGGCCTTCGACCTGGGCGATGCCCGCAACCAGAGCTGGGCCGTGGCCCCTGGTGAAGACAACAGCCTGCTCAACGAGATCAACAGCTACCTCGACAAGGTGCAGAAGAACGGCACGCTGCAACGCCTCAAGGACCGCTACTACGGCCACGTCGATGTCCTCGGCTACATGGGCGCCACCACGTTCGCCCAGCACCTGCAACAACGCCTGCCCAAATACGAACAGCACTTCAAGGCCTACGCCAAGAAAGAGAAAGTCGACTGGCGCCTGCTGGCCGCGATCGGCTATCAGGAATCGCTGTGGCAACCGGCGGTCACGTCCAAGACCGGCGTGCGCGGCCTGATGATGCTGACCCAGAACACCGCCCAGGCCATGGGCGTGTCCAACCGCCTGGACCCGAAGCAAAGCATCATGGGCGGCGCCAAGTACCTGGCCTACATGAAGGACCAACTGGACGAAAGCATCCAGGAGCCCGACCGTACCTGGTTCGCCCTGGCGGCCTATAACGTCGGCAGCGGCCACCTGGACGACGCCCGCAAACTGGCGGCCAAGGAAGGGCTGAACCCGGACAAGTGGCTGGATGTGAAGAAGATCCTGCCGCGCCTGTCCCAGAAACAGTGGTACAGCAAGACCCGCTACGGCTACGCCCGGGGCGGCGAGCCCGTGCATTTCGTGGCGAACATCCGTCGCTACTACGACATCCTGACCTGGGTGACGCAACCGCAGCTCGAAGGCGACCAGGTGGCCGAGGGCAACCTGCACGTGCCGGGTGTGGACAAGAGCAAGCCGAACCAGGAATCCCCGCAGCTCTGAAGCTGTACACCATCCCGATGCTGTGATGAATCTGTGGCGAGGGGATTTATCCCCGTTGGGCTGCGCAGCAGCCCCAAAGCAGTCAACTCAATCTGCCTGACACACCGAGGCGCCAGATTTTAGGGCCGCTTCGCAGCCCAACGGGGATAAATCCCCTCGCCACAATCAATCAAGCAGGCCTTAAATGAGCAGGCACATTGAGTTATGTGGTGGCATCAGGCTTTCGCGGCAGCCAGGATCAGCGCTTTCATTTCCGCCACCGCCGACTTAAACCCGACGAACAACGCATGGGCCACCAGCGCGTGGCCGATGTTCAGCTCGTTGATGCCCTTGATGGCCGCGACGGCTTCGACGTTGTGGTAGTGCAAGCCATGGCCGGCGTTGACGATCAAGCCCTGGGCCAGGCCAAAGGCGACGCCATCGGCGACCCGCTGCAGCTCGTCGGCCACCTCGGTGGGGGTTTCGGCATCGGCGTAACGACCGGTGTGCAGTTCGATGGCCGGGGCGCCGACCCGCTTGGATGCTTCGATCTGCCGTTCGTCGGCATCGATGAACAACGATACCTCGGCACCGATCTTCGACAGGCGCTCCACCGCCAGGCTGATCCGCGATTCCTGCCCCGCTACGTCGAGACCGCCTTCGGTGGTCAGTTCCTGGCGCGTCTCCGGCACCAGGCAGATGTGCGCCGGGCGGATGAGCTCAGCGAACGCCATCATTTCTTCGGTCACGCCCATTTCGAAGTTCATGCGGGTTTGCAGCACGTCCTTGAGCAGCAGCACGTCGCGCTCCTGGATGTGGCGACGGTCTTCACGCAGGTGCACGGTGATGCCGTCGGCACCCGCCTCTTCCGCGTCCAGCGCGGCCTTGACCGGATCCGGGTAGCGCGTACCGCGGGCCTGGCGCAGGGTGGCGACATGGTCGATGTTCACGCCGAGAAGAATGCGATTGCTGGTGCTCACAAAAAGGCTCCTGAAGGGACAGATAGTCGGCCCACAGCATACGGGTTGATCAGGGCTTGCGAAACAGCTCGCGACTGACCAGGGGCCGACCGCCCAGGTGCACGGCCAGGGCTTGGCGCATCAGCCGCTTGGCCGCCGACAAGGCGCCCGGCGCGCTCCAGTCGGCCTCGGCCATGGCCAGCAGCTCGGCGCCATTGAACAGCCCCGGTTGCAGCAGGTAGACCCGCTCCAGGCCAGCATCCACTTGCAAACGGTAGAGGCCGTCGGCGGCGATGGGCTCGCCGTGCAGGTCGGCGCTCAAGGCGAAGCCATAGCCCAGGTCATCCAGCAGCCGCCATTCGAACGAACGCAGCAGCGGCTCCAGCGGACGGCCTTCTGCCAGGGCCAGCAGCGTGGCGGCGTAGTGGTCGAAGACGGCCGGGTGAGGATCTTCGGCGGGCAGCAGGCGGATCAGCAATTCATTGAGGTACAAGCCGCTGAACAACGCCTCGCCATTGAGCCAGGCGGCGACGCCGTTGCTTTCCATGCGCCCGACGTTCTTCAACTCGCCCCGCCCGCGAAATTCGACTTCCAGCGGCACGAAGGGCCGTGCCAGCGTCCCCGCTTTGCCCCGCGCCCCCCGCAACACCGCCCGCAGCCGCCCTTGGGGCGTGAGGAAGTCCACCAGGGCGCTGCTTTCACGGTAGGCGCGGCTGTGGAGGACGTAGGCGGATTGGCCGGTGGGTTGGGTTGGGGACATGGAAATGGAGTCTCGCTGACGGAGCACAATTTTATAAACGACCCCAAACCAATGTGGGAGCGGGCTTGCTCGCGAATGCGGTGTGTCAGTTAACAATGATGTCGACTGACAGGACGCATTCGCGAGCAAGCCCGCTCCCACAAGGTCCGTGGTGTACTGCCGGATGGATTACAGGTCGCCGTAACCCAACGACCGCAGCGCACGCTCGTCATCGGACCAGCCGCCCTTCACCTTGACCCACAGGTTGAGCATGATCTTGGAGTCGAACAGCAGCTCCATGTCCTTGCGCGCCTCGGTGCCGATGCGCTTGATGCGCTCGCCCTTGTCGCCAATGATGATTTTCTTCTGGCCATCACGTTCGACGAGGATCAATGCATGAATGTGCAGGGTCTTGCCCTGTTGCTTGAACTCTTCGATCTCGACCGTGATCTGGTACGGCAGCTCGGCGCCCATCTGGCGCATGATTTTCTCGCGCACCAGCTCGGCGGCAAGGAAACGGCTGCTGCGGTCGGTGATCTGGTCTTCAGGGAAGAAATGATCGTTTTCCGGCAGGTGTTCGGCAATCACCCGCTCCAGCGCGTCGAGGTTATGGCCATGCTGGGCAGAGATCGGGATGATCTGGGCGTTGGGCAACTGTTCCTGCAACCAGGACAGGTGCGGCATCAGTTCAGCCTTGTCTTCGATACGGTCGGTCTTGTTCAGTGCCACGATCAGCGGGCCGGTGACGTACTGGACACGCTCGAGGACCATCTGGTCTTCTTCGGTCCATTTGGTGCGGTCGACCACGAAGATCACCACGTCGACGTCTTTCAACGCCGCCGAGGCAGTCTTGTTCATGTAGCGGTTCAAGGCCTTTTCGCCACCCTTGTGCATGCCCGGGGTGTCGACGTAGATCGCCTGCACGGCGCCTTCGGTCTTGATACCCAGCATGTTGTGGCGGGTGGTCTGGGGCTTGCGCGAGGTGATCGCCAGTTTCTGGCCCAGGATGTGGTTCAGCAGCGTGGACTTGCCCACGTTCGGCCGACCGACAATGGCGACATAGCCGCAGCGGGTGACGGTTGTATCAGTCATTGCCATTCTCCACGCCCAGGGCGATCAGTGCTGCGGCGGCCGCTACCTGTTCGGCAATACGACGACTCACACCCTGACCCCGGCTTTTTTCATTCAGTAGGACAACTTCGCATTCGACGAAGAAGGTTCGGCAATGCGGCTCACCCTGGATATCCACCACTTCGTAGCGCGGCAGTTCGCAACTGCGCGACTGTAGGAACTCCTGCAAACGGGTCTTGGGATCCTTGTTGGTGTCCACCAGCGTCAGGCTGTCGATCTCGGAAGTCAGCCAGGCCAGCACGCGTTCGCGCGCCATGTCCATGCCTGAGTCCAGGTAGATCGCGCCAATCAACGCTTCCAGGGCATCGGCCAGGATCGACTCGCGACGGAAACCGCCGCTTTTCAATTCACCGGAGCCCAGGCGCAGGTAATCGCCCAGGTCGAAACCACGGGCCAGCACGGCCAGGGTCTCACCTTTTACCAATCGCGCGCGCAAACGCGACAACTGGCCTTCGCGGGCCAGCGGGAAGCGTTCGAACAGCGCCTCGCCGGCCACGAAGTTGAGGATGGCATCACCGAGGAATTCCAGGCGCTCGTTGTTGCGCCCGGCAAAACTGCGGTGAGTGAGGGCCAGGAGCATCAGGTCCGGGTCCTTGAAGGTGTAGCCGAGCTGACGCTCGAGACGGCTTAGAGAAACGCTCACGGTTTACCCACGCTGAGTTCGTGGCTGGATTCCACCGCCACGGTGGCAAGGCACCGTTGGCTTGGGACAATTAACGCTGTGTTCAAAAATGACGTCCTGACTATCGTTGGCTTCATGCCTCCGGGCAACCCTGTGCAGGCTCCAGAAAAGCATTCGGCGCTGTGTTCAACAGCGCCGTGTGGGATTACTTGATCAAGCCAACCCGCGAGAAATTCGGCAGGTGGCTGAGTTTGGGTTCCGGCCAGCTCATCCAGACCGCAAAGGCCTTGCCGACGATGTTTCGGTCCGGGACCATGCCCAGCAGGTCCTTGGGAATGTTCGGATCATCCCAGTAACGGCTGTCGTTGGAGTTGTCGCGGTTGTCGCCCATCATGAAATAGTGCCCCGCCGGCACGGTCCACGAACGGTCCGGCGTTGCGCGGTAGCGGCTCATTTCCTTGCGGATCAGGTGTTCGGCCTCGCCGAGCTTTTCCCGGTAGAGTTCGGCACTGCCCAGCGTACCCGGCTCGGAGCCGAGCAATTGTTCAGCCACCGATTCGCCATTGACGAACAGACGCTTGTCGGCGGTGTAGCGGATCGTGTCGCCCGGCAAGCCGACCACCCGCTTGATGTAGTTGACGTTCGGGTCGCTCGGGAAGCGGAACACCATGACATCGCCGCGTTGCGGATCACCCACCTCGATGACTTTCTTGTCGATCACCGGCAGGCGGATCCCGTAGGAGAACTTGTTCACCAGAATGAAATCGCCCACGTCCAGGGTCGGCTTCATCGAACCGGACGGGATCTGGAACGGCTCCACCAGGAACGAACGCAGCACCAGCACGATGAACAGCACCGGGAAGAACGACTTGCCGTATTCGACCAGCAGCGGTTCCTTGTTGAGCTTTTCGATCACCACACCATCAGGCTGGCTGACGCTGCCCTGATAAGAGGCGATGGCCGCCCGGCGCCGAGGCGCCAGGAACAACAGATCAAGCAACGCCAACAGGCCGCAGACGAACACGGCGATAACCAGCAACAGCGGGAAATTTAGCGACATAGGACCTAACTATCCAACCTGAGCACCGCAAGGAAGGCTTCCTGTGGAATTTCCACGTTACCGACCTGCTTCATGCGTTTTTTACCGGCCTTCTGCTTTTCCAACAGCTTGCGCTTACGGCTGACGTCGCCGCCGTAGCATTTGGCCAATACGTTCTTTCTGAGCGCCTTGACGGTTGTACGCGCCACAATCTGCCCGCCAATGGCGGCCTGGATTGCCACATCGAACATCTGCCGCGGAATCAGTTCCTTCATCTTCTCGGTCAATGCACGACCTTTGTAGTGCGCGTTGTCACGGTGCACGATCAATGCCAGGGCATCGACTTTCTCACCGTTGATCAGCACATCCAGTTTCACCAGATTAGCCGATTGGTAACGATCGAAATGATAGTCCAGCGAAGCATAGCCGCGACTGGTGGATTTGAGGCGGTCGAAGAAGTCCAGCACCACTTCGTTCATCGGCAGGTCGTAGGTCACCTGGACCTGCGTGCCGAGGAACAGCATGTCGTGTTGTACGCCGCGTTTCTCGATGCACAGGGTAATGACGTTACCCAGGTGCTCCTGAGGCACAAGGATGTTGGCCCGCACGATCGGCTCGCGCATGTCCTCGATGGCCGACAGGTCCGGCAGCTTGGACGGGTTGTCGACGTAGAGGGTTTCGCCGTTCTTGAGCAGCAGCTCGAAGATTACCGTCGGTGCCGTGGTGATCAGGTCCAGGTCGTATTCGCGCTCCAGGCGCTCCTGGATGATTTCCATGTGCAACATGCCCAGGAACCCGCAGCGGAAGCCGAAGCCCAGGGCGTCGGAGCTTTCCGGGGTGTATTGCAGGGAGGAGTCGTTCAGGGTCAGCTTTTGCAGGGCTTCGCGGAAATCCTCGAAGTCGTCGGAGCTGACCGGGAACAGGCCGGCATAGACCTGCGGCTGGATGCGTTTGAAACCGGGCAGCACATCGACGTCGGGGGTGGAACTCAAGGTCAGGGTGTCGCCGACCGGCGCCCCGTGGATGTCCTTGATACCGGCGATGATGAAGCCCACTTCGCCGGCCTTCAGGTCGACGGTGGCGGTATGTTTCGGGTTGAAGACCCCGACGCTGTCCACCAGGTGGATCTTGCCGGTGGACTTGACCAGGATCTTGTCGCCCTTCTTCACGCGGCCATGGCGCACGCGTACCAGGGAGACTACACCCAGGTAGTTGTCGAACCAGGAGTCGATGATCAACGCTTGCAGCGGATCTTCGATGTTGCCGGTTGGCGCAGGAATGGTGGTGACCAGGCGTTCGAGCACTTCATCCACGCCCAGGCCGGTCTTGGCACTGCAGGTGACCGCGTCGGTGGCATCGATGCCAATGATTTTCTCGATTTCTTCCTTCACGCGGTCCGGATCGGCCTGGGGCAGGTCGATCTTGTTCAGCACCGGCATGACTTCCAGACCCTGCTCGATGGCCGTGTAGCAGTTGGCGACCGACTGGGCCTCGACGCCCTGGCCGGCATCGACCACCAGCAATGCACCCTCGCAGGCCGCCAGCGACCGGCTGACTTCATAGGTGAAGTCGACGTGACCCGGGGTATCGATGAAGTTCAGCTGATAGGTGACGCCGTCGCGGGCCTTGTAATACAGGGTAACGCTGTGGGCCTTGATGGTGATCCCGCGTTCACGCTCGAGGTCCATGGAGTCCAGGACCTGGGCTTCCATTTCACGCTCGGCCAGGCCGCCGCACATCTGGATGAAGCGATCAGCCAGCGTCGACTTGCCATGGTCAATGTGGGCGATGATGGAGAAATTGCGGATATGACTCAAATCACTCACGGATCAACACTCAAAAAGGCTGCAGGCATGGCCCGCCGAAAAATAGCCGGGAATTGTACCTGATACAGACGCCATTGTGGCGAGGGGATTTATCCCCGCTGGGCTGCGAAGCAGCCCTCGACCTATCAACCCTGGCGATGCGCCAGGGAGGATGCTGGGGACTGCTGGGCAGTCCAACGGGGATAAATCCCCTCGCCACATGAAGCCTGCTTGCCACAAGAATTGGGGTCAACCCGCCCTGCGCAGCAGCCAGAGCCCGGCCAACGCGCAGACAGCCGCGGGGACCAGCACCGCAAACAGCGGCGAGAAACCAAACACCAGGCTCGACGGCCCCAGCAGATCCTGGGCGATACGGAAGGTGAAGCCCACCAGCACGCCGGTAAACACTCGTTGACCAAGGGTCACCGAACGCAGCGGGCCGAAAATGAAGGAAATCGCCATCAACACCAGAGCGGCGGTGACCAGCGGTTGCAACACCTTGACCCAAAAAGCCAGCCAGTAGCGGCCATTGTTCAGGCCCTGGTCCGCCAGATAGTGGATATAGCCCCACAAACCGGTAATCGACAGCGATTCCGGCGCCATCACCACGGTGCTGAGCAACTGCGGGCTGATCGACACGTCCCAACGCTCTTGCGGGGCAGCGACCACCTCGGTGCGCTTGTCATGGAACAGGGTGGTGGTGACATCACTCAGTTGCCAGTGGTCCTCGGCGAAATTCGCGCGCTTGGCGAAGCTCGCTGACAGCATGTGCCGCTGGTCGTCGAAACGATAGCGGGTCACGCCATAGAGGATGCCATTGGGCTGGACCGAGTTGATGTGGATGAACTCGTCACCCTGGCGGTGCCACAGGCCGTGCTTGGCGCTTTGCG
Source organism: Pseudomonas sp. NFACC37-1 (assembly GCF_900101575.1). Taxonomy (NCBI): domain Bacteria; kingdom Pseudomonadati; phylum Pseudomonadota; class Gammaproteobacteria; order Pseudomonadales; family Pseudomonadaceae; genus Pseudomonas; species Pseudomonas sp. NFACC37-1. The sequence continues at coordinate 161,739 of NZ_FMUZ01000004.1, read as the reverse complement.
CATCACCGCCGCCCTGGGCCAGGGAACGGTTGGCCTGGGCGGTGTTCTCGGTGGCCGGGGCGATGTATTCGCCGATCAACACACCCACCAGCATCAGCACCAGCATCGGCTTCATCACCGCCCAGACGATCCGACCAATGGACACGCCTGCGGCGCGCATGATGGTCAGCTCACTGTTGCTGGCCAGGCTGCCCAGGCCGATCAGGCAGCCGATCAGCGCCGCCATCGGCAGCATGTCGTACAGGCGCCGAGGCGCGGTCAGCAGCACGTAGCTCGCCACGTCCGTCAGGGTATAGGTGTCGCTGACGTCGCTCATTTCATCGATGAAGGCAAACAGGGTCGCCAGGCCAAGGATGATCCCCAGCACCGCGAGAATCGCCATGAACACACTGCTGCCGATGTAGCGGTCGAGTTTAACCACGGGCCACCTCCAGCGCGCTGCGGCGACTGGCCAGTTTCAGGCGCAGGGGTTCCCAATAGAGCAGCCCCAGGCCAATGGCCAGGAAGATGCCATGCACCCACCACAAGCCCAGCGTCGGCGGGATCTTGCCCTTCTCCAGGGCGCCGCGGGCGGAAATCAGGATGGTCAGGTAAGCCATATACAGGAGAATCGCCGGCAGCAACTTGAGGAAACGGCCCTGGCGCGGGTTGACCCGCGACAGCGGGACCGCCATGAGGGTCACGATGAACACCAGCAGCGGCAACGACAGGCGCCATTGCAGCTCGGTGCGGGCACGAATGTCCTTGTTGCCCAACAGGCTGGCGGTGGGCATCGCGTCGCGATCGGTGACTTCGTCGCTGACCTCGGGCTTGGGCAACAGCACACCATAGGTGTCGTACTTGATGGCCCGGTAGTCGGCCTGCCCCGGCTTGCCATCGTAGCGATAGCCATTGTGCAGGATCAGGTAGCGGTTGCCGTCGGGGTTGATTTCCTGTCGGCCCTTCTCGGCCACCAGCACGGAAATGCCACGGTCCTTCTTGCTGTCCGAAGACAGGTTCTTTTGCGTAATGAAGACGCCGCCCAGGTCGATCCGGTCATCCGAGAGCTGTTCGGTGTAGGTCACCCGCGTGCCGTCGCGCAGGGCCTGGAAACGCCCTGGCACCAGGGTGTCGAATTCGGTCATGGCGTCCTGCTGGTTGATCAGCAGCTGGAATTGGTTGGCGCCCTGGGGCGACAGGCTCAGGCTCAGCCAGGCCACCACCAGCGCCACCAATGTGGCCGGGAACAGGGTCATGCGAAACAGCCGTTGCTGGCTCATGCCGGTGGCCGACAGCACGGTCATTTCACTGTCCAGGTACAGCCGCCCATAGGCCAGCAAAATACCGAGGAACAACCCCAGCGGCAGGATCAATTGCAGGAAGCCCGGCAGGCGGAACCCCATGATCAGGAACAGGGAGCCCGGATCCAGGGCACCGGAGGCCGCCTGGGCAAGGTATTTGATGAAGCGTCCGCTCATGATGATGACCAGCAGCACGGCGCTCACGGCGCTCAGGGTCAGCAGGACTTCGCGGGATAGATAACGAAAGACGATCACACCAGACACTCCAGGGTTGTCAGGCTGGGTTTTGTATGAAAAGTGCCTGCGCGACGATCATGCTGCGTTGAAAACAGGCTCGGAATGCTCATTGACAGCCAGTCAACTCCGCTTCCTCGCCTGTTTTCGCCTTGCCTGATCGCCGCTCGGCGACTTTTCATACAAACCCTTAGGCGGCCAAACAAGCAAACGTATCGAGCCGGTCCGCCAACGCGAACCGCCGAAAAAAGAGCCGCATTATCCTGTGATTGGAGGCGCCTGTCACTTCGCACGCTTTAAACCGGTGCTTAAAGCCAAAAGTTAGCGCCGTCGAGGGTTGTCAGGCTCGGCCGCCGGGGTTCAAACTGCGGCCTTTGTCGCCGGCAAGCACCGGCGCTTCTATATAGAAGAAGCTCGCTCAGCGCGCCATTGTGTCGGCGCCTGGCCTCTTGACCATTCACTCAGGGAACCGGACATGGAACTGGTTGTAAAAAGCGTCAGCCCAGAAACGTTGAAAACCGCCACGCTGGTGGTTGCCGTCGGTGAAAACCGCAAGCTCGGCGTCGTCGCCACCCAGCTCGACAGCCTGAGCGGCGGTGCCATCAGCGCCGTGCTCAAGCGCGGCGACCTGGCCGGCAAGGTCGGCCAGAGCCTGCTGCTGCACAGCCTGCCCAACCTCAAGGCCGATCGGGTGCTGCTGGTGGGCGTGGGCAAGGACGCCGAATTGGGCGACCGTCCGTTCCGTAAAATCATCGCTGGCGTGTTGGGCACCCTCAAGGGCCTGGGCGGCGCCGATGCCGTCCTGGCATTGGACGAGTTGGTGGTCAAGGGTCGCGACAGCTACGGCAAGAACCGCCTGCTGGCGGAAACCCTGGTGGACGGCGAATACCAGTTCGACCAGTTCAAGAGCCAGAAAGCCGAACCCCGCGCCCTGAAGAAAATCACCCTGCTGACCATCAAGGCCGCCCAGGCTGAAGTCCAGCGCGCCGTGACCCACGCCACCGCGATTGCCAACGGCATGGCCTTCACCCGTGACCTGGGCAACCTGCCGCCGAATATCTGCCACCCGACGTTCCTCGGCGAACGAGCCAAGGCACTGGGCAAGGAGTTCAAGGGCCTGAAGGTCGAAGTCTTCGACGAGAAGAAGATCAAGGACCTGGGCATGGGTTCGTTCTATTCCGTCGGCCAGGGCAGCGCCCAGCCGCCGCGCCTGATCGTCATGCAATACAACGGCGGCAAGAAGTCCGAGAAGCCATATGCGCTGGTTGGCAAGGGCATCACCTTCGACACTGGCGGCATCAGCCTCAAGCCAGGCGCCGGCATGGATGAAATGAAGTACGACATGGGCGGTGCCGCGAGCGTGTTCGGCACCCTGCGCGCCGTGCTCGAACTGCAATTGCCGATCAACCTGGTGTGCATCCTGGCCTGCGCCGAGAACATGCCCAGCGGCACCGCCTCGCGTCCGGGCGACATCGTCACCACCATGAGCGGCCAGACCGTGGAAATCCTCAACACCGATGCCGAAGGCCGCCTGGTGCTGTGTGACGCCCTCACCTACTCCGAGCGCTTCAAGCCGCAAGCGGTGATCGATATCGCCACCCTGACCGGCGCCTGCGTCGTCGCCCTCGGTGCCCACACCTCGGGCCTGCTGGGCAACAACGACGAACTGATCGGCCAATTGCTCAGCGCCGGCCAGCAAGCCGACGACCGCGCCTGGCAGTTGCCTTTGTTCGACGAGTACCAGGAACAACTGGACAGCCCGTTCGCCGACATCGCCAACATCGGCGGCCCGAAAGCCGGGACCATCACCGCGGCCTGCTTCCTGTCGCGTTTCACCAAGAACCTGAACTGGGCGCACCTGGACATCGCCGGCACGGCCTGGACCAGCGGCGGCAAGGACAAAGGCGCCACCGGCCGCCCAGTGCCCCTGCTGACCCAGTACCTGCTGGACCGCGCCAAGGCCTGACACCAATGACCGTCGTTGGCGTCACCCTCGGGTGGCGCCAGCGGCGGCTCAGGAACCGCAATGACCAAAGTCGATTTCTATATCCTGCCCAGCGCCGATCCGTCGGCGCGGCTGGATTTCGCCTGCAAGCTCGTCGAAAAGGCCTGGCGCATGGGGCACCGCATCTACCTGCATTGCAGCGATGCCGCCCAGCGCGATGACCTGGACGCACGCCTATGGGCTTTCAAGGGCGAGAGTTTCGTGCCCCACGGCCCGGCCGAAAGCGAACCCGAGGGGCTGATCGTACTGGGACTGGGAGATGACTGCGGCCATCATCAGGACCTGTTGGTCAACCTCGACCTGAAAGTACCGGCCTTTGCCCAGCGCTTCGCCCGCGTGGCGGAAGTGGTGGTGGAAGATCCGGCCATCCGACAAGCCGCGCGGGAGAGTTTCCGTTTCTACCGCGAACAGGGCTATCCTCTGCAAGACCACCGTTTACAGCGACTCTGAGCCCTACGATGGACACTCCAAAATCGCCACAAAAGCCCGCGCACCTGTTGGACGACCTCGAGTCGATCCGCCAGTTGCTCGGCGACGACAACCTGCAACCGCCACTGCTGACCGATACGGTCGTGCCCGAGCCGGTGCATGACGAGCAGATTCCCCTGCTGTTCGATCCGATCAACGGCCAGCCCGAACCCGAGCCTGCCGCCAAGACCGAAGCCAAGGGCCCCGACGCCCTGCTGCACCTGGACCGCGAATTGCGCGCTGCGGCGCAGTTGATCATGCAAGACGTCATCGACGACTTCGCCCCGCACATCGAAACCGAGATCAAGCGCCGGCTGGAGGCAAGGATGGAGCGGCTCGTCGCCGCAGCTACGAGCGGCAAGCTTTAAGCTGCAAGCAAAAGCAAAAGCCGGATCCCTCTTGCAGCTTGCAGCTTGTGGCTTGTACCTGCCCCCCCCGCTATACTTCCCGGCTTTTCCTGAATAAATGCCAATAGGGTCCCGCCGCGCATGGATAAGACCTACCAGCCGCACGCCATTGAAACTTCCTGGTACAACACCTGGGAGTCCGAGAATTATTTCGCTCCGCAAGGCGCGGGCGATTCCTACACCATCATGATCCCGCCGCCGAACGTCACCGGCAGCCTGCACATGGGCCACGGCTTCAACAACGCGATCATGGACGCCCTGATCCGTTTCCGCCGCATGCAAGGTCGCAACACCCTGTGGCAACCGGGTACCGACCACGCCGGTATCGCCACGCAGATGCTGGTGGAACGCCGCCTCGAAGCCCAAGGCCAGAATCGCCACGACCTGGGGCGCGAGAAATTCCTCGAGAAAGTCTGGGAATGGAAAGATGAGTCCGGTGGCAACATCAGCCGCCAGATCCGTCGCCTCGGCTCGTCCGTGGACTGGAGCCGCGAGCGCTTCACCATGGACGACGGTCTTTCGGAAGCGGTGAAGGAAGCCTTCGTGCGCCTGCATGAAGACGGGCTGATCTATCGCGGCAAGCGCCTGGTCAACTGGGACACCAAGTTGCACACGGCCATTTCCGACCTCGAAGTGGAGAACCACGACGAGAAAGGTTTCCTGTGGAACCTCAAGTACCCCCTGGCCGACGGCGCCAAGACCGCCGAAGGCAAGGATTACCTGATCGTCGCCACCACACGCCCGGAAACCATGCTGGGTGACGCCGCCGTCGCGGTAAACCCGAACGACGAGCGCTACCAGGCACTGATCGGCAAGTTCGTCGAGCTGCCCCTGGTTGGCCGTCGCATCCCGATCATCGGCGACGATTACTGCGACCCTGAATTCGGCACCGGCTGTGTGAAAATCACCCCGGCCCACGATTTCAACGACTACGAAGTCGGCAAGCGCCACAACCTGCCGCTGCTGAACATCTTCGACAAGAACGCCAACGTGTTGCCGGCGGCCCAGGTGTTCAACCTCGACGGCACGCTGAACGAAAGCGTCGACGGCACGCTGCCGGCCGAATACGCCGGCCTGGACCGCTTCGAAGCACGCAAGCAGATCGTCGCGGCATTCGAGGCCGCCGGCCTGCTGGTCAGCGTCGACGATCACGCCCTGAAAGTCCCGAAAGGCGACCGCTCCGGCACCATCATCGAGCCGTGGCTGACCGACCAGTGGTACGTGTCCACCAAACCGCTGGCCGAGCCGGCGATTGCCGCCGTGGAAGACGGCCGCATCCAGTTCGTGCCCAAGCAATACGAAAACATGTACTTCTCGTGGATGCGCGACATCCAGGATTGGTGCATCAGCCGTCAGCTGTGGTGGGGCCATCGCATCCCGGCCTGGTACGACGAATCGGGCAAGGTCTATGTCGGCCGCGATGAAGCCGAAGTCCGCGCCAAGCACAACCTCGGTCCGGACGTCGCCCTGACGCAGGACAACGACGTCCTCGACACCTGGTTCAGCTCGGGGCTGTGGACCTTCTCGACCTTGGGCTGGCCGCAACAGACCGAGTTCCTGAAGAAATTCCACTCCACCGACGTGCTGGTCACCGGCTTCGACATCATTTTCTTCTGGGTCGCCCGGATGATCATGTTGACCATGCACCTGGTGAAGAACGAAGACGGTACCCCGCAAGTACCGTTCAAGACGGTCTACGTTCATGGCCTGGTGCGCGACGGCCAGGGCCAGAAGATGTCCAAGTCCAAGGGCAACGTCCTGGACCCGCTGGACATCATCGACGGCATCGACCTGGAAACCCTGGTGCAGAAACGCACCTCCGGCCTGATGCAGCCGAAACTGGCGAAGAAGATCGAGAAGGCCACCCGCGAAGAATTCGCCGAGGGCATCGCCAGCTACGGCACCGATGCCCTGCGTTTCACTTTCTGCTCGCTGGCGTCCACCGGTCGCGACATCAAGTTCGACATGGGTCGCGTCGAAGGCTATCGCAACTTCTGCAACAAGATCTGGAACGCCGCGCGCTACGTGCTGGACAAGGGCGAAGACTGCGGCCAGAACGGCGAAGCCTACGAGCTGAGCCTGGCCGATCGCTGGATCATTTCGCAGTTGCAACGCACCGAGGCCGAAGTGACCCGCCAGCTGGACCAGTTCCGTTTCGACCTGGCCGCACAAGCCTTGTACGAGTTCATCTGGAACCAGTACTGCGACTGGTACCTGGAGCTGTCCAAGCCGGTGCTGTGGGACGAGAACGCACCGGTCGAGCGCCAGCGCGGCACCCGCCGCACCCTGGTTCGCGTGCTGGAAGTGGCCCTGCGCCTGGCGCATCCGTTCATGCCGTTCATCACCGAGGAAATCTGGCAGCGCATCGCACCGCTGGCGGGCATCCAGGGCAAGACGATCATGCTGCAACCGTGGCCGGTGGCCAACGAGACCCGCATCGATCCGGCAGCCGAGGACGACATCGAATGGCTCAAGACCTTCATGCTGGGCCTGCGTAACATCCGCGCCGAAATGAACATCGGCCCGGGCAAGCCGCTGACCCTGTTCCTGAAGAATGCCAGCGCCGAAGACCTGCGCCGCCTCAACGAAAACGAAGCGCTGCTCAAGAAGCTGGCGAAGCTCGAGTCGGTGACGGTGCTGACCGCCGGCGAAGAAGCGCCACTGTCGGCCACCGCCCTGGTCGGCGAGATGGAAGTGCTGGTGCCGATGGCTGGCCTGATCGACAAGGCCGCCGAACTGGCGCGCCTGGACAAGGAAATCCTGCGCCTGAAGGGTGAAGTGCAGCGGGTTGGTGGCAAGCTGTCCAACGCCGGTTTCGTCGACAAGGCTCCAGCCGAAGTCATCGAGAAGGAACGGGCCAAACTGGCCGAGGCCGAACAGGCCCTGGGCAAGCTGGCCGAGCAGCATGGGCGGATCTCCAGCCTGTAACGGCGGTTCGTCACTGAAGAAGGAGGCCCTGGTGGCCTCCTTTTTTTCTGCCTGGCACTTTCCTATTCATGCTGAGCCCCCCTAATGTGGGAGCGAGCTTGCTCGCGATAGCGGAGGGTCAGCTTGCATCAATGCTGGATGTGTCGCCGCCATCGCGAGCAAGCTCGCTCCCACATTTGAACTGCGCAGTCATCAAGACCAGTCTGGATGTGGGACAATACCCGCCACTTTTTGAGCCATCCCCGAATCGACCCGCCAATGACCGCCCCCCGCACACCCAAACCTGCACGCCAGAAGCCCAAGTCCACCACCGAGGCCAAAGCCGTGGCGCCGCGGGAAAAGGCCAGCCTACATCCACGCAACCGTCACCAGGGCCGCTACGACTTCCCGGCGTTGATCAAGTCCACGCCTGAATTGGCCAAGTTCGTGATCATCAACCCGTACGGCAAGGAAAGCATCGACTTCGCCAGCCCCGACGCGGTGCGGGTGTTCAACCGGGCGCTGCTCAAATCCTTCTATGGCATCGCCCATTGGGACATTCCGGCCGATTACCTGTGCCCGCCGGTGCCAGGTCGCGCCGACTATGTGCATTTCCTCGCCGATTTGCTCGCCAGCCATAACGACGGAGAGATCCCTCGGGGTGCGGCGGTGAAGGTGCTGGACATCGGCACCGGCGCCAACTGCGTCTATCCGCTGATCGGCTACAGCGACTACCGCTGGCACTTCCTCGGCTCGGAGATCGACCCGACCGCCATTGCCTCGGCCAAGGCCATCGTCCAATCCAATGGTTTGAACAAGGCCATCCAGTTGCGCCAGCAAGCCAACCGCAAGCAGATCCTCCTGGGCCTGCTGGAGGATGGCGAACGGTTCGACCTGACGATGTGCAACCCGCCATTCCACGCCTCCCTGGAAGAAGCCACCAAGGGCAGCCAGCGCAAGTGGCGGGCACTGGGCAAGGCCGATCCGAAGCGCAAGCTGCCGGTGCTGAATTTTGGCGGCCAGGCCGCGGAGTTGTGGTGCGAGGGCGGGGAAGCGCGATTCGTCACGCAATTGATCAGCGAAAGCGCACAATTGGCCAGCCAAGTGTTGTGGTTCAGCACCCTGGTGTCGAAGGTGTCGAACCTGCCGGCGATTCAGGCCGCGCTGAAAAAGGCCGGGGCGCTGCACAGCCACGTAGTGGAGATGTCCCAAGGCCAGAAGCAGAGTCGTTTCGTGGCCTGGACCTTCCAGACCGAGGCCCAGCAACAGGCGTGGCGCCAGGCGCGTTGGGTTCGCAAGGGCTGAATCGGCATAGCGCTCACCACCAATCCTTCAGCCAGCAAAAGAACCCTGTGGCGAGGGGATTTATCCCCGCTGGGCTGCGAAGCGGCCCTAAAAGCAGTCAACTCGGGTGTCAGGTCTTGCGAGCGCTTCGCGCCCAAGCGGGGATAAATCCCCTCACCACAGGCCACTTTTTCCAAGGCAATAAAAAACCGTGCCCGGATCACTCCGAGGCACGGTTTTTTTACAGCGATCTTACTTGTTGACCGCGTCGGTCAGGCCTTTGGCCACAACCAGCTTGATCACTTTCTTGGCAGCGATTTCGATGGCAGCGCCAGTCGAAGGGTTACGGCCGGTACGGGCAGGACGCTCGGTGACTTTCAGCTTGCCGATACCTGGCAGGGTGATTTCGCCGCCGTTTTCCAGCTGATCGGCAACGATTTGGCCCAGTTGGTCCAAAGCGTTACGCGCGGTGGTTTTTGGCGCGTCGATGGCTTCAGCGATGTCAGCGATCAGTTGGTCTTTAGTAAGAGCCATGTAGTGTTCCTTCCCTATCAAATTCATATGGATTGCAGAGTGCAGTGTCAGCCATCGAGCCCGATCTCTCTGGATCAGGCACCCTCGGCAATCACCACGACGGATCGGGGTAATAGATGCCGAAAACCGGGTTTGGTTCGACCTGACAGATGCTGAATGCACGCTTAACGCAGTGACTTCGCGTAAGACCGGGCAAAACTAGCACAACGCCTCTGAAATATCCGCCTCTAGCTACCCATTTGGTCAGCTTTCTTGCGCTAAAACGTTAAAAAAATGCATATAGGCAGTCGGACGGGCCTGAAAGGTCCTTTGCCGGGTTCCAAAACCAGTGATTGCGGTACACTGGGCCCTTTTCGGGGAGCACGCCCTCCTCTCTTTCATCAGCCGAGAAATCCATGCCGATCCGTCATTGCATCGTCCACCTGATCGACAAAAAACCCGACGGCACCCCTGCGGTGCTCCATGCCCGCGACTCCGAACTGGCAGAGTCCACGGCCATCGAGAACATGCTCGCCGACCTCAACGAAAGCTATAACGCCAAGCAAGGCAAGGCCTGGGGCTTTTTCCATGCCGAGTCCGGGGCGCATCCGTTCAGCGGCTGGCTGAAGGAGTACCTGGATGGCGGGAAGGATTTCACCGCGTTCAGTCGGGTGGCGGTGGAACACCTGCAAAAACTGATGGAAGAGTCCAACCTGTCGGTGGGCGGCCACGTGTTGTTCGCCCATTACCAGCAGGGCATGACCGACTACCTGGCCATCGCCCTGCTGCACCACAGCGAAGGCGTGGCGGTGACCGATGAACTGGACGTGACCCCGTCCCGCCACCTGGACCTGGGCCAGCTGCACCTGGCGGCGCGGATCAACGTGTCGGAATGGCAGAACAACAAACAGTCGAAACAGTACATTTCATTTATCAAGGGCAAGAACGGCAAGAAGGTCTCGGAGTACTTCCGCGACTTCATCGGCTGCCAGGAAGGCGTCGATGGCCCCGGCGAGACCCGCACCCTGCTCAAGGCCTTCAGTGACTTCGTCGAAAGCGAAGACTTGCCGGAAGACGATGCCCGGGAAAAAACCAAGACCCTGGTGGACTACGCCAGCAGTCAGGCCAAGCTCGGCGAACCCATGGGCCTGGAAGAACTGTCCGAGTTGATCGACGAAGATCGCCCGAAAGCCTTCTACGACCACATCCGCAACAAGGACTACGGGTTGTCGCCGGAAATCCCGGCGGATAAACGCACCCTCAACCAGTTCCGCCGCTTCACCGGTCGCGCCGAAGGCTTGTCCATCAGCTTCGAGGCGCACTTGCTGGGCTCCAAGATCGAGTATGACGAGGAAGCCGGTACGTTGATCATCAAGGGGTTGCCGACCTCGCTGACCGACCAGCTCAAGCGGCGTAATTGATGCTCGCTAGGGCGCTGAAGAAGTTTCTGCTGATTCTGCTGGTAGTGGTGGCGTACCAGAACTGGGGCAAGATCGAGCGGGTGTTCAACCCATCACAGATGGTTTCCGAGCAGGTCCGAACCCATGCTCGGGTCGTGCTGTATGCCACCGACTGGTGCGGCTACTGCAAGGCCACCCGACGGTTCCTGGATGAGAAAGGCGTGCCGTTTCGCGAGTTCGATATCGAGAAGGACCCCGAGGCGCGCAAGGCCTACGAGGCGCTGGGTGGTCGGGGGATTCCGATCCTCGATGTGAATGGCACGTTGATTCGTGGGTACGAGCCGGAGAATATTCTCAAGGCGTTGATGTAATCGATTTGCCCAATATTACGGTGCGTCAGTCATACCGCCTTCGCGAGCAAGCCCGCTCCCACAGTTGGATCTCATTGAACACAATACCTGTGACCAACACAGTTCCACTGTGGGAGCGGGCTTGCTCGCGAATACGGACTCACATCCAATAAAAGTCCAAAGTCTGCACCATCAGCGAACCTCGATCCGAAACCCGAACCGCGGAAAGTGCACATGCACCACCCCGCCACGCTCATCTTCGCGACGCAGAATCAACTCTTCGCTACCCGCAAACAACAACTCCCCTGCCACCGGATCAACGCCATAGTCCGTCGCGGCGATGGTCACCTGCTGCCCTGCGGTGAACCCGTTCGGCTCTTCGAACGACTCATCCGGCAGCGCTTGCGGTGTCGCGTTGCGGGCAACATCCAAGGCTTCTTCGGCACTTATCTGGCTTGACGCACCATGGCCGAAACCCAGCACCCGCGCCAACCATGCCGAAACAGCCGGATACGCGTCCACCAGCGGCGAGGTCACCGGGGTGCCCTTGAGGAACCACAGCGGATGGGCCATGGCGAAGTCGGCAATCGACGGCTCACCCAACAGGAAATCGCCCTCCTCGCGCTGCAACTGCTGCTCCAGGCGCGCCATGATCGTCGGCCACTGGTGCTTGGCCTGGTTGGCAGGCAAGCGTGTGGTCGTACCACCACTGAACAGCCCGGCGCGGTCGCTGATGAACGCCTTGATGGCTTCAGGCGAGAGCTTGGCGAAACGCACCGCCACGGATTCAGGCTGGAACACCAGGCTCACCGCATGCTGAAACACCACCGAGTCGGCCCAGGCGGCAAAGGACGCGGCCAGCATTTCCCGGCCTTCGGGGAACAGGGCCGGCGAGGCTTTTTCCTGCTCCAGCCGACGGGCGATCAGGGATGTGTCGCAATAGATGTCCGCGCCAATCTGCAATACCGGCGTCTTGCGATAGCCGCCCGTCAGTGCCGTCAGGTCAGGCTTGGGCATCATGGGCGGTATGCTCACCGAACGCCAGGACAGGCCCTTGAAGCCCAGCAGCAGCCGAGCCTTTTCCGCGAAGGGAGACGTTGGGTAATGATGAAGAATCAGCTCTGACATGAGATTCGCCACTGCAGGAAATGAAGTCTTGCAGCTTAGCGCGCCTGACCGGGCCAGCCTACCGGCCTGATAAAGGCCTATCAACCAGGCTGATGAAGCGACAGCGCACTGGCCACCAGGCATTCCTTGGCGCTTTTCCTGAGCTTTTTGATCAGTCGCTCCTGGCGCAGGGCCTCGCCCTTGTCGCGACAGGCCTCGGTATACACCAGGGCCACTGCCGGGCTGGACAGGAAGAAGCGCGCGCCCTTACCGCTTTGATGCTTGGCGAAGCGCCGCACCGGATCATCACTGATGCCGCAGTACAGCGAACCATTGGCGGCCCGTACCAAGTAGACGAACCAGGGTTTGTCCGCTTCGGCTGGGCCTTGCGCAGGCAGATCGGGAGAGAGGTCGGCGGTCGTCACAAGATGTTCAACAGGTGGGCAAAGACAAGCCGCAATCTTATCAGCGACTGCCTTGGAACGCCCGCAACCCCTTCAGCGCCTGGGCCCTGACGGCGTTGCGCACCAGCGGCGTCCACCCCAGCAGCAGGCCCTTGGTGCCCAACGCCTGGCGGGACCAGCGCCACAGATCGAAGCTGTCATGGTGCTCGCAGATCTTGCCATCGCGAAACACGAAGCGCGCCTGGATGTCGTTGATCACGATATTGCCGGTCTGGCTGAACAGGTACGTCGCCACCCAGTGAGCACCGCCGGTACGCTCGTCGCTGCGCACGTTATCGAAGGTCAGGGAAAAGTCCTTGGCCCGGGTCGTCAACATGCGCCACATGTCGCCGGCATCGCGCCCGCGCAGCTCGCCAAACGCCGGATCGCTGAACAGCACGTCGTCGGTGTAACAGGCGCTCATGGCGTCGGCGTCCAGGCGCTGGAAGGCCTGATAAAAACGGGTGATCAAGGCGTTGTGGGCATCACTCATGGACCGGCTCCGAAAAACGTTTCAGTAGGCCTGCACGATAATCTGCCCACGCAGGGAAAACTATCGTCATTCGCCATGAAAATGATATCAACGAAGGTCGGTAACGCGTTCACTCTCGACCCCGACGTACAACGCCCGACCTGCGCCGATGCCCGCGATGATCGCCCCCACGCCAACCACGCCGAAGATCCAGCCGAGGGCGTTCCAGCCACCGGTCAAGTCGTGGACCACCCCCACCGCGAAGGGCCCCAGCGAAGCCAGCGTATAACCGAAGCCCTGGGCCATGCTGGACAGGTTGGCGGCCACATGGGCATCCCGCGAACGCAACACGATCAGCGTGAGCGCCAGGCTGAAGGTTGCGCCCTGCCCCAAGCCCAGCAATATCGCCCAGCCCCACAAGCCATCAATGGGGGCATAGAGGCAACCAAACAGCCCTCCCAAGGTCATGACCATGACGATCACAATGGCCAGGCGCTGGTCCTTGCCACGCGTTGCCAGCCAGGGTGCCGCGAGGGAGCTGATCAATTGCACGATGACCGAGCCGGACAGCACGAGTCCGGCCTGGGTCGGGGTCAGGCCACGTCCAATCAGGATCGAGGGCAACCAGCCAAAGACGATATAGGCCAGGGACGATTGCAGCCCCATGTACAAAGTCACCTGCCAGGCCAGGGGATCACGCAGCAAGCCGCGGACCCGGTACGCCACCTGATGGGCGCCGTGTTTCTGGCCCACTTGCGGCAACCAGAACACCGCAGCCAGCAGCGCCGGGACCACCCAGAATCCCAGGCCCAAGGCCCAGCTGTGTCCAAGGTGCTCGCTCAGCGGCACTGTCGCCCCGGCCGCCAGCGCCGCGCCCAGGCACAGCGCCATGGTGTAGACACCGGTCATGGCACCGGCCTGTCTGGCGAAATCGCGCTTGACGATGCCCGGCAACAGCACGCCGATCACGCCGATGCTCGCACCGGCCAGGATACTGCCGGCGAACAGCCCAACCTGACCGAACGCACTGCGCAGGACAATCCCACCCGCCAGTGCCAGCAAGATCCCCAGCACCACGCGCTCGGCCCCGAAGCGCCGCGCCAGCACTGGCGCCAGCGGCGCGAACAGGCCCAGGCAAAGCACTGGCAACGTGGTCAGCAAACCGGCCTGGGCAGCCGACAGGCCCAGGCTTTTTGACACTTCACTGAGCAGCGGCGCCATGCTCGACAACGCCGGCCGCAGGTTCAGCGCCACCAGGATCAGCCCGAGCAGCAACAACCAGGGCCGGCGCACCGACGGCTGGCTCTGCTGGACCTGGGCGTCGTCGGCTTCGGCGTCGATCAACAGTTCTTCGAGTTCGGCGGCGCGTTTGGGCGCCGTCGAGGTGGCAGGGGCAAGCAGATCGCGGGACATGGAAAGCTCGGGTTCAGGGTTCATTGATCAACTGCCGGCACAGGGCCTTGGCCTGCTCCGGGTCTTGGCGTTCGACGGCTTCGAGAATGTCGACGTGCAGGTCGAACACATGTTGATGGCGCGGCTCGATGTTGAGGCTCTGGCGCAACTGCGCGCCGATGACGCTGGAAAAGTAACGATAAAGCTCGCTGAGCGTTGGATTGTGCGCGGCATCCACCAGCAGGCGGTGGAACACCAGGTCGCAGGCGATGTAATGCTCCAGGTCGCCGTGGTAATGCTCGCCACTGGCCTGGAGCGCCTTGCGCAAGGCCAGCAAGTCATCTTCGGTACGCCGCAGCGCGGCCAGGCCGATGGCCTCGACTTCGAGGATATGCCGGGTTTCCCGGGCCTGGTCCAGCGAACAGCGCGACAGCACCTTGAGGGTATCGAGCGGGTCCACCGTCGCCCGTACATAACTGCCGTCACCCTGGCGAATCTCGATCAGCCCGGAAAACGCCAGCACGCGCATGGCTTCGCGCACGGTGTTGCGGCTAATACCCAGCTCGGCCACCAACTCGGGCTCGGTGGGCAAACGCTGGCCCACGACCCACACGCCATCACTGATGCGCTGGCGCAGTTGGTCCAGGGCTTGATCGACTAAGGATCGCTTAATTAATGGAGAAATATCTGACATGGAATTCACCCCCTCATCCAATCATAGGATGAATTTTCTGACATGTTAGTCAGCTTCGCGTAGGACGGCAACCGCCTAGGGTCAACGGGAGGTAAAGAAACGAGATTTTCGATTAGTAAAAATTACCCTTTGAGGGTAATTTTAAGGACAAGGCACGCCGTTCTATGGAAAAGAACACACCCCACTACGCCTTGGCGGCGATACAGGCAGATGTCAGGCGGCTTAAAGGGAAAGCTTTCACCAGCACTGCGAAGAACACTGCTCGGACGCTCGGTTTAAACGTCTCGGACATGCAGCAGGTCATCCATGAGCTTGAGCGAAAACAGTTCTACAAATCGATGACCACCTATGACGATCATCGAGTCTGGCATGACGTCTACCACGCCAATTCACACGGTCTGCAGATTTACCTGAAGGTGACGTACCGCCCCAGCGGAGGCCCACCGGTAATTTCCTTCAAGGAGAAAAACTCATGAAACACCAGCAATGCTTCAGCTGTGGTGCCCCGGAAGGCATGTTGCATTTCGAAGGCCGCGGCGAAACCATGAGCGTCAAGGGGCTGGAGCGCCGGGTCGATGACTTGTCTGGCTGGGAATGTCAGATGTGCGGCGAAGTCGAGCTCGATTCTAGCTGCTCGGATCGCTACGACCACGCAGGTGATGAGCTGGTCAACGCGGCCAGGCGAATGATCGGCGAAGAGATCAAACGTGTCCGGCGCAAACTGCATCTATCGCAAAAGGAAGCGGTACTGCTGCTATCGGGCGGTGGACACAATGCGTTTTCCCGCTACGAGCGCGGCGAGGTAGTGCCACCCAAGGCGGTGATCTTGCTGATGCGCCTGCTTGATCGCTATCCGCATTTGCTTGCCGATGTCCATGCCTTCGCTGAAGACGCAGACTTGAGGCAATTCAAAACGACGGTGCACAAGGAACACGAGACCCTCACGGCTTGCTGAGCGACCCATTAAAAACAAACCCGGACACGTCCGGGTTTATTTCACTGCCTAAGACCGGATCAATGCAGGATCTGGCTCAGGAACAGCTTGGTGCGATCATTCTGCGGGTTATCGAAGAAGTCGTTTGGAGCGGCCTGTTCGACGATTTCACCCTTGTCCATGAAGATCACGCGGTTGGCCACGGTGCGGGCAAAGCCCATTTCGTGGGTCACGCAGAGCATGGTCATGCCGTCTTCAGCCAGGCCGATCATGGTGTCGAGTACTTCCTTCACCATTTCCGGGTCGAGGGCCGAGGTCGGCTCGTCGAACAGCATGATTTTCGGCTTCATGCACAGGGCACGGGCGATGGCCACACGCTGCTGCTGACCACCGGAGAGCTGGCCCGGGTACTTGTGCGCCTGCTCTGGAATGCGCACGCGCTCCAGGTAATGCATGGCGATTTCCTCGGCCTTGCGCTTGGGCATCTTGCGTACCCACATCGGCGCCAGGGTGCAGTTCTGCAGGATGGTCAGGTGCGGGAACAGGTTGAAGTGCTGGAACACCATGCCGACTTCACGGCGGATCGCTTCGATCTGCTTGAGGTCGTTGGTCAGTTCCACGCCGTCGACCACGATGCGACCCTGCTGGTGCTCTTCCAGGCGGTTGAGGCAGCGGATGGTGGTGGACTTGCCGGAGCCCGACGGGCCGCACAGCACGATACGCTCGCCCTGCTTGACGTTCAGGTTGATGTCTTTCAACACGTGGAACTGGCCGTACCACTTGTTGACGCCCTGCATCTGAATAATGCCTTCAGGGCTCACAGGCTGTTTGATCGCTTCACTCATAAACTACGCTCCTAACGCTTGTGGCCAGTGTCCAGCTTGCGTTCCAAATGCATGGAATAGCGGGACATACCAAAACAGAAAATCCAGAACACCAGGGCAGCGAACACATAGCCTTCAGTGGCCATGCCCAGCCATTTCGGGTCGGCGGCAGCTTGTTTCACGCTGTTGAGCAGATCGAACAGGCCGATAATGATTACCAGGCTGGTGTCCTTGAACAACGCAATGAAGGTGTTGACGATACCCGGGATCACCAGCTTCAGAGCTTGCGGCAGAATCACCAGGCCCATGCTGCGCCAGTACCCCAGGCCCATCGCCGCGGCCGCTTCGTACTGGCCCTTGGGAATGGCTTGCAGGCCGCCACGCACCACTTCGGCCACGTAGGCCGACTGGAACAGGATCACCCCGATCAGTGCCCGCAGCAGCTTGTCGAAGTTCATGCCTTCGGGCAGGAACAGCGGCAGCATCACCGACGACATGAACAGCACCGTGATCAACGGCACACCGCGCCAGAACTCGATGAAGGTCACACAGACCACACGGATCGCCGGCATGTTCGAACGCCGGCCCAGGGCCAGGACGATACCCAGCGGCAGCGCGCCGGCGATACCGACGGTGGCGATCACCAGGGTCAGCATCAGGCCGCCCCATTGGCTGGTTGCCACCGCGGCCAAGCCGAACACTCCGCCGTGCAACAGGCACCAGGCAATGATCGGGTACAGCACCAGGAAGCTCAGGCCGTAGATCGCCTTGCGCGGGAAGCGCGAGATGAACAGCGGCGCTACACCGAGTACCGCCAACCACACGGTCAGGTCTACGCGCCAGCGCAGGTCCATCGGGTAGTAGCCATACATGAACTGGCCGAAACGCTGCTGGATGAACACCCAGCAGGCGCCTTCCTTGGTGCAGTCGGCCTGGGTGGTGCCGACCCAGTTGGCATCGAGAATCGCCCAATCGAGAATCGGCGGAACCACCAGGTAGATCAAGTAGAACGCAAACAACGTCAGCAAGGTGTTGAGCCAGCTGGAGAACATGTTCGCGCGCATCCACGCCACCACGCCGATGCTGTTGCTCGGAGGGGGCATGTCAGGTTTGAAAGTATGGGATGTCATGCGCGTTTCCTCACCGCTCGATCAGCGCAATGCGCTTGTTGTACCAGTTCATCAGCAGGGAAATGCTGATACTGATCGCCAGGTACACGCTCATGGTGATAGCAATGACTTCAATGGCCTGCCCGGTCTGGTTCAGCACCGTACCGGCAAACAACGAAACCATTTCCGGGTAACCGATACCGGCCGCCAGCGAAGAGTTTTTCGCCAGGTTCAGGTATTGGCTGGTCAACGGCGGGATGATCACGCGCAGGGCTTGCGGGATGATCACCTTGCGCAAGGTCGGACCGTTGCGCAGGCCCAGCGAGTGAGCCGCCTCGGTCTGGCCATGGCTGACCGACTTGATGCCCGAGCGCACGATCTCGGCGATGAACGCCGCGGTGTACACGGTCAAGGCGAGGGTCAAGGCCAGCAGCTCGGGAATCAGTACCCACCCACCGACGAAGTTGAAGCCCTTGAGCTGCGGCATTTCCCAATGCACGGGAGCGCCGAAGATCAGCGCGCACAACGCAGGGATCACCAGGAACAGCGCCAGGCCCACCCAGAATTTATGGAACGGCTCGCCGGTCGCTTCGAAACGCTTGTTGGCCCAGCGGGTCATCAGCACGATGGCGACGATCGCCAGCACGACACTGGCCACGAACGGCCAGAATCCTTCCGCCACCAACGCTGCCGGCATGTTCAGGCCGCGGCTGCTGACAAAGAAGGTGTCCCCGAAGTTATGGCTGTTGCGCGGCCCCGGCATGGTCAGGAACACCGCGAAATACCAGAACAGGATCTGTAGCAGCGGTGGGATGTTGCGGAAAACCTCCACATACACGGTGGCTACTTTGGCGATGATCCAGTTTTTCGACAGTCGGGCCACGCCGACAATGAAACCAAGGATTGTTGCCAGGATCACGCCGATGAACGTCACCAGCAGAGTGTTGAGCAACCCGATGACAAAGACGCGGGCATAACTGTCCGCTTCGGTGTAGTCGATCAGGGTTTGAGCGATGCCAAAACCGGCACTGCGCTCCAGGAAGCTGAAACCGGAAGTGATGCCCCGGTGCTCGAGGTTGGTCTGCGTGTTATCGAACAGAAACCAGCCCAGCGAAATAACCGCCACGATGGTGACGATCTGAAATACCCACGCACGCACTCGTGGATCGCTGAGGCTGAGCCTCTGCTTAGGTGCGCCGATTGAATTTTGCATGAAGTGCCCCGCAAGGAATGGAACAGAACATCACCCGGTGGTTGGCCCACCGGGTGATAGAACCATCAGCGCACTGGTGGTGCGTATTGAATGCCGCCAGCGTTCCACAGAGCGTTCAGGCCGCGATCGATTTCCAACGGAGTGCCCTTGCCGAGGTTACGCTCGAACACTTCACCGTAGTTGCCGACTTGCTTGACGATCTGTACGACCCAGTCTTTCGGCAGTTTCAGGTCCTTGCCGTATTCCCCGTCTGCACCGAGCATACGCGCGACGTCAGGGTTCTTGGTGGCCTTGGCTTCAGCTTCGACGTTTTTCGAAGAGATACCGGCTTCTTCAGTGTTGAGCATGGCATAGCCAGTCCAGCGCACAACGGCCAGCCACTCGTCATCGCCATTACGCACGACCGGACCCAGAGGCTCCTTGGAGATGGTTTCCGGCAGAACCACATAGTCCTTCGGCGAAGCCAGCTTGCTGCGCTGGGCGAACAGTTGGGACTTGTCGGAAGTCAGCACGTCGCAACGGCCGGATTCCAGCGACTTGGCGCTTTCATCGGAGGTGTCGAAGGTAATCGGGGTGTATTTCAGGCCGTTGCCGCGGAAGTAGTCGGAAACGTTCAGCTCGGTGGTGGTACCGGCCTGGATGCAGATGGTTGCACCGTCCAGTTCCTTGGCACTCTTGACGCCCAGCTTGTTGTTAACCAGGAAGCCGATGCCATCGTAATAAGTGATGAAGCCTGGAAATTTCAGGCCCATGCCGGCATCACGGGAGCTGGTCATGGTGGTGTTGCGCGACAGGATGTCGATTTCGCCGGATTGCAGTGCGGTGAAGCGCTCCTTGGCGTTCAACTGGCTGAACTTGACCTTGGTCGCATCGCCGAATACCGCAGCGGCAACGGCACGGCAGAAGTCAGCGTCGATACCGACGATCTTGCCGGTCGAATCAGGCACCGAGAAACCCGGCAAGCCATCACTCACACCACATTGCACAAAACCTTTCTTCTTCACGGCATCCAGGGTTGCACCCGCCTGAGCGAACCCGCTGACACCCAGTACTGCTGCTGCAGTGACGATTGCCAGGGTGGATTTCAGTAACTTCATTCAAACCTCCAGTTTTGCTCTTGTTGTGTCGGAGCTCGAGCCCTGTCGCACCCTTTTGAGGCATTGCCGACCCTTGTTGGCTTTTTTTAGGGTCAACCGACGTCTGGACCTTCGCTATGAGTCTAATAATGAGGATGTCCGTAAACAGTGGTCATGCTCATCTCTCACCAATCGGCCGAACGGGCTGTAGCCCTTCACGTTCGCGAAGCCCGTAGCGGCTGCTGGCGAACATTCATCACCGGATTTCTGATATCCCATGCGACGCGTCTAACTGATAGTGTTACCGCGCAGCGTAAGAATCATCACTCAGCAACCCCATAGCAAAGCCCGTACCAGACCGCTGCGCTTGGGCCATGTAGAACACGTCAAGACAAAAACTTTCAACTTTGCGACATCTAATTAACTGAGGCACCGGGAACGCACTGTAATCACGCACTGATTGGGCGCACCCGCACAGATTTGGAGCACGACCATGACCGACCCCTTGATTCTCGAGCCCAGCGGCACTGTTGACGCGTGCGTTATCTGGCTCCACGGCCTGGGCGCCGATCGTTATGATTTCCTGCCAGTGGCCGAAATGCTGCAGCAAAAACTGCTCACCACACGTTTCGTTCTACCCCAGGCGCCAACCCAGCCAGTAACGATCAACGGCGGCTATGAGATGCCCAGTTGGTACGACATCCGCGCCTTGAGCCCGGCGCGGGCCATTGACGAACAGCAACTCGAAGCCTCGGCGCAACGGGTCATCGACCTGGTCGAAACCCAGCGAGCCAGCGGAATAGACGCCTCGCGGATTTTCCTCGCCGGTTTTTCCCAGGGGGGCGCGGTGGTCTATCACACCGCCTTCGTGAAATGGCAGGGGCCACTGGGCGGCGTGATCGCGCTGTCTACTTATGCACCGACGTTCAGCGATGAACTGCAATTGTCGGCCAGCCAGCAACGCATTCCGGTCCTGGCCCTGCACGGCCAATACGACGAAGTGGTACTCAACCCCATGGGCCGGACCGCAAAAGAGTACTTGAAGCAGCATGGTGTCACCGTGACATGGCAGGAATACCCAATGGGCCACGAAGTGTTACCCGAGGAGATTCATGACATCGGCACCTGGCTGGCCGAACGGTTGCGCTAAGAGGCCAAACGCCACGCCGGTCCTTTGACGATCCCACTACGCCGCGCCCGTTTCTTGCATTACACTGGCCGGCGTACATTCCTTAACCAATCGATGAGATGACCGTGCTCAAAGCACTCAAGAAGATGTTCGGTAAAAGCGAGGCCGAGCAACTCGCGCCTGGCTCCACTGCGCCGACCCACGGCCCGAGCCGTACCGATGCGCAACAACCGCGCCGGACGGCCCCCGTCGCACAGGCGAAAAAAGA
The DNA here is from genome assembly GCF_900101575.1 of Pseudomonas sp. NFACC37-1. Classification (NCBI taxonomy): domain Bacteria; kingdom Pseudomonadati; phylum Pseudomonadota; class Gammaproteobacteria; order Pseudomonadales; family Pseudomonadaceae; genus Pseudomonas; species Pseudomonas sp. NFACC37-1. Next base: position 140,230 of record NZ_FMUZ01000004.1, on the reverse strand, counting down.
ACCCGTCGCCCAGCCTGTTACGCCCCCCGAGCCCGAGACACCCCGCAACGAAGCCCCCCGGCCGCGCCGCGAACGCGCACCCAAACCGCCGGTCGTCGCCTGGAAACTCGAGGACTTCGCCGTAGAACCCCAGGAAGGCAAGACGCGCTTCCACGACTTCAAGCTCGCCCCGGAACTGATGCATGCCATCCAGGACCTGGGTTTCCCATATTGCACGCCGATCCAGGCGCAAGTGCTGGGCTTCACCCTCGCCGGCAAGGACGCCATCGGTCGCGCCCAGACCGGCACCGGCAAGACGGCCGCGTTCCTGATTTCCATCATCACCCAGCTGCTCCAGACCCCACCGCCCAAGGAACGCTACATGGGCGAACCGCGGGCACTGATCATCGCGCCGACCCGCGAGCTGGTGGTGCAGATCGCCAAAGACGCCGCCGACCTGACCAAGTACACCGGCCTGAACGTCATGACGTTCGTGGGCGGCATGGATTTCGACAAGCAGCTCAAGCACCTCGAAGCCCGCCATTGCGACATCCTGGTCGCCACGCCGGGCCGTCTGCTGGACTTCAACCAGCGCGGCGACGTGCACCTGGACATGGTCGAAGTGATGGTACTGGACGAAGCCGACCGCATGCTCGACATGGGCTTCATCCCGCAAGTGCGCCAGATCATTCGCCAGACCCCACCCAAAAGCGAACGCCAGACCCTGCTGTTCTCCGCCACTTTCACCGAGGACGTGATGAACCTGGCGAAGCAGTGGACCACCGACCCGGCCATCGTCGAGATCGAAGCCGAGAACGTCGCCAGCGAAAACGTCGAGCAACATATCTACGCGGTCGCTGGTGCCGACAAGTACAAGCTGCTCTACAACCTGGTCAACGACAACGGTTGGGAGCGCGTGATGGTGTTCGCCAACCGCAAGGACGAAGTGCGGCGCATCGAAGAACGCCTGGTGCGCGATGGCGTCAACGCGGCCCAACTGTCGGGCGATGTGCCACAGCACAAGCGCATCAAGACCCTCGAAGGTTTCCGCGAGGGCAAGATCCGCGTGCTGGTGGCCACCGACGTGGCCGGTCGCGGGATTCATATCGACGGGATCAGCCATGTGATCAACTTCACCCTGCCGGAAGTGCCGGATGACTACGTGCACCGTATCGGCCGTACCGGGCGTGCCGGGGCCGCCGGGGTTTCGATCAGCTTCGCCGGTGAAGATGATTCCTACCAGTTGCCGTCGATCGAGGCGCTGCTGGGACGCAAGATCAGCTGTGAAATGCCGCCGACCCATCTGCTTCGCCCGGTTGAGCGCAAGCGCTCCTGACCGTCGCGACAACGAACAGAAAGCGCAGCCCTGAAAGCTGCGCTTTTTTTTCGCCCGGGATATTGCCCGAATAAACTAAAAGTCCATAATAGACAAATTAGTTTAAGTGGCACTCCGGAGCCCACGATGCCCAGCACGCCCTACGTGATGAACCAAGTCCAGGCCCGAGAACTGCTCGGACAAATCGACGTGCCGCAGATCCTGCGCAATCTGTTCCGCGATCTCGCCGCCGGGCAAGCGGTGCAGCCCGCCCAGCAACTCGTGGAATTTCCCCAGGGGGCCGGGGACTTCATCAACTACCTGGGCGTGCTGGCGCAAGACCAGGTCTATGGGGTCAAGACCTCGCCCTATATCGTGCGCGAGCAAGGCCCATTGGTGACCGCCTGGACCTTGCTGATGTCGATGCAGACCGGCCAGCCGCTGCTGCTGTGCGACGCCGCCGAGCTGACCACCGCCCGTACCGCCGCCACCACCGCTGTCGCCGTCGATGCCCTCGCCCCGCACAACGCCAGGCGCCTGGCGGTCATCGGCAGCGGCGCGGTGGCCCAGGCGCACGTGCACTACGTCAAGAACCTGCGGGACTGGCAAGGCATCCGCCTCTACTCACCAGGCCTGAAGACCAAGTCGGCACAGGAACGTGCCTCGCTCACCGGCCTGGATCCGCGCCTGCAAATCACCGACACCCTCGAAGCGGCGCTGCAGGACGTCGATGTGGTGATGCTCTGCACTTCGTCCGCCAAAGCAGTGCTCGACCCGCAGACCTTGGGCAAATCGGCGCTGATCACCTCCATCAGCACCAACGCCCCACGCGCCCACGAAATACCGCCCCAGCGCCTCAACGACATGGACGTGTTCTGCGACTATCGTCAGACCACCCCGGGCTCGGCCGGTGAAATGCTGATCGCCGGCGAACAGCACGGCTGGGAGGCATCGCGCATCGTCGGCGACTTGCCTGAATTACTCAGCGAACACGTGGCGCGTCCCGACTACCAACGCCACGTATTCTTCCGCTCGATCGGCCTGGGGCTGGAGGATGTTGCGCTGGCGAATGCGCTTTACCGTTTGCACCGCAATATCTGACACAACTCGATTTCCTGTGGGAGCGGGCTTGCTCGCGAAAGCGGTGTGCCAGCCACATCAATGTTGAATGTGCTGCCGCCTTCGCGAGCAAGCCCGCTCCCACCAGGGTCTGGCGAACGCCCGGCAATGTGCTCTACAGGAGAGCTTCATGACCTCAGCAGACTTCATCATCATCGGCGGCGGCATTGCCGATGCTTCCACCGGTTACTGGCTGGCGCCCCACGGCCGGGTGATTGTGCTCGAACGCGAATCCCATCCGGCCTATCACTCCACCGGACGTTCGGCGGCGCTGTACACCGCCGCCTACGGCACCCCGCAGGTGCGGGCGCTGACCCAGGCCAGCCGGGATTTTTTCGACGCCCCGCCGGCCGGTTTCTGCGAGCACCCATTGCTCAGTCCACGGGGCGAAATGACCGTGGATTTCACCGGTGACCCGGCCGAGCTGAACAACCAGTACCTGAGCGCCAAGGCCACGGTGCCGCAGATGCAACTGCTCAGCGCCGATGAAGCCTGTGTGCGGCTGCCGATCCTGCGGCGGGACAAGGTCCACGGCGCGATCTATGACCCGACGGCCTGCGACATCGACACCGACGCCCTGCACCAGGGCTACTTGCGCGGCATTCGCCGCAATGGCGGTGAAGTGCACACCGACAGCGAAGTACTGGGCCTGAGCCGCGACGACCAGGGACATTGGCAGGTGAAGACAACCAGCCAGAGCTTCACCGCCCCCATCGTGATCAACGCCGCCGGTGCCTGGGCCGATCAGGTGGCCGACCTGGCTGGCGCCCGGAAGCTGGGGCTGCAGCCCAAGCGGCGTGCGGCATTCATCTTCGCCGGCCCCGAAGGCGTGGATATCCATGACTGGCCGATGCTGGTGAGCCTGGACGAATCCTTCTACATGAAGCCCGACGCCGGCATGTTCCTCGGCTCGCCGGCCAACGCCGACCCGGTGGAGCCTCACGACGTCCAGCCGGAAGAGCTGGACATCGCCATGGGCATCTACCAGATCGAAGAAGCCACCACCCTGACCATCCGCCGCCCGACCCGTACCTGGGCCGGATTGCGCAGTTTCGTCCACGACGGTGATCTGCTGTCCGGTTTCGATCCACAGGTGCCTGGACTGTTCTGGGTCGCGGCCCAGGGCGGCTACGGCATCCAGACGTCACCGGCCATGGGCCAGGCCAGCGCGGCGCTGGTGCGTGGCGAACCGCTGCCCGAAGCCCTGGCCCGTTTCGGCCTGAGCAGCGCCATGCTCTCCCCCGAGCGCTTGGGGTGAGCCAACCGGCGTGACGCATCGCCACGATTGCGGCACACTTCCCGCGCCCCTGTTCCACGGGGCGCTGACGCTGCCTGGAGCCCTGTCATGACCGCTTCGCCATCCGATCCGGCGCTGGAAAACTTCCGCACCATCGCCGACGCCATCGCCACGCTGTTCTACCCCCACGCCGAAGTGGTGCTGCACGACCTGCGCAGCCAGAAAGTCGATTACATCGCCAATAATCTGTCCAAGCGCGAGATTGGCGACGATTCGTCCTTGGAAGACATGCTCAGCGAGGACGTCAGCGAACGTAATATCGGGCCGTACGAGAAACTGAACTGGGATGGACAGAAGATTCGCAGCCTCAGCAGCGTCCTACGCGACGCCCACGGTCATCCGCTGGCGGTGCTGTGCATCAACCTGAATATTTCGCTGTTCGAGAATGCCAAGGCCGCGCTGGATTTGTTCCTCTCGCCGGGCAAGTTGATTCCCCAGCCGGATTCACTGTTTCGCGATGACTGGCAGGAGCGGATCAACACCTTCCTGCACGCCTGGATGCGCGAGCGTCAGCTGAGCCTGAACCTGTTGACCCGCGATCACAAACGCGAGCTGGTGCTGGCGCTGCATGCCGAAGGCGCGTTCAAGGGCAAGAGCGCGTCCAACTATGTGGCCAATGTGCTGAACATGGGGCGGGCGACGGTGTACAAGCATTTGAAGGAGTTGAAGGGCTGAGACCTTGGATTGCCTTTGCTGACGCCTTCGCGAGCAAGCCCGCTCCCACAAGGGATTTGCGCTGAACTCAAGATTTATGTTCGACGAAGATCCAATGTGGGAGCGGGCTTGCTCGCGAAGGCGATGTATCAGTCGCCGAAGATGTCTGACTTGAAATACTTGCCCTGGATCTCCTGGTACTTCCCATTGGCCCGAATCCCATCGATGGCCTTGTTCAAGTCCGCCACCAGTTGGGTATTGCCTTTGCGCACCGCGATACCGGCACCCTCACCGACGTATTTCGGATCCTTGAGTTCGGGACCGACAAACGCGTAGCCCTTGCCACGGGGCATGGACAGGAAGTCTTCCAGCGGGATGGTGTCGGCGAAAATTGCGTCCAGGCGACCGGACGCCAGGTCCATGTAGATTTCTTCGTTGTTGCTGTAGCGCTTGACGGTCACACCCTTGGGTTCAAGCACCTCTGTGGCGTAGCGGTCAGTGGTGGTGGCCCGTTGCACGCCCACGGTCTTGCCCTTGAGGCTGGCGTACTGGTCATCGACCACCGCCCCTTCCTTCATGACCAGGCGCGATGAGGTGAAGTAGTACTTGTGGGTGAAATCCACCGACTTCTTGCGCTCTTCGGTGATGGTCATGGACGACAGCGCCAGGTCGATTTTCTTCACCTTGAGCGACGGAATCAGCCCGTCGAACTCACCCTCGATCCATTCGCACTTGACCTGCATCTGCGCGCACAGGGCATTGCCGATGTCGTAGTCGAACCCCTCGATTTTCCCTTCCGAGGTCTTGGAAGCAAACGGCGGATAAGCTGCCTCGATGCCGATGCGCAAGGTTTTCTCAGCGGCGAACAGGCTGCTGGAGGCCAACAGGCTCAGGGCCAGGCCAGTGATGAGGGGAAGTTTGCTCATGATGTTCTCTCGCGGGTTGTTGTTGGTTTGGCAGAGAAAGGTGGACACGGCTGATTTGTACTTATAAATCCATACTGGACTTTAATGTACACATCGTCAATCGGTAGGCAGGGGGATGTGATGGGTGGCTGATGGCCTCATCGCGAGCAAGCTCGCTCCCACACTGGATCTTTATGCATCAAGGATCCCCTGTTGGAGCGAGCTTGCTCGCGATGACGGACTCATGGCTTGCGAAACAACAACAGGGGACTTACTGCTTCCAGCGATCCGCCGCCGCATGATCACTGTCCCGCCCTTCAACCCAGCGCGGGCCGTCGACGGTGTTTTCCTTTTTCCAGAACGGCGCACGGGTCTTGAGGTAGTCCATGACAAAGGCGCAGGCGTCGAACGCCGCCTGGCGATGAGCACTGGCGGCCGCGACGAAGACTATCGGCTCGCCCGGTTCCAGGGCACCGATGCGGTGCAGCACTTCCAGCTTGAGCAACGGCCAGCGCTGCTCGGCCTCGATGGCGATCTTGCCCAAGGCCTTTTCAGTCATGCCCGGATAGTGCTCCAGGAACATCCCGGATACGTCGAGGCCGTCATTGAAGTCGCGCACGTAGCCGACGAAGCTCACCACCGCCCCCACGCCGACATTGGCCGCGTGCATCGCGTTGACTTCGACGCCCGGGTCGAACGGTTCGACCTGCACACGAATCGCCATGCTTCAGCCTCCCGTCACAGTGGGGAAGAACGCGACTTCGTCACCCTCCTCCAACGGTTCATCGAGCTGGCACAGCTCTTCGTTGCGCGCGCACATCAGGTTCTGCTCCCTCAGCACGTCGGCACCGTCACGCTGGGCAAGCAGCACGCGCACATCGTCGACCGTGGCGAAATCGCCTTCCACCTTTACCGCATCCACACCAAGTGCTTCACGGTAACGGGCAAAGAATTTCACGGTAATCTTCATGACGCATCCGCCTGGAAATGGCCGCTCTTGCCGCCGAGTTTCTCCAGCACTCGCACGCCTTCGATGGTCATGCCACGGTCGACGGCCTTGCACATGTCGTAGATGGTCAGCGCCGCAACGCTGGCGGCGGTGAGGGCTTCCATCTCCACGCCGGTCTGCCCCGACAGTTTGCAGCGGGCGACAATGCGCACCCGGTCTTCGCCCTCGGCGTTGAGCTCGACCTTGACGCCGGTGAGCAGCAACGGGTGGCAGAGCGGAATCAGGTCACTGGTTTTCTTGGCCGCCTGGATGCCGGCAATGCGCGCGACGGCGAACACATCGCCCTTGGGGTGACCGCCGCTGACGATCATCTGCAGCGTGTCGGGCAGCATGCGCACAAAGGCCTCGGCCGTGGCTTCACGGAACGTCACGGCCTTGTCGGTCACGTCGACCATATTGGCGCGACCTTGGGAATCGAGATGAGTCAGCACAGGGTTACTCCTGATCGGGAATGTCGATTGTAAACCTGTGGGTCAGATTCCGGCAGGGTTGATTGTCGCACCCCACTTGCGTATCGGACTCGAAAGTCAGCGCAAAACCTTGTGGGAGCGAGCTTGCTCGCGATGGCGGTGGGTCAGACACTTATTTTTTATCTGATACACCGTCATCGCGAGCAAGCTCGCTCCCACAGGTTTTTTGTACAGCCATAAAAAACCGGGCGGCTTGAAGGCCGCCCGGTTGGGTTGGGGTTACAGGTGGGATTCGGCGTATTCGGCCAGGATCGAGCGCGGTACGCCCTGCAGGGTGATGTGGACCCCGTTGGGGAAGTCCTTGAAGCGTTCGGTCAGGTAGGTCAGCCCGGAGCTGGTCGCGGACAGGTAAGGGGTATCGATCTGCGCCAGGTTACCCAGGCACACCACTTTGGAACCGGCGCCGGCACGGGTGATGATGGTTTTCATCTGGTGCGGGGTCAGGTTCTGGCATTCGTCGATCAGGATCAGGCTCTGCTGGAAGCTGCGCCCGCGAATGTAGTTGAGGGATTTGAACTGCAACGGCACTTTGCTGAGGATGTAGTCGACGCTGCCATGGGTGCTTTCGTCATCCATGTGCAAGGCTTCGAGGTTGTCGGTGATCGCACCCAGCCACGGTTCCATTTTTTCCGCCTCGGTGCCAGGCAGGAAACCGATCTCCTGGTCCAGGCCCTGCACGCTGCGGGTGGCGATGATGCGCCGGTAGCGCTTGCTGACCATGGTCTGCTCGATGGCGGCGGCCAGGGCCAGGATGGTCTTGCCGGAACCGGCGGCGCCGGACAGGTTGACCAGGTGGATATCCGGGTCGAGCAAGGCGAACAGGGCCAGGCTCTGGTAGATGTCACGTGGCTTGAGGCCCCAGGCTTCCTGGTGCAGCAGCGGCTCCTGGTGAAGGTCGAGGATCAGCAGTTTGTCGACCTGGATTTCCTTGATCCAGCCGACGAAGCCTTGTTCGTCGATGATGAACTCGTTGATGTGCACGGCCGGCAGGTTGTCGATCAGTTGCACCTGGTGCCAGGTGCGGCCATGGTCCTGGCGAGTCTCGACCTTGCTCACACGATCCCAGAAGGAGCCGGTCATGGTGTGGTAGCCGTTGGGCAACAGCGAAACGTCGTCAACCAGTTGGTCGGTGCTGTAGTCCTCCGCCGCGATCCCGCAGGCGCGGGCCTTGAGGCGCATGTTGATGTCTTTGGTCACCAGCACCACGGACTGGTCCTTGTTGCGCGCGTGCAGGTCGATCAACTGGTTGATGATGATGTTGTCGTTCAGGTGTTCAGGCAACACCAGGTTGGGCTCGGTGCGCTTGCTCATCAGGATCGAGAGCAGGCCCTTGGGACCGCTTTTGCCGCGCTGGATCGGCACGCCGAGCTCAACGTCTTCCGGGGAGGCATCCCCCAAGGTCTTGTCGATCAGGCGGATCGCCTGCCGGCATTCGGCCGCAACGCTATGGTGCCCGCTCTTGAGCTTGTCCAGCTCCTCAAGCACGGTCATCGGGATGGCGACGTGGTGTTCTTCGAAGTTCAGGAGCGCGTTTGGATCGTGGATCAATACGTTGGTATCGAGTACATAGAGGATTGGCTGGTTGGAGGAAGGGCTACGTCCGTGGTCATCCATACTCGGTCACCTATGTGGGGGCCATTCGACGCAATACCGTGACAGTGCTGCGCCTCGAGGTAGCCACCGAATTCACCCGCGAGGATTCAGGTGAACTGCACACAATCTGGGTCTTGGAAGACGCCACCTGTGTTGCAGGTTTCGGCGGTCTGACTTCTTGATACTCCAAAAACCATGACAGGAAAAAGCACTTTGACGCTTTTTTGAAGTTTATTTTTCAGAGTGACGAATAACCCTTGGCGTACCGCCGTCGCGCCGTTAAAGTCGGAAGTCCGGTTGTCATGAATGTGTCCCGGATTTTCCTCCTTCCCCAATGTTTCCGGGCCTTTCCCGGTTTCAGCGAAACGCCTCCTGACAGTCCGCCCAACCGATCCCGCTCTGCGCCGTTTGCGCCATGAGCCAGGGCATCGCCGTTTTCACTCCATCCTGCTTGGCGTTGAAATTGATCACCCCGTGGCGCCACAGGAGCATCAGGGTCAGCACACGCTGGGCGCTTTGCTCAGGCTTGAGCCGATTGCCGCTGTCCTGAGGATCGATGTCCCACAGCGCCACCTGCAGGCCCTGCTGTCGGAAAAATCCTTCGGCATCGCCACGACGCTGGCCTTGGGGCGGGCGGAACAGCGGCACGTAATTCTCGGGCAGCTTGCCCTTGACCAACTCGACACTGCGCCGGACCGAGTCTTGCCAGTCCTGCCAATGACTGTGGGAACGGAACTCCCAGCCCTGCACACCCACGCACTGTCCCGCATACAACATCTGGAGACTGTTGACCGAGCGCTCTTCCAACCGCGCCTGGATGTCCTTGCCCAACACGAAGAAGGTGCCGTTCATGTTCGCCTTGCGCAGGTATTCGGTCAGCCACGGGGTGTTGTCCGGCACCACGTTGGCGGCGCTGTCGAAGGTCAATAGAAACAGCCGGTCGTTCATGTCCTCGCCGTTGCGCTCGTATTCGCCAAAACGGGCGACTTCACTACTGGTTTGCGGAAAAAGCGCGGCTTTGCGTAGCAGTTCATCACGATATTGCGTATGAAAGATCTGGCTCGGTGCCGCCCACTTGATGTAGTAGGAGTCGTCATCGAGATGGAACCTGCGGGCCTCTTCACGCAGGGTCGCCATGTCCTCGACCAGGTAACAGAAAGAGGCATCCTGATCGCAACTGCGCTGGGCAAAGTTGTAGTTGTTCAGTAATCGTTGCCACAGCCGGGCGCGAAGGGCGTCGATCGCGGCCATATTGACCGTGCGCAGCCCCAGGTACTGCTTGAGCGCGATTTCGTCCATGGCATCGACGTCCAGCAAGCCCCGGGCGAACATCAGGATCTCGGCCCGCGAAGCCACGTCGAACAGCGTCGGGCTGGTGAGTTGTTCCGGCCAGGTCGTGCGGTCCAGGGTGGCGACGTCGTTGGGCGCCGCGAGGACGCCGAAGCTCAACAGCCAGGCCGATAACAGAAGGGCGATACGCAAAAGGGATGTCTCCATAACGAAACCCGCGCGGCATCATAGCCGATCTGTGGCGAGGGGATTTATCCCCGCTGGGCTGCGCAGCAGCCCCAACAAAAGTGGAATCAATCTGATTAATGAGGTTGCCGCGATGCAGGCGACACGGTCCATCTGCAAGACTGCGTCATCGTTCATCGCGAGCAAGCTTTGCTCCCACAGACTTTGCTCCCACAACTCCCTCGCCACAAAAGCCCATCAATGCTCGCCCATCCATCACCTATTGCCTCGATAGCTGGAGTCCACCCGGACAACCCCCTAGAATCGCCGAACCTTCAAGGAGACGATTGCATGCTGATGGTGATTTCCCCCGCCAAGACCCTCGATTACGAAACACCGCCGGCCACCGCGCGCTTTACCCAGCCGCAGTACCTGGATCACTCCCAGGAGCTGATCGAACAACTGCGCGAACTCTCGCCGGCACAGATCAGCGAACTGATGCACGTCTCCGACAAGATCGGCGGCCTCAATGCCGCGCGATTCGGCAGTTGGACGCCAGCGTTCACCCCAGCCAACGCCAAGCAGGCGCTGCTGGCCTTCAAGGGTGACGTGTACACCGGCCTCGATGCGCAAAGCTTTGGCGAAGCCGACTTCGACTATGCCCAGCAGCACTTGCGCATGCTCTCCGGCCTCTATGGCCTGCTGCGCCCACTGGACCTGATGCAACCCTATCGCCTGGAGATGGGCACGAAGCTGGCCAATGCCCGCGGCAAGGACCTGTATGCCTTCTGGGGCACGCGCATCAGCGAATGGCTGAACGAAGCCCTGGCCGAACAAGGCGATGACGTCCTGTTGAACCTGGCGTCCAATGAATACTTCTCGGCGGTCAAGCGCAGCGCACTGAAAGCGCGCGTCATCGATACCGAATTCCGCGACTTGAAAAATGGCCAGTACAAGATCATCAGCTTCTACGCCAAAAAGGCCCGGGGCCTGATGAGTCGCTTCGTCATTCAAGAACGCATCAACGACCCTGCGGCACTCCGCCAATTCGATGTTCAGGGTTATCGCTTCAACGCACAACAATCGAGCCAGGACAAACTAGTGTTCTTGCGCGATCATGCTCCCGAATAAGGCATAACCTTATATCGCCCCTGATCGGGGGCTTCGATCAAGCCCCGATCTGTCATCTTAGTTCCCCGCCTGTTTCGCCGGTTTCATGACGTCAATTAATCGCCCCACTCCCCCTCTAACTTTTCTTTCACTCGACACTCGTCAGTTTTTTGCGTAGTGGCACCAAAATTTTTTATCCGTAGTGGCACAAAACCATCCACCTCTCCTAACTCCCCATTAATAAAGGATGAAACGGTAAGTGCCATCATATTGAGGGCAGTGCCATCTTGGATAATATTTCGAAAAATTTCGAAAATCGCGATGAGCGGATCGGAACTATGTGAAATTGCACGGCTCATACCACCCGTAACGATTCTCACGGAGCGTGTAAGAGATGACTTACATAGGCCGTCGATCCAAGTAACCAAGTTGTCATGGCAATTTAGCGAAACGGTCGCCTATTTGGATCCATCTTATAAAGGACAGGAGATAACGCACCATTACTATCCCCTACAAGGCCAAGGCTGCGCCCCTATAACGTGCTCACCCGAGCACACAAGCTTCTGATTTTGTGGGCTTTTGCCAGGGATCAGAGGTGAGAGACTTTTTGCACGAGCGTTCTTGATTTACAGGGACTGGCTGCATAACAGGGCAGGTCATAACAACTAGGCCGCTTTGCGCACAACTTGAGTGCACTTATTTAGACACTCGGAACTTTGTATGCCTGCACACGGCACTGTGGCGCCTGCATTCCACACTTCCGAGTGCTCGATGACCGCTGAACACTATTAACTCCGGCCATTTAATGGCGTGAAAACAGAGGTAAATGCGATGCGCATTAGCATATTTGGTTTGGGTTACGTCGGTGCAGTATGTGCCGGTTGCCTGTCTGCACGGGGCCATGATGTAGTTGGCGTGGATGTCGCCAAAGACAAAATCGACATGATCAACGCCGGTAAATCGCCGATCGTTGAACCTGGTCTTGGCGAGCTATTGGCGCAAGGCATTCAAACTGGCCGACTGCGCGGCACGACCAACTTCGCCGAAGCGATTCGCGATACTGACCTGTCGATGATCTGCGTCGGTACACCGAGCAAAAAGAACGGCGACCTGGAACTGAACTACATCGAAGCGGTGTGCCGCGAGATCGGTTTTGTCCTGCGTGACAAGACCACCCGCCACACTATCGTAGTTCGCAGCACCGTATTGCCAGGCACTGTGGCAAACGTTGTCATTCCGATCCTGGAAGACTGCTCCGGCAAGAAAGCCGGCGTCGATTTCGGTGTCGCGGTCAACCCTGAGTTCCTGCGTGAAAGCACCGCGATCAAAGACTACGACCAGCCGCCGATGACCGTTATCGGTGAGTTCGACACCGCCTCCGGCGATGTCCTGCAGTCGCTGTACGAAGAACTCGATGCGCCGATCATCCGCAAGGACATCGCCGTCGCCGAGATGATCAAGTACACCTGCAACGTGTGGCACGCCACCAAGGTGACCTTCGCCAACGAGATCGGCAACATCGCCAAGGCCGTCGGCGTCGATGGTCGTGAAGTGATGGACGTGGTCTGCCAGGACAAGACCCTGAACCTGTCCCAGTACTACATGCGCCCGGGCTTCGCTTTCGGCGGCTCCTGCCTGCCCAAGGACGTTCGCGCCCTGACCTACCGCGCCGGCGCCCTGGACGTGGAAGCGCCACTGCTCAACTCGCTGATGCGCAGCAACGAGTCCCAGGTGCAGAACGCCTTCGACATCGTTTCCAGCCACGACAAGCGCAAAGTCGCCCTGTTGGGCCTGAGCTTCAAGGCCGGCACCGACGACCTGCGTGAAAGCCCGCTGGTGGAATTGGCGGAAATGCTGATCGGCAAGGGTTTCGACCTGAAGATCTACGACAGCAACGTCGAATACGCCCGCGTCCACGGTGCGAACAAGGATTACATCGAGTCGAAGATTCCTCACGTCTCGTCCTTGCTCAACGCCGACTTCGATTCGGTGATCGACAGCTCCGACATCATCATCCTGGGTAACCGCGACGAGAAGTTCCGCGCGCTGACCGAAAACGTACCAGAAGGCAAGCAGGTCATCGACCTGGTCGGTTTCATGTCCAAGGCCACCAACCCGAGTGGCCGGACCGAAGGCATCTGCTGGTAAGTCTGTTTGCCGGCCGGGGCATGCCTCGGTCGGCCTTTCGCCTGCCTTAACCCATCGGGCCGCCCACAAGGCCCGCCCGAGATAGAGACGGATGCAGATTATGCACAGGCTAAAGCACGGCCTGCTTCAGGCCGCCGGTTGGCTGTTTTACTTGAGTTTATTGATGGGCATCGCCATGGCGCTGCCCACGTCCACGTTCGACTCCGAATCCAAGGATTTCATCTTCCTGATCGGCGCCGTGGGCATCTGGCGTTACTCCATGGGAGCAACGCATTTCGTGCGCGGCATGATCTTCCTGTACATCGTCTACCCCCACCTGCGCCGCAAGGTCCGCAAGCTGGGCAAGGCGGCGGATCCGTCCCACGTGTACCTGATGGTCACCAGCTTCCGGATCGACGCGCTGACCACTGCCCAGGTGTATGGCTCGGTGATCCGCGAGGCCATCGACTGCGGGCTGCCCACCACCGTGGTCTGCTCCATCGTGGAAATGTCCGACGAATTGCTGGTCAAGAGCCTCTGGGCCCGCATGAACCCGCCTGAGCGGGTCAAGCTGGACTTCGTGCGCATCCCTGGCACCGGCAAGCGTGACGGCCTGGCCTACGGCTTCCGCGCCATCTCCCGTCACCTGCCGGACGACCGCGCCGTGGTCGCCGTGATCGATGGCGACACCGTGCTCGCCGAAGGCGTCGTGCGCAAGACCGTGCCGTGGTTCCAGCTGTTCGGCAACGTCGGCGGCCTGACCACCAACGAGTTCTGCGAAGTGCGCGGCGGCTACATCATGAGCGAGTGGCACAAACTGCGCTTCGCCCAACGCCACATCAACATGTGCTCCATGGCCTTGTCCAAGCGAGTGCTGACCATGACCGGGCGCATGTCGGTGTTCCGCGCCACCGTGGTCACCAACCCGGACTTCATCGCCGACGTGGAAAGCGACTCGCTGCAACACTGGCGCCTGGGCCGCTTCAAGTTCCTGACCGGTGACGACAAGTCGAGCTGGTTCAGCCTGATGCGCCTGGGCTACGACACATTCTACGTGCCCGATGCGGCGATCAACACCGTCGAGCATCCGCCGGAGAAGAGCTTCATCAAGGCCAGCCGCAAGCTGATGTTCCGCTGGTACGGCAACAACCTGCGGCAGAACTCCCGGGCACTGGGCCTGGGCATGCGCCGTCTGGGCCTGTTCACCTCGGTGGTGCTGTTCGACCAGCGCGTGTCGATGTGGACCTCGCTGCTGGGCCTGACCGTGGCACTGATCGCCAGCTTCAAGTACGGCACCGCGTTCATCCTGGTGTACCTGCTGTGGATCGGCATCACCCGGTTGCTGCTGACCCTGTTGCTGTCGTGCTCCGGACACAAGATCGGCCCTGCCTACCCGGCGATTCTCTATTACAACCAGATCGTCGGTGCCCTGGTGAAGATCTACGTGTTCTTCCGCCTTGACCAGCAGTCCTGGACCCGCCAGCCCACCTCACTGACCCGTGATCTCGCCAGCTTTCAACGTTGGTTCAACACTTGGTCGTCTCGGACCATGACCTTCTCCGCCGGCAGCATTTTTGTCGCCGTGCTGCTGACGATGGTCTGACCGGACTTGAATGAATTAACTAGGAAATCGCCCCTATGAACACCGCCGTGAATGTCAACGTAGTGCATGAATCCGAAGCCCAGCGCCAACATGCCCGGGTCAAAATCCCAGCCAAGCTGCGCTTCTTCGGCCCCGACCGTACGCCCATGGAAGTCAAGGTCCTGGACCTGTCCGCCGGTGGCCTGTGCTTCAACGCCGGCCAACTGCCGCTCAAGGTTGGCGAGACCTACAAGGCTCGCCTGCAGTTCGTGATCGACAACCTTGGCCTGGCCATGGACGTGGAGTTGCAGATCCGCTCCTACGACCGCCAGACCGGCCGCACCGGTTGCCAGTTCCAGAACCTGGAGCCGCGGGACATCTCGACACTGCGTCACATCATCACCTCGCACCTGGCCGGCGACATCGTCGGTGTCGGTGACGTGCTGGCGACCCTGCAGCGCGACAACTTCACCAAGGCCCGCAAGCAGAAAGACGAAAACGGTGGCATGAGTGCCATGGGTCGCCTGCGCGCCGTGACCTTCAGCCTGGGGGTCTTCGTCGTTGGCCTGGCGGCGTTCGGTTTCATCTTCAAGTCGGTGTACGGCATGTACTTCGTCAGCCACGCCCAGGCAGGCCTGGTGAACGTACCGGGCATGGCCATCACCATGCCGCGCGACGGCACCGTGCAGAGCCTGGTCAAGGCCGACGGTGTGGCCGCCAAAGGCGCGCCGCTGGCGACCTTCAGCACCAGCATGCTCGACGTGCTCAAGGGTCACCTGGACGACAACCAATTGCAGCCGGCCAAGGTCGAGGAGCTGTTTGGCAAGCAAATGACCGGCACCCTGACCTCCCCGTGCGACTGCATCGTGGCCCAGCAACTGGTCGCCAACGGTCAGTACGCCAGCAAGGGCGACGTGATCTTCCAACTGGTCCCACGGGGCACCGAAGCCAACGTCGAAGCGCGCTTCTCCTATCGCCAGTTCAGCGACGTGCGCCCAGGCACCCCGGTCAGCTTCCAGGTCGCCGGCGAAGACACCCCCCGTACCGGCAAGATCGTCAGCAGCACCAGCCTGAAAAGCGCCGACCTGTCCTCCGATATCCGTGTGCTGATCCAACCTGACGAACCCCTGGACAGCGCGCTGGCCGGCCGTCCGGTAGAAGTCACCAGCGACCGTGGCCCGAACCTGAACTGGCTGATCGACAAAGCCATGGCCGTCGGTATTTAAGTCGAGGATATGCCCGTGACCACTCCACAAAACAACAATGCACCGCATTCCCTGTGGGAGCGAGCTTGCTCGCGATGGGATCGACGCGGTCTGTCTGGTACACCGAGCGGCCTGCATCGCGAGCAGGCTCGCTCCCACACAGGATATGCGTTGTGTGCTCTGGCGCTGGCAGTCAGTCTTAGCGGCTGCGCCGGCCTGCCCGACCAGCGCCTGGCCAACGAAGCGCTCAAGCGCGGCGACACGGCGCTGGCACAGCAGAACTACCAGCAACTGGCCGACCTGGGCTATAGCGAGGCCCAGGTGGGCCTGGCCGATATTCAGGTGGACAGCCGCGACCCCGAGCAGATGAAAAAAGCCGAGGCGACTTACCGCGCCGCGGCCGATATCTCGCCACGGGCCCAGGCTCGCCTGGGTCGCCTGCTGGTGGCCAAGCCCGGTTCCACCGAAGCGGAAAAACACGAAGCCGAAGGCCTGCTGAAGAAAGCCTTCGCCAACGGAGAAGGTAACACCCTGATCCCGCTGGCGATGCTGTACCTGCAATATCCCCACAGCTTCCCGAACGTCAACGCCCAGCAGCAGATCAGCCAATGGCGCAGCGCCGGCTACCCGGAAGCGGGCCTGGCGCAGATTCTGCTCTACCGCACCCAGGGCACCTACGACCAGCACCTGGATGAAGTCGAGAAGGTCTGCAAGGCTGCGCTGGCGACCACGGACATCTGCTACGTCGAACTGGCCACGGTCTATCAGAAACGCGGCCAGCCGGAACAGCAGGCCGCATTGCTCAAGCAGATGCAGGACGGTCACGCCCGTGGCGTCGTCTCCGCCCAACGCGTGGACAGCGTCGCCCGTGTCCTGGCCGATGCAAGCCTGGGCAAGACCGACGAAAAGACCGCCCAGTCGTTGCTCGAAGGCATCGCCCCTGGCTACCCCGCAGCCTGGGTCAGCCTGGCGCAACTGCTCTACGACTTCCCGGAACTGGGTGACGTCGACAAGATGATGCAATACCTGGAAAACGGCCGCGCCGCCGACCAGCCTCGCGCCGAGCTGTTGCTGGGCAAGCTGTACTACGAAGGCAAGTGGGTCCCGGCCGATGCCAAGGCCGCCGAGGCGCATTTCCAGAAAGCCGTTGGCCGCGAAGTGGCCGCCGATTACTACCTCGGCCAGATCTATCGCCGCGGTTACCTGGGCCAGGTGTACTCGCAAAAAGCCCTGGACCACCTGCTCAAGGCCGCCCGCAACGGCCAGAACAGCGCCGACTTCGCCATTGCCCAGCTGTTCTCCCAGGGCAAGGGCACCAAGCCCAACCCGGTCAACGCTTATGTGTTCAGCCAGTTGGCCAAGGCGCAGAACACCCCGCAAGCCATCGAGCTTGCCCAAACCCTCGAAGCACAATTACCGCCGGAACAACTTGCACAAGCGCAACGCCTGCTACAACAAGAGCAGGCCATTCGCGGCGCAATGAGCCCCGATACGCTGGAACTGCAAGCCCTAAAAGAAGATGACGGCGAGGAACCTCTATGAAGCTTTTGAAGCTCAATCCTTTTGTGCAGGCTGGTATTGGCCTGTCGTTTGCGCTGCTGTGGTCCTGCCCGACCCTGGCGGCACTGACCGAGAGCAAGAATTTCGGCCTGGAAGTGAAGATCACCGGCCAGTCCGAAGACGACCGTGACCTCGGCACCCAGAGCGGTGGCGACGTCAACGGTGTCGGCCTGGACCTGCGTCCCTGGGTCTACGGTGAAAGCGAAAGCGGTGCCTGGAGCGCCTACGCCATGGCCCAGGCCGTGACGTCCTCCGACATCATCGAGACCGACACCCTGCAACAGTC
The DNA here is from genome assembly GCF_900101575.1 of Pseudomonas sp. NFACC37-1. Taxonomy (NCBI): domain Bacteria; kingdom Pseudomonadati; phylum Pseudomonadota; class Gammaproteobacteria; order Pseudomonadales; family Pseudomonadaceae; genus Pseudomonas; species Pseudomonas sp. NFACC37-1. Next base: position 122,564 of record NZ_FMUZ01000004.1, on the reverse strand, counting down.
CGATGGCAGCACCCAGCAAACCGACAGCGGCGATCGCGAAGCCAAGAAAAGCTACCTGGCCATGCGCGAGTTCTGGATCGGCTACCGCGGCCTGACCCCCTACCCGGGCGAGCAGTTGAAGTTCGGTCGCCAACGCCTGCGCAATGACGACGGCCAATGGCGTGACACCAACATCGAAGCCCTGAACTGGACCTTCGACACCACCTTGCTGCGGGCCAACCTCGGCATTGCCGAGCGTTTCAGCGAATACCGCACCGACCTCAAGGAATTGTCTCCCAAGGACAAGGATCGTATGCACGTCTACGGCGACGTGGGTTACCAGTGGATGCCAGGCCAGTGGGCCGGTATCCGCGCCCACCACTCCCATGACAATGGCAGCCTCGACTACCCGACCCCGGGCGAAGCCACCGACACCCTGGACAAGACCCAGAACGGCGACTTGACCTGGCTCGGCCTGGAAGCCAACAGCGACGCCTACAACTGGCGCAACACCAACACCGTCAACTACTGGGCCAGCATCACCGGCATGACCGGCGACCGCGACACCGTCAACCCGCTCAATGCCGACGGCACGCGCCCGACAGAAGCCAAGCACAGCGATGATGTGGACGGCTGGGCCACTGACCTGGGTATCCGCCTGCGCCTTGACCCGCAATGGCAGGTCGGTGCGGCCTATGCCCGCGCCAGCGAGGACTACGAACAGAACGGCCTGCAAAGCAACCGCTCGAACTTCACCGGCACCCGCTCGCGGGTCCACCGTTTCGGCGAAGCCTTCCGAGGCGAAATGGCCAACACCCAGAGCGCCAGCCTGTTCGGTTCCTGGCAGTTGCGTGACGAATACGACGCCAGCCTGGTGTACCACAAGTTCTGGCGCGTGGACGGTAACAAGCCGGTGGGCAGCAACGGCATCAACGCCGTGGAAAACAACACCGATGACGTGACCGGCGCGATCCTGTCCACCTCGACCCTGCCGCTGCGTGATGGCGACAAGGACCTGGGCCAGGAAGTCGATCTGGTCGTTACCAAGTACTTCAAGCAAGGCCTGCTGCCGGCCGCGCTGAGTCAGTCCATTGATGAGCCGTCGGCGCTGGTGCGCTTTCGTGGCGGTGTGTTCAAGCCAGGCGACGCCTACGGCAAAGAGGTCGATTCGTACATGCATCGCGCCTTTGTCGACGTGATCTGGCGCTTCTGATGCGAATGGCCATGGGAGTGCCCGATATGAACCGCTACCTCAGGAACAGCCAGGCGATGAAAGGTTCGATCAGCCTGTTGGTCGCAGCGATGCTGCTGGCCGGCTCGCCGGCGTTCGCCAACGTTGAACCGGTGGTCAAACCGGGCAACGTGGTCAAGGAACTGCAACGGGCCAAGACCTACACCGTCAACAGTGCACCGACCGCACCACTGGAACTGGCCAAGCCAACCCTGCCCGACCTCTCCGGCTACACCGCCGAAGCGGTCGCGGCAAAAATCGTCCGCACCAAGCCCGGCAAGGTCAGCGTGCGTCGGATGATGCAGGAAAACGCCTTGAAGGACTTCATCGGCGGCGACAACAAGATGGCCGAGTGGGTCGTGCGTCAGCACGGTATCCCACAGGCCATCTTCCTCGACGACGGCTACATGAACCTCAAGGACCTGGCCAAGAAGGCGCCCAAGTACATCATCGAAACTTCGCCAGGCATCTACCTGGCGAAGATTCCGATCGTGGTCGGCCAGAAAGGCATCCTGGAAATCGACAAACAGACCCAGGAACTGCGCCTGTCCCAAGAGGGCGGCTCGTTCCTGGTCAACGATGGCCATATGTTCATCCGCGACACCAAGGTCACCGGCTGGCGTGAAAAGGACAACGGCCCCGCCACGTTCCGCTCGCCCAAGGAATTCCGTCCGTTCCTGCTGGCCTGGGGTGGCACCGAGACCTACATCGTCAACACCAAGATGGCGAGTTTCGGCTACGCCAACAGTAAGTCGTACGGGGTGAGTATTTCCCAGTACACGCCGAACATGGCCAAGGTCCTCAAGCGTCCGGAACCGACCGGCTGGATCATCGGTTCCGAGTTCTCGGACATGTGGTACGGCTTCTACTGCTACGAAACCCGCGACTTCGTGGTCAAGGGCAACACCTACAAAGACAACGTCGTCTACGGCATCGACCCCCATGACCGTTCCCATCGGCTGATCATTGCCGACAACACCGTCTACGGGACCAAGAAGAAGCACGGGATCATTATTTCCCGTGAGGTCAACGACAGCTTCATTTTCAACAACCGCAGCTACGACAACAAACTCTCGGGCCTGGTGATCGACCGTAACAGCGTGAACAACCTGATCGCCTACAACGAGATCTACAAGAACCACACCGACGGCATCACGCTCTACGAGAGTGCTGACAACCTGTTGTGGGGCAACAAGGTGATCAGCAACCGCCGCCACGGCATCCGGATTCGTAACAGCGTGAACATCCGCCTCTACGAAAACGTGTCCATGGCCAACGGCCTGACCGGTATCTACGGTCACATCAAGGACCTGTCCGACACCGACCGTGACATCAAGCTCGACCCGTTCGACGCCGAAGTCTCGCTGATCGTGGTCGGCGGCGAACTGGCTGCCAACGGCAGTGGCCCGCTGTCCATCGACTCGCCGTTGAGCGTCGAGCTGTACCGCGTGTCCATGCTCGCGCCGACCAAATCCAGCGGCATCAGCTTCACGGGGATCCTTGGCGAACGCCAGGATGAAATTCTCGACCTGCTGGTACGCCAGCAGAAAGCCGTGCTGATCGACCCTGTCGAACGCCAGACCGAATTGCGGGACTGAGGATGACCTTTATGAACCCACAGATGATCAAACTTTTGGGCCTGTCCGCCCTGACTGCCGGCATTCTCGCCGCTGCAAGCGGCGCGCGCGCCGATGAAATCAAGGCACCGAGCTTCACCGCCGAACCGTGCTGCAACCTGTGCCCGGCGGCCCATGATGCGAAGAACTACACCACGCGCTACCAGCAGAACTTCACCACGCTGGTGCAGGCCCAGGGCGACTGGCTGTTCCGGACCCAGGAAGACCTGCGCACCGAGTTCAACACCACCCCCGCCGGCTACAAGCGCATGCAACAGTTGCACGATGCGTTCAAGGCAAAAGGCGTCGAGCTGGTGATCGTCTACCAGCCGACCCGGGGCCTGGTGAACCGCAACAAGCTCAACCCACAGGAAAAGGCCGCCTTCGACTACGAGAAAGCCCTGACCAACTACAAATCCATGCTCGGCCGCTTCGCCCAGATGGGTTATGTGGTGCCGGACCTGTCGCCGCTGACCAACGAAAACCTGCCCGAGACGCTGCCGGCCCACGATTTCTATTTCCGTGGCGACCAGCACTGGACGCCGTATGGCGCCCAGCGCACCGCCAAGATCGTCGCCGAGAAGGTCAAGCAGATCCCGGCCTTCGCCGACATTCCCAAGCGTGAGTTCGAGACCAAGAAGTCCGGCCGCATGGGCAAGACCGGCACCCTGCACAACATGGCCGGGCAGCTGTGCGGCACCAGCTATGCGATCCAGTACATGGACCAGTTCACCACCGAGCCCAAGGGCGAGGCTGGCGACGGCGACCTGTTCAGCGATTCCGGCAACCCGCAGATCACCCTCGTGGGCACCAGTCACAGCGGCAAGAACTACAACTTTGCCGGTTTCCTGGAAGAAGCCATCGGCGCCGACATCCTCAACGTCGCCTTCCCTGGCGGCGGTCTGGAAGGCGCGATGATCCAGTACCTGGGCAGCGAAGAGTTCCAGAAGAGCCCGCCGAAAATCCTCATCTGGGAATTCTCGCCGCTGTATCGCCTGGACCAGGAAACCATCTACCGCCAGATGATGGCGCTGCTGGACAACAACGGTTGCGAAGGCAAGCCGGCACTCATGAGCAGCAAGACCGCGCTCAAGCCAGGCAAGAACGAATTGATGGTCAATACCAAGAACATGGATCTGCGTAACAGCAGCCACCAGGTCGACATCCGCTTCGCCGATACCTCGGTGAAAACCTTGCAAGCCACCCTCTGGTACATGAATGGGCGCCACGAGGATATCAAGATCGAAAAACCGGATACCTCCGACACCGACGGACGTTTCGCCTTCCAATTGCGCACCGACGAGGACTGGGCTTCGCAGAACCTGCTAGCCGTTGAAGTCCAGGGCCCTGAAGCCGGTAAAGAGCCACTGCAAATCGAAGCGAAAATCTGCAAACGCAACGCATCTCCGCAAGCCGGGCAACAAACGGCTCAAATCGGACAATGAGGTCTCGTCTCATGACCAGTACCACGCGCACCCGAACGTTGAAAACGCTGCTGGCGCCCTCCCTGCTGACCCTGGCGCTGTTCGCCGGGGCCACGCAGGCCGCGGCCCCGCTGCGCCCGCCACAGGGTTACTTCGCACCGATCGAAAAGGTCAAGGCCGGCGACGCTGCCAAAGGTTGCGACGCCACGCCGACGCCCTACACCGGCTCCCTGCAATTTCGCAGCAAGTACGAGGGCTCCGACAAGGCCCGCGCGACGTTGAACGTGCAATCGGAAAAAGCCTTCCGCGACAGCACCGCCGACATCACCAAGATCGAGCGTGGCGTCAGCAAGCAAGTCATGCAGTTCATGCGTGACGGCCGCCCCGAGCAGTTGGAATGCACGCTGAACTGGCTGACCGCCTGGGCCCAGGCCGATGCGCTGATGTCCAAGGACTTCAACCACACCGGCAAGTCCATGCGCAAATGGGCGCTGGGCAGCATGGCTTCGGCCTATGTGCGCCTGAAGTTCTCCGAGTCGCGCCCATTGGCCAACCACCAGGAGCAGGCGCAACTGATCGAAGGCTGGTTCAGCCGGATGGCCGATCAGGTGGTCAGCGACTGGGACAACCTGCCGTTGGACAAGACCAACAACCATTCCTACTGGGCCGCCTGGTCGGTGATGGCCACCTCCGTGGCAACCAACCGTCGCGACCTGTTCGACTGGGCTGTCAAGGAATACAAGGTCGGCGTCAACCAGGTCGATGCCGACGGCTTCCTGCCCAACGAACTCAAGCGCAAGCAACGGGCCCTGTCCTACCACAACTATGCCCTGCCGCCGTTGGCGATGATCGCCAGCTTCGCCCAGGTCAACGGCGTGGACCTGCGCCAGGAAAACAACGGCGCCCTCAAGCGACTGGGTGACCGGGTGCTGGCCGGGGTGAAAGACCCGGACATCTTCGAAGAGAAGAACGGCGACGAGCAGGACATGAAAGACCTGAAGGTCGATTCGAAATTCGCCTGGCTCGAACCGTTCTGCAGCCTCTACACCTGCTCCGAGGATGTGTTGGAGCGCAAGCATGAAATGCAACCGTTCAAGACCTTCCGCCTCGGCGGGGACTTGACCAAGGTGTACGACCCTTCGCGGGAAAAAGGTGAGAAAGGAAGCTGACTCACCGCTGGTCGTTCCCACGCTCTGCGTGGGAATGCAGCCGGGGACGCTCTGCGTCCCAAAAAGCCGAACGCGGAGCGTCCGTAGAGGCATTCCCACGCAGAGCGTGGGAACGATCATGCAATAGCCCCCCGGTTTTCATGGGGGGGTTTGGGGGGGCTCTGGCCCTTGACTGTTGATTCAACATGGAGAGATCGGGATGGTATTTTCATCCAACGTGTTCCTGTTCCTGTTCTTGCCGATCTTTCTCGGCTTGTACTACTTGAGCGGGCAACGCTATCGCAACCTGCTGCTGCTGATCGCCAGCTACGTGTTCTATGCCTGGTGGCGGGTGGACTTCCTCGCCCTGTTCGCCGGCGTGACCCTGTGGAACTACTGGATCGGCCTGAAAGTCGGCGCCGCCGGTGTGCGCACCAAACCGGCCCAGCGCTGGCTGTTGCTCGGCGTGGGCGTGGACTTGGCCATCCTGGGCTATTTCAAGTACGCCAACTTTGGCGTGGACAGCCTCAACGCCATCATCACCGGCTTCGGTCTCAACCCGTTCATCCTGACCCACGTGTTGTTGCCGATCGGGATCTCGTTCTACATCTTCGAGTCCATCAGCTACATCATCGACGTCTATCGCGGTGACACGCCGGCGACCCGCAACCTGATCGACTTCGCAGCGTTCGTGGCGATTTTCCCGCACCTGATCGCCGGCCCCGTGTTGCGTTTCCGCGACCTGGCCGACCAGTTCAACAACCGTACCCACACGCTGGACAAGTTCTCCGAAGGCTGCACGCGCTTCATGCAGGGCTTCATCAAGAAAGTGTTCATCGCCGACACCCTGGCGGTGGTGGCCGACCATTGCTTCGCCTTGCAGAACCCGACCACGGGCGACGCCTGGCTCGGCGCCCTGGCCTACACCGCGCAGCTGTACTTCGACTTCTCCGGCTACAGCGACATGGCCATCGGCCTGGGCCTGATGATGGGTTTCCGTTTCATGGAAAACTTCAAGCAGCCCTACATCAGCCAGTCGATCACCGAGTTCTGGCGCCGCTGGCACATCAGCCTGTCGACCTGGCTGCGTGACTACCTCTACATCACCCTGGGCGGTAACCGCAAAGGCACGCTGATGACCTATCGCAACCTGTTCCTGACCATGCTGCTCGGTGGTCTGTGGCACGGCGCGAACATCACCTACGTGATCTGGGGTGCCTGGCACGGCATGTGGCTGGCCATCGAAAAAGCGGTGGGCATCAACACCACGCCACGCAGCATCAACCCGATCCGCTGGGCGCTGACTTTCCTGCTGGTGGTGATGGGCTGGGTGATCTTCCGGGCCGAGAACCTGCACGTGGCCGGTCGCATGTACGGCGCCATGTTCAGCTTCGGCGACTGGTCGCTGTCGGAACTGACTCGCGCCAACCTCACCGGTCTGCAGATCGCCACGCTGGTGGTGGCCTACGTGACCCTCGCCTTCTTCGGCCTGCGGGACTTCTACACCAACCGTCCGCCGGTCAAGGCCAAGCCTGAGGTCAACACCGAGGCCAACGGTCCTGCCACCGCGCAGCCGGGGATGATCAAGGCCGTGCCGGGTGACAACCCAGCGGCGATCCATGAGCCGGGCTACACCGTCGGCGTCGAGGCCCAGGTGCAACCGGCCTATTGGACCGTGGACTGGTCACGCTACGTGATGCGTGCCTTGGTGCTGCTGCTGTTCATTGCCTCGATTCTCAAACTTTCGGCGCAAAGCTTCTCGCCGTTCCTTTACTTCCAGTTCTGAGGGATCTGAATATGACCCGCTCATTACGCATCTTCTACGTCGTGCTGTTCATGCTGATCCTGACAGCCCTGGGTATTTGGTCGATGCGCAGCTTCTTCGGCTTCAGCACCAACCCCGACGCGACCGTGCTCAACGGGCGCTGGGCCAAGGCCGTGGAAACTCACTACGACGACGAGTTCCCGATCAAGCGCCTGGGCACCAACATCTGGGCCGCACTGGACTACAAGCTGTTCAATGAAGGCCGCAAAGGCGTGGTCCTGGGCCGCGACCAATGGCTGTACAGCGACGAAGAGTTCAACCCGATCGTCAACGAAGAGCTGAACCTGCAAGGCAACTACGCGCTGGTCGAAGGCGTGCGCCAGAAGCTCAAGGAGCAAGGCATCACCCTGGTCATGGCGATCGTGCCGGCCAAGGCACGGCTGTACCCCGAGCACCTGGGCGAAGTGAAGCCATCGAGCATTCACACCAACCTCTACCAGGATTTCCATGCTCGCGTCGCGGCCGACAATATCCTCGCGCCTGACCTGCTCGGCCCGCTGCAACAGGCCAAGCAAAGCGGCCAGCAAGTGTTCCTGCGCACCGACACCCACTGGACCCCGGAAGGCGCCCAGGTCGCTGCCGAGAACCTGGCCAAGGCCATTGCCGAGCGCACGCCACTCAACGGCGAGCCGCAGCGCTTCGTCACCGAGCCTGCAGAAAAAATCACCCACAAGGGCGACCTGCGCCAGTTCCTGCCGCTGGACCCGCTGTTCGAAAACCTGATGCCAGCCCAGGAGCCGCTGGTCAAGCGCAACACCCGCGAAGCCGACGACCAGCCGGCCGGCGACGACGCGCTGTTCGCCGATGCCCAGGTGCCCGTGGCCCTGATCGGCACCAGCTACAGCGCCAACCCTAACTGGAACTTCGTCGGTGCGCTCAAGCAAGCCCTGCACAGCGATGTCGTGAACTACGCCGAAGACGGCCACGGCCCGATTCTGCCAATGCTCAGTTATCTCAAGAGCGATGCCTTCAAGAACAGCCCGCCACAGGTGCTGATCTGGGAGTTCCCTGAACGTTATCTGCCCGTGAACAACGAAATCGGCGACGCCGACCCACAGTGGGTCGCAGAGCTCAAGCAAGCCGGCGCTCGCCAACAGAACGTAGCCGCCAACACCCCATCCGAGACGCCCGACCGGGCGCAAAACTGAAAGAGAGGTCCACCATGACTTTCAACACTACTCCTCGCCGTCTCGCTGCTCGCTCCTTCAAGGCCGTTGCCCTCGTCGCCAGCATGAGCGCCCTCTCACTGTCCGCCTTTGCCGGTGACTCGGCCCTGTACGGCCCGGTCGCGCCAAAAGGCTCGAGCTTCGTACGCATCTACAACGCCAGCAACGCCGAAGTCAGCGCCACTGTCGGCAGCACCAACCTCAACGACGTGGCTCCCCTGGCCAGCAGCGATTTCAGCTTCATGCCCGGTGGCGACTACAGCGCCAAGGTCGGCAGCCAGACCGTCCCGGTAAAACTGGCCCCTGACCACTATTACACCCTGGTCAACAACGCCAGCGGCCAGCCTCAGTTGATCGAAGAACCACCGTTCAAGAACAAGCAGAAGTCCCTGGTCCGCGTGCAGAATCTCAGCGACAAGGCACTGACCCTCAAGACCGCCGACGGCAAGACCGAAGTGGTGCCGAACGTGGCCGCCAAGGGCCGTGGCGAACGTGAGATCAACCCGGTCAAAGTGTCCCTGGCCCTGTTCGAAGGCGACAAGAAAGTTGGCGACCTCAAGCCTGTGGCCCTGGAGCGCGGCGAAGCGGCCGTGCTGTACGTCACCGGTTCGGGTAGCAGCCTGTCGCCAGTGTGGGTGAAACGCCCTGTGTCGACACGATAAGAGCAGCGGCGAGCTTCTAGCTTCAAGCGGCAAGCTTTTACTTGCAGCTTGAAGCTTGAGGCTCGCCACTGCCGCAGGAACAAAAACAAGAGAGTGAAACGACAGAACGCAGTAGCTCTAACAACCATTTCGCTTCAAGGAGTAACAACATGATTCCGGTGATCTTGTCAGGTGGTAGTGGCTCACGTCTTTGGCCGCTTTCGCGCAAGCAATTCCCTAAACAGTTCCTGGCCCTGACCGGTGAACACACCCTGTTCCAGCAGACCCTCGAGCGCCTGGTGTTCGAAGGCATGGACACGCCGATCGTGGTCTGCAACAAAGACCACCGGTTCATCGTCAACGAACAGTTGACCAACCGTAAGCTCGAAGCCCAGCGCATCCTGATGGAACCGTTCGGGCGCAACACCGCACCGGCCGTGGCGCTGACAGCGATGATGCTGGTCAACGAAGGCCGCGACGAGCTGATGCTGGTGCTGCCGGCCGACCACGTGGTGGAAGACCAGAAAGCCCTGCAACGCGCCCTGGCCCTGGCCACCGTGGCTGCCGAGCGTGGCGAGATGGTGCTGTTCGGCGTACCGGCCACCAAACCGGAAACCGGCTATGGCTACATCAAGTCGACCAACGATGCGCTGCTGCCCGAGGGCGTGAGCCGCGTCTCGCACTTCGTTGAAAAACCCGACGTCAAGCGTGCCACCGAGTTCGTCGAGGCCGGTGGTTACTTCTGGAACAGCGGCATGTTCCTGTTCCGCGCCAGCCGCTTCCTCGAAGAGCTGAAAAAGCACGATCCGGACATCTACGACACCTGCCTGCTGACCCTGGAGCGCAGTGAGCAGACCGCCGACACCATTACCTTCGACGAAGCCACCTTCGCCTGCTGCCCGGACAACTCCATCGACTACGCGGTGATGGAAAAGACCCAGCGCGCCTGTGTGGTCCCACTGTCGGCCGGTTGGAGCGATGTCGGCTGCTGGTCGTCGCTGTGGGAAGTCAATGCCAAGGACGCCAACGGCAACGTCACCAAGGGCGACGTGGTCGTCCAGGACAGCCGCAACTGCATGATCCACGGCAACGGCAAGCTGGTGTCGGTGATCGGCCTGGACAACATCGTGGTGGTCGAAACCAAGGACGCCATGATGATCGCCCACAAGGACAAGGTCCAAGGCGTCAAGCAGATGGTCAACACCCTCAACGCACAGGGCCGCACCGAGACCCAGAACCACTGCGAGGTCTATCGTCCGTGGGGTTCCTATGACTCGGTGGACATGGGCGGTCGTTTCCAGGTCAAGCACATCTCGGTCAAGCCGGGCGCGTGCCTGTCGCTGCAGATGCACCACCACCGCGCCGAACACTGGATCGTGGTCAGCGGCACCGCCGAAGTGACCTGCGACGAGAACGTGTTCCTGCTCTGCGAAAACCAGTCGACCTACATCCCGATCGCCTCGGTCCACCGTCTGCGCAACCCGGGCAAGATCCCGCTGGAAATCATCGAAGTGCAGTCCGGCAGCTACCTGGGCGAAGATGACATCGAACGTTTCGAAGACATCTACGGTCGCTCCACCCCGATCGAACGCGGCGTCTCGGTGAAAACCATCGCCCAGTAATGATCGACAACGATCAGTAAAGATCAGCGTTACAAGAAGCCCCCGTCCAGCCCACTGCGTCCCCTATCCGCAGTGGGTTGGGTGGGGGCTTTTTTTGAGTCGGGTGATTGCCTGGCATCATTGCTTCAACATTGCCCGCGCCCTTCGGTAGGATGTGCCTACGGTAACGGAGGCTTCCACCATGCTTATCGGCGTCTTGCTGGTCATCACCTGGCTCATCCTGCTGTTGCGCTACCCGGCCAAGGCCTTGCCGGTCTCCCTGGCGGCCTTCATCGGGCTGGGACTGGTCGCCGCGTGGGTGCTCTGGCAGGAAAACCGCGAGACCCGCCAATTGGAGCGCCTGGAACTGCGCATCCGCTATACCCCCGAACAATGCCCCGCCGACCGGCCGCTGTCGCTGACCCTGAAAAACAACAACGACGTGCCGCTGATCGAGCTGCGCTGGCGGGTCGCGGCCTATGCGCCCGGGGACACCATCAACCTGGCCGACAGCCCCTACAACGCACCGCGCTACCGTGGTCCCGGCGAATTGCAAGCCGGCGCCGACTGGCAAGACTGCCTGCCGCTGCCGCCCCTGCGTCCGGGTTATCGCCCGCAGACCCTGGAGTTTCGCGCCGAGCGATTGCACGGTAGCTTCTCCAACTGATTGCCCTCCCCCAACTTTTTGCACAAGGAACGCGCCATGCCTGTTGCGTTGATTACCGGATGTTCCAGCGGCATTGGCCGCGCCCTCGCCGATGCCTTCAAGGCCGCGGGTTATCAGGTCTGGGCCACGGCGCGCAAGGCTGAAGACGTGGCGACACTCGCCGCGGCCGGGTTCACCGCCGTGCAACTGGACGTCAACGATGGCCAGGCCCTGGAACAACTGGGTGAGCGGATCAACCAGCAATGTGGCGGCCTGGATGTGCTGGTCAACAATGCCGGCTACGGCGCCATGGGCCCGCTGCTGGACGGCGGCGTGCCGGCCATGCAGCGTCAGTTCGAAACCAACGTGTTCGCCATCGTCGGGGTCACCCGGGCGCTGTTCCCGGTGCTGCGTCGAGCCAGGGGGCTGGTGGTGAACATCGGCAGCGTGTCCGGGGTGCTGGTCACGCCGTTCGCTGGCGCCTATTGCGCTTCGAAGGCGGCGGTGCATGCCTTGAGCGATGCCTTGCGCATGGAACTGGCGCCGTTCGGTATCCGCGTGATGGAAGTCCAGCCGGGCGCCATTGCTTCGAGTTTCGCCAAGAATGCCGGCCATGAAGCCGAACAGTTGATCAGCGAACAATCGCCCTGGTGGCCCCTGCGCGATGGCATCCGCGCCCGGGCCAAGGCCTCCCAGGACAACCCGACCCCCGCCCACGAATTCGCCGCTGCGCTGCTCAAGGCGGTTCAACAACCCAAGCCACCCCGCTTGCTGCGTCTGGGCAACGGCAGCCGGGCGCTGCCGTTGATGGCGGGTTTGTTGCCCAAAGGGTTGCTGGAGAAGGGGTTGATGAAGCGGTTCGGGTTGGGAAAAACGCTGTAAGTACCGGAGAAGTAACAGGCATTACTTCTGTGGCGAGGGAGTCGGAGGCGAATACAAAACGCATCTTTAGCGAAGATCCAATGTGGGAGCGGGCTTGCTCGCGAAGACGCCGGCACAGTCGATATCAGTGCAAGCTGAACCGCCGCTTTCGCGAGCAAGCCCGCTCCCACAGAGGATTTATGGTGTGCGAAAAATTTTACTCTCGACCACAAGTAGCCAGTGATCTCAGCGTTTGTCGTTAGGCTCGACCACCACCGTGCAGGTCATCCCCGCCGCCAGCAGCACGCCGTCCGGCACTTCATCCAGATGGATGCGCACCGGCACTCGCTGGGCCAGGCGCACCCAGTTGAACGTGGGGTTCACATCGGCGATCAGTTCGCGGCTTTCGGGGTTGTCGCGGTCGTAGATGCCTCGGGAAATACTTTCCACATGGCCCTTGAGCGTCTCACCGCTCATCAACTGCAACTGCGCCGAATCGCCGACCCGCACCTTGGGCAATTTGGTCTCTTCGAAGAAGCCGTAGACCCAGAACGAATGCATGTCCACCACGGCCATTTTTGCCTCGCCGATGCGCGCATAGTCGCCGCGGTGCACATTGAGGTTGGTGACGTAGCCATCCACCGCCGCGCGAACGTCGGTGCGCGACAGGTTCAGCTCCGCGGCTTCCAATTGGGCCTGGGCCTGCTGGTAGTCGGCCAGGGCCGAGTCGGCGATGTTGCTGGCGTCATCGCGGTTTTCCCGGGAGATCACCAGGCTGTCCAAGTCGGCCCGTCGATGGGCGTTGACCTTGCGCATCTCCCAGGTGGCCTTGCGCGACGCCACCAGGGAACGCGCCTGCTTCACGGCGATGCGGTAATGCTCGGGGTCGATGCGCATCAACAAGTCGCCCTTTTTCACCAACTGGTTGTCGCGCACCGACACCTCGACCACCTCGCCGCTGACATCGGCGGCCACATTGATGATGTCGGCCCGCACCCGGCCATCGCGGGTCCAGGGCGTGTTCATGTAATGGACCCACAGCGTACGGCCGATCCACAACGCCAGGGCCAGTACCAACAGCGTCGCCAGCAGGCTGAAAAACTTTTTCATCGCATCGATCTCAACGATAGACCGTCAGCGCCAGCGCGCCGAACAGACAGGTAAACAGACTCAGGCGCAACAACGCCGGGTGCCAGAAGAAACGGTACAGGTCCAGCCCCGACAGGAAGCGGTCCAAGGCCCAGGCCAGGCCGGCGGCGATGAAGAACATCAGGGTCATGGTGGGCATGTACACGCCATGGAAGGCGATCTCACGGGGCATGTTCAGGTTCCTGGGGAAGCGATGTGGCATGCGCCATGGCATAGCCGGCCAATGGCGATTGCGGGTCCAGCAGCGAAGTGCGGATGAAATGCAGGTAGCTCTTCACCCGGCGCAGGGCCGAGGTGTCGAAATGCGGGGCGAAGGGTTCGTCGGTGGCCTGCACGCGGCCGATGGCATGATCCACCGCCACCAGCGCACGCTCCAGATTGCTCTGGCCCGGCTGACGGAACAGCCGCACCAGCGCCCGCCCCATCACCCGAATCGCCTGGCGCCATGGCTGGCTGTCGGCATACGCCGGGTGCACCGGCAAGATGGCCTGCTCCTTGCGCAACTCAATAATCGCGTGACCGACCTCCAGCACCACGAACATCCAGCGCAGCAAGTCCCGTTGCACTTGGGGTTGACCCGCCGCCAGCCCGTAGGCCTGGTGCAGCAGGTCGCGGGTGCGGCTCTCAAAACTCGAGGCCAGCCCCTTCAGACGACCGCTAATGGCGAACACCACTTGCTCGCGCAGGTCCTGCTCCAATCGGCGCCACAACCAGCGGCTGTTGGGCGGCAGGATGATCGCCCCGGCCGCGGCGCACACCAGCATGCCGAGGATCATCGCGATGTAGTCGTTGATGAAGGCGTAGGGGTTGTAGACCGTCAGGTTATCCGGCACCGAGCCGGTGCAGAAAAAGATCAGCAGCCCCAGCCCGACCCCGGCGTATTGCGGCCTGGAACTGAGGAACGAACCGAACATGATGACGGGGGCGAGCATCACGCAGAGCAACGGAAAACCATCGATCAGCGGGAAAATGAAAAACATCTCGACGAAGCCGACCAGCGCCCCGAACAACGTACCGCAGGCCATCTGGAAAGCCATGCGCTTGGGGTTCGGCGTCGCGGCCGACAAGCCTACGGTGGCGGCGGCGATCATCGTCATGGTCGCGCCGCTCGGCCAGGCCGTGGCGACCCAGTAGCTGCCCAGCACCAACAGAATGAAGGCGGCGCGAACCCCCGATGCCGTGGCGGCCAGCCAGTTGGTCTGGGGCACGAACGGTTCGTCCCAGCGCTCGCGTTCGTGGCGATGTTCGGCCAGGGAGGCGTGGGTCTGGGCGTAGCCGTGCAAGTCGTCGACAAAGCGATAAAGCAGCTCGTAAGCGGTATGAAAGTCCAACTGCTCGCCATCGCTTGGCGCGGTGTCCTGGAACGCTGCCCGCAAGCGCCGTACCTGGGCCGGCAGGTCGGCCTTGTAGTCCGCCAGCGCCGTCGCCAACCGCGCTGCGTCGGCGTCGGTCAAAGCCCGTGCGCTGAAGCCGTCCAGCAGCTCGGCAAGGTTTTGCAAACCAGGCTTGATGGCGTTCACCACATGATCCGCCGCCCCGCTGCGCAAGCGTTCGAGCAGTTGGTGCAAGGCATTGAAACGGGTGGTGACACCCATGAATTCGCTGTTCAAGCGACTGAGCCGGCCATTGCGCCGACGCATGTGGGGGTCTTCGAACACCGTCACGCTGCGCAGGCTCTCCAGGCCGACGGCTTCGGCGATGAAGCGCACGTTACCGGCCTCGAAGGCCTCCCGCTTGCTGCGTCCGCGCAAGCCGTCGGTGACAAACAGGGCGAACACGCCAAAGCGCTGGTACAAAGCGTTGCGCATGGCGGCGCTGGCGGTTTGCGGCAGGATCGCGGCACTGACCAGGGTCGAGCAGAGAATTCCCAGGGAAATCTCCAGCACCCGCCAGACCGCCGCCATGAACGCCCCCTCGGGGTGGGCCAACGCTGGCAAGCCGATCATCGCCGCGGTATAGCCAGCCAGCACGAAACCATAGGCGCGGAAGTTACGATACCGCGCCGCCCCTGCCGAACAGATGCCGACCCAGATCGCCAGGCAGCCAAGGAACAGCTCGGTGTTCTGGGCGAACAGAGCGATCAGCGCCACCATCACCGCCGAACCCGCCAAGGTGCCAAGGAAACGGTAGAAGCTCTTGGCGAACACCTGGCCGCTCTGGGGCTGCATGACGATGAATACGGTGATCATGGCCGTACGTGGTTGCGGCAGTTCCAGGCGCATCGCCAGCCACAAGGTCAGGAACGCGGCAAACAGGACCTTGAAGATATAGACCCAGGTCACCCCGTCGCTGCGGGCCCAGTCGAAGAAACCACGGCGCCATTCGAGGCGATACAGCCAGCGTGCGGGGGCAAGTAAGGACATCATTGGATGCTGCTTACGCATCGTGGCGAGGGCGCTTGCTCCCGCTTGGGTTGTGCCTTGTCGGAGCTGTGTAGGCGCGGTGTAGGAGCTGCCGAAGGCTGCGATCTTTTGATCTTTTGATCTTTCGCTTGAGACTCAAGTGTCTGGGGGAAGATCGCAGCCTCGTTGCACTCGACAGCTCCTACAGAGTCCAGCCCACCGCCCAACGCCGTCACCAGATCGGCATGGGCCGTCAGGCGAGCCGCCTCCACCCGCTGTTGCACCTGTTGCTGCTTGAACAGCAGGCTTTGGGCGTTGAGGACGTTGAGGTAGTCCGTCAGGCCACGTTGGAACGCTACCTTTGCGATGTCGTAGGTACGTTGGGCCGCGGCCACCGATTCGGCGGCGAAGACCTGCTGCTTGTCCATGGATTCGCGACGGATCAACTGATCGGAAATGCTCTTGAGCGCGTTTGCCAGTGTCTGGTTGTAGTGCGCCACGGCGATGTCATACCCGGCGGCGGCCTCGCCCAACTGCGAACGCAGGCGCCCGCCGTCGAAGATCGGCAACGTGATCGCCGGCCCGACGTTGTAGGTGAGTTTCTTGCCGGTCAAAAACTCCAGCGCCCCGCCACCTGTGGCCATGTAGCCGAGGCTCCCCACCAGGTCGACGTTGGGATAGAAGCCGGCCCGGGCCACATCGATGCCCCGGGCCTGGGCCGCCACTTGCCAACGCCCGGCCACCACATCCGGACGCTGGCCAAGCAGTTCGGCGGGCATGGCCGACGGCAGCTTCAAGGGCGCGCCGAGGGCCAGGGTCGGACGTTGCAACTGCGCCCCCGCTCCCGGCCCCTTGCCCGCCAAGGCCGCCAATTGATTGCGGCTCAAGGCGATGGCCTCGTCCAAGGCGTCGAGTTGGCGATGGGTCTCGGGCAGTGGCGCCTGGGCCTGGCTGACTTCGAAATGGGTGCCGATGCCACCGTCCAGGCGCTTCTGCGCCAGGTCGAGAATCTGCTCTTGTTGGCCCAGGGTCGCGGCAACGATATCGCGCTGGGCGTAGTGCAACGAAAACTGGATGTAGGCGCGCACGATATTGTTCTGCAATTCCAGTTGCGCCTGTCGTGCTTCAGCGGCGCTGACGTGGGCCAGGTCAACCGCCCGTTCGCTGGCATTGCGCTCACGGCCCCACAGGTCCAGGGCATAACTCAAGCCCAGGGAAGCATTGTTGTCCCAGGTCGTGGTGTCGGCCAACTCGCCCGGGCCGTAGAACTGATCGGAGGGCCAGTTATGGCGCTTGAGGGTCGACTCGCCATTGATCTGCAACGACTCGGCGGCCTCGGCAATGCCGGCCATGGCCTTGGCCTGGCGTACTCGTGCCGCGGCCATGGCCAGGCTCGGGCTGCCCTGTACGGCCAGGTCGATCCAGCGATCCAGTTGCCGATCGCCATAGGCTTGCCACCACTGGCGGGTGGGCCAGTGGGCGTCGCGGGCGGCCTCGCGGATGGCGGCATCGGTCGCCAGTTGATTGGCCGGCAACACCTGGCCTTGCGGCGCAATACCCCCGGTGCCGATGCAGCCGCTGATGGTTAACGTTAAAACCCAAACACTGAGAGTCTTCAGCTCTCTGCTGATGCAACGCGGCACTTGCGCAAAATTCCTGAGAGAGAGTCGAGAACCTGTAGGAGCACCCTGTGGGAGCGGGCTTGCCCGCGAAGGCGGTTACCCTGGCAACATCACCGCCAACTGACCCACCGCTTTCGCGAGCAAGCCCGCTCCCACAGGTACTGCACCAGACAGCAGGGCCAGACCAGCGCCACAGTGCCGGCAATTCTAGGCATCGCCCTCTCCGGCGATAAGCCGACCTTTCTGCGAATCTTTGTTACCGTTAACGCGATAATCCATTAGTCGGGTCCCGCATCTCTGTAACTTCATGTCACAATTTGCCACCTCCCAAGAGAGCCCTCCATGGACACCTTGCAAAACATGCGCGCGTTCAGCTGTGTGGCCGAAGCCGGCAGTTTCACCGCCGCCGCCGTGCAACTGGATACCACCACAGCCAACGTCTCGCGTGCGGTTTCCAACCTCGAAGCCCATCTGCAAACCCGCCTGCTCAACCGCACCACGCGGCGCATTGCCCTGACCGAGGCGGGTAAACGCTACTTGCTGCGTTGCGAGCAGATCCTGGCTTACGTCGAAGAAGCGGAAGCCGAGGCCAGCGACGCCCATGCGCGACCGGCCGGGCAGTTGAAGGTCCACACCATGACCGGTATCGGCCAGCATTTCGTGATCGACGCCATCGCCCGCTACCGCAAGACGCATCCGGACGTGACCTTCGACCTGACCCTGGCCAACCGGGTGCCGGACATCCTCGACGAGGGCTACGACGTCTCCATCGTGCTCGCCAGCGAACTGCCGGATTCGGGCTTCGTCTCCCAGCGCCTGGGGATCACCTACAGCATTGTCTGCGCCTCGCCCGCCTACGTGAAAGCCAGCGGTTGCCCGCAAAAACCCAGCGACCTGCTCAACCACGCCTGCCTGCGCCTGGTCAGCCCGGTCATCCCGCTGGAAAAATGGGTGTTCGACGGCCCGGAAGGCCAAGAGATGGTCACCATCAACAGCTCACCGTTCCTGGTGAACTCCGCCGATGCGATGAAAACCGCGATCACCAGCGGCATGGGCGTGGGGGTATTGCCGGTGTATGCGGCCATCGAAGGCTTGCGCAACGGCACGCTGGTGCGGGTCATGCCCAACTACCGCTCCCAGGAACTGAACCTCTACGCCATCTACCCGTCGCGCCAATACCTGGATGCGAAGATCAAGACCTGGGTCGAGTACCTGCGCGGCTCGTTGCCGGAAATTCTCGCGGCGCACCAGGCTGAGCTGACGGCTTACGAATTGAGTGGCAGCCTGGCAGGCGCACGGGTCACGAGCTGAAGTCGTCCCCGTGCTTGAAGGAGCAATTCAACGCTTGCCCATGGAACGCCGCGTGCCGGGAGGCGCCGCGCCCGGGGTCTTGGTGTGGCCATTCTTCGCGCCGTTCTTGTACCACGGCTGTTGCCCGGCGCCCTTGGCCGCCGCCAGTTCACCGGGTTTGAAGGGGAATTTGAAAGCCGGGATCGCCGCCTTGATGTCCTCGCTGCTGGAAACATCGCTGTCGGGCAAATCGGCCTGTTCGCCGCCGGGGAGATCGTCCGCGGGCGAAGGTGTCGGGGAAGTCATGTAAGGCTCCGGGTCATGCATGCAAGTCGGGCCCGAAGGGCGAGCCGCGAAAGGCGGCAGTATACCTGCCCGATATCACCGCGCGTTGGCAGTTTCATCCGGCATATGCATTCATCCGACAGCAAGCCGGGACAAAACTGACAAGCCTGTCAGTTAGGCGTCACCTTCCTGACCGGCTCGCAACGCTATATAAGAAAGCTCCAACTCTTGCGTCTCGAACCGGCCCTTCTTATCCATGCGCATCCAGAAGAAAACTGTCCTGATTGTCGTGCTGCTGATCGCCCTGGCGGCCCTCGCCCTCTGGTTTGTGCTCAAGCCCGTGACCGCCAGGCCCGGCGCTCCCGCCGCCGTTCCGGTACGGGCCGTCAGCGTGATGCAACAGGATGTACCGCGCTTTGCCAGCGGCATCGGCACGGTGCTGTCGCTGCACAGCGTGGTGATCCGCCCGCAGATCGACGGCATCCTCACCCGGCTGCTGGTCAAGGAGGGGCAACTGGTGAAGAAGGGTGACCTGCTGGCGACCATCGACGACCGCTCGATCCGCGCCAGCCTCGACCAGGCCCGGGCCCAGCTCGGCGAAAGCCAGGCACAACTGGCGGTGGCCCAGGTCAATCTCAAGCGCTACAAATTGTTGAGCGTCGATGACGGCGTCTCGAAGCAGACCTACGACCAGCAACAGGCGCTGGTCAACCAGCTCAAGGCGACCGCCCAAGGCAACCAGGCGGCCATCGACTCGGCACAGGTGCAACTGTCCTATACCCAGATCCGCTCCCCGGTGAGCGGTCGCGTCGGCATTCGCAACGTGGACGAAGGCAATTTCCTGCGTACCAGCGACGCCGAAGGCCTGTTCACGGTGACCCAGATCGACCCCATCGCCGTGGAGTTCTCCCTGCCCCAGCAAATGCTGCCCACCTTGCAACGGTTGATCGCCGCCCCCGAGCAAGCCTTGGTCAAGGCCTATATCGGCGCCGATGGCGCTACCGGGGAGCTGCTCGGCGAGGGGCGCCTGAGCCTCATCGACAACCAGATCAACGCCAACACCGGAACCCTGCGGGCCAAGGCTGAATTCAACAACGCCGCGCAACGGCTGTGGCCGGGGCAACTGGTGACACTGAAAATCCAGACCGCCATCGACAAGGACGCCCTGGTGGTACCGCCTACCGTGGTCCAGCGCGGCCTGGAGCAACACTTCGTGTACCGCATAAAGGGCGACAAGGTCGAGAGCGTGCCGGTGGAGATGGTTTACCAGGACAGCGACCTGCACATCATCAAGGGGGTGAACGCCGGCGACCAACTGGTGAGCGACGGCCAGTCGCGGCTCAAGCCGGGCAGCCACATCCAGGTGCTCAGCGACCCGCCCGCCCTGGCCAGGACCGCGGAGCCGCAACCATGAAGGGTCGCGGCTCGGTTTCGGCGTGGTGCATCGACCACCCTATCGCCACGGTACTGCTGACGTTCGCCCTGGTGCTGCTGGGGGTGATCGCGTTTCCTCGCCTGCCCGTCGCGCCCTTGCCGGAGGCGGAATTCCCGACCATCCAGGTCAACGCCCAGTTGCCCGGGGCCAGCCCCGAAACCATGGCGTCGTCGGTGGCGACGCCACTGGAAGTACAATTCAGTGCCATTCCCGGCATTACCCAGATGACCTCCAGCAGCGCCCTGGGCTCGACCAACCTGATCCTGCAATTCAGCCTCGATAAAAGCATCGACACCGCCGCCCAAGAAGTGCAGGCGGCGATCAACACCGCCGCCGGCAAACTGCCCAACGACATGCCGAACCTGCCGACCTGGCGCAAGGTCAACCCCGCCGACAGCCCGGTGCTGATCCTCAGCATCAGTTCCACGCTGATGCCCGGTACCGAACTGAGCGACTACGTCGAAACCCTGCTCTCCCGTCAGATCAGCCAGATCGATGGCGTAGGACAAATCTACATCACCGGCCAACAGCGCCCGGCGATCCGGGTCCAGGCCTCGGCCGACCGACTCGCCGCCATCGGCCTGACCCTGGCGGACATTCGCCTGGCGCTCCAACAGGCCAGCCTCAACCTGGCCAAGGGCGCCTTGTACGGTGATTCGAGCATTTCCACCCTGTCCACCAACGACCAGTTGTTCAAGCCTGCGGAGTACGGAGAGCTGATCGTGTCCTACCGGGACGGGGCACCGGTTCACCTCAAGGACATCGCCAAGGTGGTCAACGGCTCGGAAAACGCCTACGTCCAGGCCTGGTCCGATAACGAGCCCGGGGTCAACCTGGTGATCTTCCGGCAACCGGGGGCCAATATCGTCGAGACCGTCGACCGCATCCAGGCGGCCCTGCCCACCCTGCAAGCCATGTTGCCCGCCGCGGTGCAGGTCAAGGTGCTGATCGACCGCACCCAGACCATTCGCGCCTCGCTGCACGAAGTGGAAATCACCTTGCTGATCGCGGTGCTGCTGGTGGTGGCGGTGATGGCGTTGTTCCTGCGCCAGCTCTCGGCGACCCTGATCGTCTCGGCGGTGCTGGGGGTGTCGCTGACCGCCAGTTTCGCCCTGATGTACGTGATGGGTTTCAGCCTGAACAACCTGACCCTGGTGGCGATCGTCATCTCGGTAGGGTTCGTGGTGGACGATGCGATTGTGGTGGTGGAGAACATCCACCGGCACCTGGAGGCCGGCGACGGCATGCGCGAGGCGGCGATCAAGGGGGCCGGCGAAATCGGCTTTACCGTGGTCTCCATCAGTTTCTCGCTGATCGCCGCGTTCATTCCGCTGCTGTTCATGGGCGGCGTGGTCGGGCGCCTGTTCAAGGAGTTCGCCCTGACCGCCACCTCGACCATCCTGATCTCGGTGGTGGTGTCCCTCACGTTGGCGCCGACCCTGGCCGCGTTGTTCATGCGCGCCCCGGTGCATCACGCCCATGGCAAGGCGGGGTTCGGCGAACGCCTGCTGGGCGGGTATGAGCGGGGCCTGCGCAAGGCCCTGGCCCATCAGAAGCTGATGATCGGCGTGTTCGGCCTGACCCTGGCACTGGCGGTGGTGGGCTATGTGTTCATTCCCAAGGGCTTCTTCCCGGTGCAGGACACCGGCCTGGTGCTGGGCACCAGCGAAGCCGCCGCCGATGTGTCGTTCCCGGACATGGTGGCCAAGCACAAGGCCCTGGCCGATATCGTCGCCGCCGACCCGGCGGTGCAGACCTTCTCCCACTCCGTCGGTGTCTCTGGCAACAACCAGACCATCGCCAACGGCCGTTTCTGGATCGCCCTCAAGCCCCGGGGCGAGCGTGACGTGTCGGCCAGCGGCTTCATCGACCGGATCCGCCCGCAATTGCTGAAAATTCCCGGCGTGGTGCTGTACCTCAGGGCCGGACAGGACATCAACCTCAGCTCCGGTCCCAGTCGCGCCCAGTATCAATACGTACTCAAGAGCAACGACGGGCCGAGCCTCAACGCCTGGACGCAAAAACTCACCGACAAGCTGCGCGGCAACCCGGCGTTCCGTGACATTTCCAACGACCTGCAACTGGGCGGCAGCATCACCCACATCAACATCGACCGCAGCGCGGCGGCACGCTTCGGCCTCACCGCCACCGATGTCGACCAGGCCCTGTACGACGCCTTCGGCCAGCGGCAGATCAATGAGTTCCAGACCGAGACCAACCAGTACAACGTGATCCTGGAACTCGATACCGCACAGCGGGGCAAGGCCGAAAGCCTGGCGTATTTCTACCTGCGTTCGCCCCTGAGTGGGGAAATGGTGCCGCTCTCGGCCCTGGCCCGCTTCGATGCGCCGAGCAACGGCCCGCTGTCGATTGCCCACGACGGCATGTTCCCGGCCGCCAACCTGTCGTTCAACCTGGCGCCCGGCGTGGCCCTGGGAGACGCGGTGCGCCTGCTCGACCAGGCGAAGAACGAAATCGGCATGCCGGCCGCCATCACCGGTAGTTTCCAGGGCGCGGCCCAGGCCTTCCAAAGCTCGCTGGCGAGCCAACCGTGGCTGATCCTCGCCGCACTGGTGGCCGTGTACATCATCCTCGGCGTGCTCTACGAGAGTTTCGTGCACCCGTTGACGATCATCTCCACCCTGCCCTCGGCCGGCCTCGGCGCGCTGATCATGCTCTGGCTACTGGGCCAGGACTTCTCGATCATGGCGCTGATCGGGCTGGTGCTGCTGATCGGGATCGTCAAGAAGAACGGCATCCTGATGATCGACTTCGCCCTCGACGCCCAGCGCAACAAAGGGCTGGCGCCCCAAGAGGCGATATTCCAGGCGTGCCTGACACGCTTCCGCCCGATCATGATGACCACCCTGGCGGCCCTGCTCGGTGCCCTGCCGCTGATGCTCGGCTATGGCCCGGGCGCGGAACTGCGCCAGCCCCTGGGCATCGCGGTGGTGGGCGGCCTGTTGGTGAGCCAGGCGCTGACGCTGTTCACGACACCGGTCATATACTTGTGGCTCGAGCGAGTGTTCCATCGGCCCGCCCAGCAGCCAGGGTCGGCGCCGACGGCGGCGCTGGCGAGCACAGACCACTGAGGCGGGGCCATGCGCGTTCTGATCATCGAAGACGAAGAAAAAACCGCGGACTACCTGCACCGCGGCCTGACCGAACAGGGCTACACCGTGGACGTGGCGCCGGACGGCATCGAAGGGCTGCACCTGGCCCTGGAAACCGACTATGCGGTGATCGTGCTCGACGTGATGTTGCCGGGCCTGGACGGCTTCGGCGTGCTGCGGGCCCTGCGCGCCCGCAAGCAGACACCGGTGATCATGCTCACCGCCCGGGAACGGGTCGAGGACCGTATCAAGGGCTTGCGCGACGGGGCCGATGACTACCTGGGCAAGCCCTTCTCCTTCCTCGAACTGGTGGCGCGCCTGCAAGCCCTGACCCGCCGCAGCGGTGGCCATGAACCGGTGCAGGTAAGCATCGCCGACCTGTGGATCGACCTGATCAGCCGCAAGGCCACCCGCGCGGGCCAGCGCCTGGACCTGACCGCCAAGGAGTTCTCCCTGCTCAGCGTCCTGGCTCGCCGCCAGGGCGAAATCCTCTCGAAAACCGCCATTGCCGAAATGGTCTGGGACATCAACTTCGACAGTGACGCCAACGTCGTGGAAGTGGCGATCAAACGCTTGCGGGCCAAGCTCGACGGGCCATTCGAACAGAAGTTGCTGCACACCATTCGCGGCATGGGTTATGTGCTGGAGAGCCGCAGCGATGAGCGTCCCTGACAGCATCGCCCTGCGCCTGAGCGGCATGTTCACGCTGGTGGCGGCGCTGGTGTTCCTGTTGATCGGAGGCGCTTTGTACCAGCAGGTCGACAAGGGCCTGGGCCTGTTGCCCGAAGCCGAGCTCGATGCCCGCTACAGTGTCCTGGAGTCCACCGTCGGCCGCTACGGCACGCCTGAACACTGGGTGAAGATCAACAACAAGCTGCGATTGCTTGGCGAAGAAGACAAACGCATCCATTTCTGGATTGTCAGCGACGATCCGCGCTTTGAATACGGCGATCCCGATGCGCAGATCCGCACCTTTGCCCAAGGCCCGCTGGGTAAGCGCGACCTGACGCTGCCCCATCGGCACTACCCGATGAAAGTGCTGGTGAGCCAATTCCCGGCCAAGGACCAACGCCCGCCGCTGCGCTTCATGATCGGCATCGACACCGAGACCTTCTACCAGACCCAGCATCGCCTGTTGGTGGCGCTGGTGAGCCTGGCGATTGTCGGCGTACTCCTGGCCTCGTTGCTGGGCTACTGGGTCGCGCGCATCGGTCTCAAACCGCTGATCAAGCTGTCCGAAGAAGCCCGGCGCCTGGCCCCACCCCGCCTGTCCGGGCGCCTGCAACTGTCGCCCTTGCCGCCGGAGCTGAGCCAGTTCGTCAGTTCCTTCAACGCCACCCTGGACCGGGTCGAACAGGCTTACTCGCGGCTGGAGTCGTTCAACGCCGACGTCGCCCATGAATTACGCTCGCCCCTGACCAACCTGATCGGCCAGACCCAGGTGGCGCTGACCCGTGGGCGCTCGGCCGAACATTACTTCGAAGTGTTGCAATCGAATCTCGAGGAGTTGGAGCGGCTGCGCTCGATCATCAACGACATGCTGTTCCTGGCCAGCGCCGACCAGGGCAGCAAGGCCACCAAGTTGACCAGCGCATCCCTGGCCGGCGAAGTGGCGACCACCCTCGATTACCTGGACTTCATACTGGAAGATGCCCAGGTCCAGGTCCGGGTCAGCGGCGACGCCCAGGCCAACATCGAGATCGCTCACCTGCGGCGGGCGCTGATCAACCTGCTCAGCAACGCCGTGCAGCACACCGCGCCCGGGCAAGTGATCGACGTGCACATCGAAGCCCTTGGCGACCAGATCACCCTCGCCGTCACCAATCCCGGCGAACCGATCGCCGGCGAGCATCTGCCACGCCTGTTCGAACGGTTCTATCGCGTCGATGCCTCGCGCAGTAACAGTGGCGCCAACCATGGGCTGGGGCTGGCCATCGTCAAGGCCATTGCACTGATGCATGGTGGCGATGTGTTTGTGCACAGCGACCAGGGTGCCAATACGTTCGGGATCCGTTTGCCAGCCTGACGCCTCTCCCCCCATTGGGCTTGTACGCATCATCAGATCTTTCCAGGCCAATGAATGCTGGGCGAAAGCCAACTGTAGCAAAATCGGAATACCGTCCGAACGCGCCCCCAGCTTCCATTAATTACCGGGTAATTGCGCAAAACACTGATTGCCCGCTCTCATTGATCCAAGCACAATCAGCAAAAGGCCAGCATCTGGTTCATTGCCGGTTTGCAATCCTTTGGGACGGATCCCAGCCACATGACAATGCAGACATCAGAACCATGAGCGCGCGCAGTGCGACACCCGGCAACACCCCGCTTTCGAGACGTTCGGAACGGGTATTCGTACTGGCCAGCTCACTGGTTGTCATTGCGATCCTGAGCATCGTGACGTTTCTGTTGATCCGCGAACATGCCGCCGCACAACAGGCGGCGACACGTGCGGCGACCAATATCGTGCAATTGATTGACGCCGATGTGCTGCGTAACGTGGAGCTCTACGATCTGTCGCTGCAAGGTTTGGTCGCCGCCGCCAAACGCGACGACCTGAAAGACGTTTCGCCGACGATTCGCCATTTGGCGCTGTTCGACCGCGCCACCGCCGCCCCCTACAAAGGCGACATCCTGCTGCTCGACAAGCATGGCGATGTAATCGCCGACTCCGCCTCGGTCGAACCGCGCAAAGGCAATTACGCCGACCGGGAATATTTCCAGTCCCATGTCCAGGACCCGAGCCTGGGCATGATGATCAGTCGCCCGTTCCGTTCCAGGAGTCACGCGCAAGATTGGCGCATCAGCTTCAGCTATCGACTGAGCGACGAGCGGGGTGAGTTCATGGGCGTGGCCGAGGCCGCGATGCGCCTGAACTACTTCAGCCAGTTGTTCAAAAGCCTGAACATCGGCCACGGGACGGTCAACCTGATCAGCCGCGATGGGATTCTGTTGGCCCAGGAACCGCCCCTGGCCGACGACATGATCGGCAAGGACTTCAGCAACCGACCGAACTTCGTACGCATCCTGCGTGAAGGTAACGGCAGTTTTACCGGCACCTCCAGTGTCGATCAGACACAGCGGCTCTATACCTTTTCCCAGGTGGGCGACCTGCCATTGATTGTCGTGGTAGCGCTCTCCTACCAAGAGGTCTTCGCCTCATGGCAACGCACGGCGTTGTTGGTCAGCGGCGCCACCGGCGCGCTGTGCATCGGTTTGCTCTGGCTCACCTGGCTGCTGCGCCGCGAATTGCGCCGCCGTTACAGAGCCGAACGGGAACTGGCCCAACTGGCGTCCGTCGACGCCCTCACGGGCCTGGCCAACCGACGAACCCTGGACGAGACGTTGCAACAGGAATGGCTGCGCGCCCAACGTTCGGGCCAACCGTTGTCTGTGCTGATGATCGATGCCGATCATTTCAAGGCATTCAACGATCGCCATGGTCATCAACAGGGTGACGAGGCCCTGCGCACCTTGGCGCAATTGATCGGCCAGCATGTCCGACGCCCCGCCGACCTGGCGGCGCGCTATGGCGGAGAGGAGTTCTCGGTGGTGCTACCGGAGACCACCACCGCTGGCGCCTTCACCATGGCCCAGAATATTCGTGACGCGGTGGAACAACTGCCACCGGTGTCCGAGGGGGAAGCGCCCATGACGGTCAGTATCGGCATCGCCACCTGGACTCAAGGACCGTACAACGAACTCAAACAACTCTTGTTCGCCGCGGACAAGGCGCTGTACCAGGCCAAGGCCAGCGGGCGCAATCGTGTGGTCTGCGCGATGTAACACCGCAACACCCAAAGGCTATGGACACAGCGCGCTCTGTGGCGAGGGGATTTATCCCCGCTGGGCTGCGCAGCAGTCCTACCCACTGCAACTCGGTGCGCCAGGCTGATTGAGTCGTCTGCATTGGGGCTGCTTCGCAGCCCAGCGGGGATAAATCCCCTCGCCACAGGGCTTAGCTGATCCTCAGGAAACAGCCATAAAAAAAGGCCACCCGAAGGCAGCCCTTAAAAAACTAGAGAGGTTTTTTGCTTACACCGCCGCGACAGGGCGCATGTAAGAGATTGGTGCGGTGCTGGCGTCTTCGAACGTCACGACTTCCCAAGCATCTTTCTGCTCAATCAACTTGCGCAGCAGCTGGTTGTTCAGTGCGTGGCCGGACTTGAAGCCCTTGAACTCACCAATCAGGCTATTGCCCAGCAGGTAGAGGTCGCCGATTGCATCGAGGATCTTGTGCTTGACGAATTCGTCTTCATAACGAAGACCGTCTTCGTTCAATACACCATCGGAATCGACCACGATCGCGTTTTCAACACTGCCGCCGAGTGCGAGGTTGTGCTTGCGCAGGTACTCGATATCACTCATGAAACCAAAGGTACGGGCGCGGCTGACTTCTTTTACGAACGAAGTGCTGGAAAAATCCACGCTTGCACTCTGGGTGCGGTCACGGAAAACCGGGTGATCGAAATCGATCTCGAAGCTCACCTTGAAACCTTCGAAAGGGACGAAAGTGGCGCGCTTGTCGCCGTCTTCCACTGTCACTTCCCGCAGGATGCGGATGAACTTCTTGGCTGCGTCCTGCTCTTCCAGGCCAGCCGATTGAATCAGGAATACGAAGGGTCCGGCACTGCCATCCATGATCGGGACTTCGGACGCGGAGAGCTCGACGTAGGCGTTATCGATGCCCAGGCCAGCCATGGCCGAGAGCAAATGCTCCACCGTATCCACTTTGGTGTCACCGTTGACCAGTGTGGTCGACATAGTGGTTTCACCAACGTTTTCCGCGCGAGCAGGAAT
The DNA here is from genome assembly GCF_900101575.1 of Pseudomonas sp. NFACC37-1. Taxonomy (NCBI): domain Bacteria; kingdom Pseudomonadati; phylum Pseudomonadota; class Gammaproteobacteria; order Pseudomonadales; family Pseudomonadaceae; genus Pseudomonas; species Pseudomonas sp. NFACC37-1. Next base: position 94,393 of record NZ_FMUZ01000004.1, on the reverse strand, counting down.
CTGCACCACAGGGTCGAGGTCGGCACGACAAAACACAATGCCGGTATCGATAGGCGCGGGCTTGAGGGTCAGGTAGACCTTCTCGCCGGAGTGCAAGCCGACACCTGTGGCACGGATAATATTCTTCAGGGTGCGTTGTTTAATCATGGCATGGGCCGCTTCAGCGCAAATTGCGAACTGGTATCAACAAAGGCTGGCGATGATAGCAGACCAGACCTTTGCTGAACACCAATCACCCGTATCCCCCTGATACATTTCATCAATCGGCCTGACGACGCAGGAAAGCCGGGATGTCCAGGTAATCCAAATCGTCTTGCGGATTCATCTTCGCGGCAGTCGCAGTACCGGCCTGGGCCTGGTTGCGCATAACGGTCGGACGGTCCAGGTCACGGTAGTTCACCGCAGGCGCTTCCTGACGCGCAGCCACTTGTTGTTGCGGTTGCGAAGCCATGGAGGTGTGAACGGTGTTGTCGATGACCTTCACAGGCTTCTCGATTTTCGCGCCCAGACCGGTGGCAACCACGGTCACGTGCAACTCGTCGCGCATGTCCGGATCGATAACGGTACCGACCTTGACCATCGCGTGCTCGGAAGCGAAGGCTTCGATGATGCTACCCACGTCGGAGTACTCACCCAGGGACAGGTCAGGACCGGCGGTGATGTTCACCAGGATGCCGCGTGCACCTTGCAGGTTCACGTCTTCGAGCAACGGGTTGCGGATGGCCGCTTCGGTGGCCTCGCGAGCACGGTTCGGACCGCTGGCGCAGCCAGTGCCCATCATTGCCATGCCCATTTCGCTCATGACAGTCCGTACGTCGGCAAAGTCGACGTTGATCATGCCTGGACGCTTGATGATGTCGGAGATACCGCGAACGGCACCGGCCAGTACGTCGTCAGCCTTGGCGAAAGCCGACAGCAGGCTTGCGTCTTTACCCAGGATGGTCAGCAGCTTCTCGTTGGGAATGGTGATCAACGAGTCGACGCTTTCAGACAGCAGACGGATACCTTCGTCGGCGATCTGCATACGCTTGCGGCCTTCGAAAGGGAACGGACGAGTCACCACCGCAACGGTGAGGATCCCCATTTCCTTGGCCACTTCGGCGATGATTGGCGCCGCACCCGTACCGGTGCCGCCGCCCATGCCGGTGGTGATGAACACCATGTTGGTGCCTTGCAGGACTTCAGCGATGCGCTCACGGTCTTCGAGAGCGGCCTGACGACCGACCTCAGGGTTGGCGCCGGCACCCAGGCCTTTGGTCACGCCAGTGCCCAGTTGCAGGATGGTTCGCGCGCCGATGGATTTCAGCGCCTGGGCATCAGTGTTGGCGCAGATGAATTCAACGCCTTCAATGTTGCTCTTGACCATGTGGTTGACAGCGTTGCCGCCGCCACCGCCGACACCGATTACTTTGATAACCGGGCTAGCGGGGATGTTGTCTACGAGTTCGAACATTTTCCCTCTCCTTTCATTCTCTAGTTTTTTCGCCTACTGCGTTTGCTGCGTCTTCCAGCGCCAAGCCTGAAACCTGCCGCGTGAAGCTTTGAAACTGTTTAGAAGTTGCCTTTGACCCAAGCCTGGAGCCGCTCGAACAGCGGTGCCTTCGGCTCGTCGCTGCTGTAGCTGTCGCGGCTGCCAATGCCTGAAAACGAGATCCCGTCGGACTGTTTCTGCAGGCCGTACATCAACAGGCCCACGCCGGTGGAATAGATCGGGTTGCGGACCACGTCATCCAGGCCCTTGACGCCATGGGGCACGCCCAGGCGCACCGGCATGTGGAAAATTTCTTCGGCCAGCTCCACCGCACCTTCCATCTTCGACGTACCGCCGGTCAGCACGATGCCGGCCGGGATCAGGTCTTCGTAGCCGCTGCGACGCAGTTCGGCCTGGATCAGCGTGAACAGCTCGTCGTAGCGCGGCTCGACCACTTCGGCCAAGGCCTGGCGCGACAATTCGCGCGGTGGACGGTCGCCGACGCTCGGTACCTTGATGGTTTCACCGGCACCGGCCAGCTTCGCCAGGGCGCAGGCGTAACGGATCTTGATTTCCTCGGCGTACTGGGTCGGGGTGCGCAACGCCATGGCGATGTCGTTGGTCACCTGGTCGCCGGCAATCGGGATCACGGCCGTGTGGCGGATCGCGCCTTCGGTGAAGATCGCGATGTCGGTGGTGCCGCCGCCGATGTCCACCAGGCACACGCCCAGTTCTTTCTCGTCGTCGGTCAGCACCGAGTAGGCCGAGGCCAGTTGCTCGAGGATGATGTCGTCGATTTCCAGGCCGCAGCGACGCACGCATTTCTCGATGTTCTGCGCGGCGTTCACCGCACAGGTCACCACGTGGACCTTGGCTTCCAGGCGCACGCCGGACATGCCCAGGGGCTCACGCACGCCTTCCTGGTTATCGATCACGTAATCCTGCGGCAGGGTGTGCAGCACACGCTGGTCGGCCGGGATCGCCACGGCCTGGGCCGCGTCGAGTACGCGCTCAAGGTCCGCGGAGCTGACTTCGCGATCACGAATCGCCACGATGCCATGGGAGTTCAGGCTGCGGATGTGATTGCCCGCCACGCCGACGAACGCCGAGTGGATCCGGCAACCGGCCATCAACTGCGCCTCTTCGATGGCGCGCTGGATCGATTGCACGGTGGACTCGATGTTCACCACCACGCCTTTTTTCAAGCCGCGGGACGGGTGTGTACCGATCCCGACGATGACCAGCGTGCCGTCGTCCGCGACTTCGCCTACCAGCGCCACCACCTTGGAAGTGCCGATATCGAGACCGACGATCATTTTCCCGCTTTGCACGTTTGCCATGGGTCCTGCCTCTTCTTAATTCTTCGCGACGGCGGGTTCGGCCGTCGTCGGCGCTACAGGTTCCCGCCAGCCAACGGCCAGGCCGTTGGCGTAGCGCAGATCGATGCGCGCAATGTTCGTAATCTGTTCTTTGAGCGTCTTGTCATAGATGGCGATGAAGCGGCGCATCTTTTCCACCAGGTTGCCGCGCCCGAGCAACAGCTCGATGCCCGGCCCCGAGCTGCCCGCGCCAGTGGTCAGGAACCAACTGCCGCGCTCACGCAATTCCAGGCGCGCGATGGAGAAGCCCAACGGCCGCAACATCTGGCTCAACACCTGGTATTGCTGCATCACTTGCTGCTGGGCCCGCTGTGGACCGAACAGTTGTGGCAAATGTTCATAGTTGGCCAGTTCTCGCGGCGTAAACGCCTGGCCCTGGTTGTTCAGCAACGACTCATCGCCCCAACGGGCCACCGGCAGTTGCTCTTCCAGGCGAATCGACACCTGGTCGGGCCACACCCGCCGGACTTCGGCGTGAGCGATCCAGGGCATCTGCTCCAGCTCCGTGCGCATGCCCGCCAGGTCGATGGTGAAGAAACTCGACGCGACGAACGGGGCGATCCGCTGCTGCACTGCCTGCTGACTGATGTAGCTCAGGTCGCCCTGGACGTTGATCCGGGCGATCGGCCGGTCGGCATAAGGCAGCAACCGTTGCGCGCCTTCATAGGTGCCGAACCCCAACGCCACCAGCAGCACCGGCCAGAACAGGCTCTTGAGAAAACCAAAATTGGCTTTCGGCAAGCGCGCCGACATCGGCTCTTTGGCAACCATTCGGCTGGCACCCCGCGGCACCGGCTTGCGACCGGGTGCGGATGGCTGATGACGAAGCGATGCGCCTTGCATGGCTTAACCTCTTGGCTCTTGAGGGCCGACACTGGCCGCCAGGATCGACAGCACCAGTTGCTGGAAATCCAGACCGGCGGCGCGGGCCGCCATCGGTACCAGGCTGTGATCGGTCATGCCTGGAGCGGTGTTGACTTCCAGGAACCAGAACTGCCCATCGGCGTCCTGCATCACGTCTGCCCGCCCCCAACCGGCGATACCCAGCGCCTCACAGGCCTTGGCCGTGAGGTTCATCAGTTCTTTTTCCTTGGCAGCGTCCAGCCCGCAGGGAATGCGGTACTGGGTATCGTTGGCGATGTACTTGGCGTCGTAGTCGTAGAACGTGTGGGGCGTGCCCAGCGCAATCGGGGGCAACACCTGGTCACGCAGGGTGGCGATGGTGAACTCGGGACCGGTGATCCATTGTTCGACCAGCACTTGCGAATCGTAGGAACTGGCGTCTTTCCATGCCGCGGTCAACTCAGGCAGCGAATTCACTTTCGCCATGCCGATACTTGAACCTTCATGGGCCGGTTTGACGATCAAAGGGAAGCCCAGTTCCGTGGCCGCCGAAATACAATCGGCCTCGCACGCCAGCACGGCGTGACGCGGCGTCGGAATGCCGAGGCTGTGCCAGACCTGCTTGGTGCGCAGTTTGTCCATCGCCAGGGCGGATGCCAGGATGCCGCTGCCGGTATAGGGGATCCCCAGGCATTCGAGCAGGCCTTGCATGCTGCCGTCTTCGCCGCCGCGACCATGGAGAATGATGAACGCGCGATCGATCTTTTCGCTCAGCAGGCGCTGCAGGAAATCGTCGCCCACGTCGATGCCGAAGGCGTCGACGCCGGCGCTTTGCAAGGCTTGCAGCACGGCGTTGCCGGACTTGAGGGACACCTCGCGCTCGGCGCTCTTGCCACCGAACAGCACGGCCACGCGGCCGAAGGCTTTCGGATCGAGGGTCGAGACCAGGTTGGCGTAGGCAGCAGTCATTTCAATTTCCCCTCGCTGGAGGCCACGATTGCTCCGGCGAATAACGGACTTTTCAACAGTTTCGGGGCCAGGCCACCGATGTCGCCGGCCCCTTGGCACAGCAGGATGTCGCCGGCGCGCAGCAACGGCTTGACCAGCGGCGCGAGGTCTACGCCACGTTCGATGTAGATCGGGTCCAACTGGCCGCGTTGACGAATGCTGTGGCACAGCTGGCGGCTGTCGGCCCCGGGGATCGGTTCTTCACCGGCCGGGTAGACTTCCATCAACAGCAGCACGTTGGCGTCGGCCAGCACCTGGACGAAATCGTCATACAGGTCGCGGGTGCGGCTATAGCGGTGCGGCTGGTAGACCATCACCAGGCGCCGCTCCGGCCAGCCACCGCGCACGGCCTTGATCACCGCCGCGACTTCGGTCGGGTGGTGGCCATAGTCGTCCACCAGCATCACGTTGCCGCCGTCCACCGGCAGTTCGCCGTAGACCTGGAAGCGTCGGCCCACGCCCTGGAACCCGGACAGGCCCTGGACGATGGCTTCATCGCTGACGCCTTCGTCGGTGGCGATGCAGATGGTGGCCAAGGAATTGAGCACGTTGTGGTTGCCGGGCATGTTCACCGACACGTCCAACGGCTCGCGATCAGGGCGCAAGACGGTGAAGAACGTCTGCATGCCTTGCTGACGCACGTTGATGGCGCGCACGTCGGCGTCTTCGCCAAAGCCGTAGGTCACGGTCGGACGCTTGATCAGCGGCAGGATTTCACGCACCACCGGGTCGTCCAGGCACACCACGGCCAGACCGTAGAACGGCAGGTTGTGGAGGAATTCGACGAAGGTTTTCTTCAGTTTGTTGAAGTCACCGTCGTAGGTCGCCATGTGGTCGGCGTCGATGTTGGTCACCACGGCCACCAGCGGTTGCAGATGCAGGAAGCTCGCATCGCTCTCGTCGGCTTCGGCGATCAGGTAGCGGCTGGTGCCCAGCTGGGCATTGGTGCCCGCGGCATTCAGACGACCACCGATCACGAACGTCGGGTCCAGGCCACCGGCCGCGAACACCGAGGCGATCAGGCTGGTGGTGGTGGTTTTGCCGTGGGTACCGGCCACGGCGATGCCATGGCGATAGCGCATCAGCTCGGCGAGCATCTCAGCCCGTGGCACCACGGGAATGCGGCGTTCCAGGGCGGTGGCGACTTCCGGGTTGGAGGTGTTCACGGCGCTGGAAACCACCAGCACGTCAGCATCGGCGGCGTTCTCGGCACGGTGACCGATAAAGATCTGCGCACCGAAGGACTCCAGGCGCTCGGTGACCGGGGAAGCCTTCAGGTCGGAACCCGAGACCTGGTAACCCAGGTTCAGCAATACCTCGGCGATCCCGCACATGCCCACGCCGCCGATACCGACGAAGTGGATGCGGCGGATACGGCGCATTTCCGGTTGCGGCATGGCTTTGCGATTCTCAACCATGGGCCACCTCCAGGCAGGTATCGACCACTTGGGCCGTGGCATCGGGTTTGGCCAGGCGGCGGGCGGCGCGGGCCATGTCTTCAAGTCGTTGCGGCTGCATCAAAACCTCTGTCAGGCGGGCGGCAAGATCCGCGGCGCCAGTCGTTCTTTGCGGCATCAGGAAGGCAGCGCCTTCACGGGCCAAATAATCGGCGTTACGGGTCTGGTGATCGTCGATGGCGTGGGGCAAAGGCACCAGCATCGAGGGCAGACCGGCGGCGGCCAGTTCACTGATGGTCAGCGCGCCTGCGCGGCAGACCACCAGGTCGGCCCAGCCATAGGCTTGGGCCATGTCTTTGATGAAAGGCTGCACTTGCGCCTCGACGCCGGCGGCGCGGTAGCGCTCGGCGGTCACTTCATCGTGGTTTTTGCCAGCCTGGTGGAACACTTCCGGCCGCAGGTCGGGAGCGACCAGCGACAAGGCTTCGGGCAGCAATTTGTTCAACGGTTCCGCCCCCAGGCTTCCACCCAGGATCAGCAAACGCGCCTTGCGTCCAGCCAGGGCCGGGCGCGGTGTTTCCAGGAACAGCTCGGTACGCACCGGATTACCGGTGGTGCGGCGGCTGCCCGACAGGGTAAAGGTGTCGGGAAAAGCTTCACAGACCCGGGCGGCCAACGGCACCAGTAACCGATTGGCGGTACCGGCCACGGCGTTCTGCTCGTGGACGATCACCGGCACGCCGGCCAGTTTTGCCGCTACGCCACCAGGGCCGGTCACATAACCACCGAACCCGACCACGCACACCGGGCGCAACCGACGAATGATCGCTCGCGCCTGCCAGATCGACTTGAGCAGCATCAGCGGCGCCTTGAGCAACGACAACTTGCCCTTGCCCCGCAGGCCGCTGGCGTCGATCCGGTGCAGTTCGAGGCCGGCGCCAGGCACCAATTCGTTCTCGATGCCCCGCGGCGTACCCAGCCAGTGCACGGTGTAGCCCCGTGACTGGAACTCCCGGGCACAGGCCAGCGCCGGGAACACGTGCCCGCCGGTACCGCCCGCCATGATCAGCACGTTAGCGCCCATGAGTCGGCTCCTCGGCGAAGTCGCTCTCCTGGAATTCCATCTCTTCGCTGCCCAGGTGGGTTCGGCTCTCCCATTCGATGCGCAGCAACAGACCGAGACAGGCACAGCAGATCACCAGGGAACTGCCGCCATAACTGAGGAACGGCAGCGTCAGACCTTTGGTCGGCAAGAGGCCGACGTTCACGCCGATGTTGATCAGGAACTGGCCGATCCACAGGAACGACAAGCCATACGCCACGTAAGCGGCGAAAAACTGCTTGGCCTTCTCGGCCCACAAGCCGATGTACATGCCGCGCACGCAGACGAACACGAACAGGGCCACGGTGCACAGGGAGCCGACGACGCCCAGCTCTTCGGCCAGTACCGAGAATACGAAGTCGGTGTGGGCTTCCGGCAGGTAGAACTGCTTCTGCACGCTGTTGCCCAGGCCGACGCCCAGCCATTCGCCGCGACCGAAGGCAATCAGGGCCTGGGTCAATTGATAGCCGGAACCGAACTGGTCGGCCCACGGGTCGGTAAAGGTGATCAAGCGCGCCATCCGGTACGGCTGCGCCTGGACCAGAACGGTCACGGCCGCCACCGCCAACGCCACCATCAGGATGAAGCGAAACAGTCCGACCCCACCGAGGAACAGCATCGCCGCTGCGGCGCCCATCATCACTACCGTGGCGCCGAAGTCCGGCTCCATCAGCAGCAGGCCCGCCATGGGCAGCAAGACGATGAACGGCTTGAAGAACCCCATCCAGCTCTCGCGCACTTCTTTCTGGCGACGCACCAGATAACCGGCCAGGAAAATCACCACGAAGACCTTGGCGATCTCCGAGGGCTGCACGTTGAAGAAGCTGAAGCCGATCCAGCGCATCGAGCCGTTGACCTCGCGGCCGATCCCCGGCACCAGCACCATCACCAACAGGCCGAAGGCACCGAGCAGCATCAACCAGCCCAGGCGTTGCCAGGTAGCGATCGGCACCATCATGGTGACGATGCACGCGCCCAGGCCGATCACCAGGTAAACCAGGTGGCGGATCATGTGATAAAGGGTGTTGCCCGACTGCACGGCGGCCACTTCCGACGACGCGGAGGTGATCATCACCAGGCCCAGGCCCAGCAAGGCCAGGCAACCGGCGAGCATCGGGAAATCCAGGTCGATGCCACGTCCGGTGATCAACGGCGACGGGTACGGCTTGATGATGTTCATCAGGCTCATGCCAAGTCCTCCGCGGCCCGGGCAAACAACTGCCCACGCTCTTCATAGTTCTTGAACATGTCGAAACTGGCGCAGGCCGGTGACAACAGCACCGCATCGCCCGGGTGCGCGAGAGCGCGGCATTGCTGCACCGCCTCGTCCAGCGAACCGACGCGAACCAGCGGCACGGCATCGCCGAGGGCCTGGGCGATCAATTCGCGGTCGCGTCCCATCAGCACCACGGCGCGGCAGTTGGCCGCGACCGGATCGCGCAAGTCCTTGAAGTCGGCGCCCTTGCCGTCGCCGCCGGCGATCAGCACGAGCTTGCCTGCGATGTCCGCCCCCAGCCCTTCGATAGCCGCCAGCGCGGCACCGACGTTGGTGGCCTTGGAGTCGTTGTACCAAGCCACGCCATCGAGATCGCGCACCCACTGGCAGCGGTGTTCAAGACCGGCAAACGTGCGCAGGGCCGACAGCATGGCGTCGAACGGCAGGCCGACCGCATGCCCCAGGGCCAACGCGGCCAGGGCATTGGCCTGGTTATGGGCGCCACGAATCTTCAGTTCGCGCACCGGCATCAGGTTCTGGAATTCGAAGGCCAGGTACTTCTCGCCATTCTCTTCGCGCAAGCCGAAGCCTTTGAAATCCGGAACCCCCAGGCCGAAGGACCAGCACGGCATGCCCTCGCCCAGCAACGGACGGGTCAAGGCGTCCTGGCGGTTGAACACCACCTGCCGGGCCCCGCGGAAGATCCGGTGCTTGGCCAGGTGATAGGCCGGCAGGCCGCTGTAGCGGTCCATGTGGTCTTCGCTGACGTTGAGCACGGTGGCCACTTCGGCGCCCAGGTGGTCGGTGGTTTCCAGCTGGAAGCTCGACAACTCCATCACGTACAACTCGATGTCGTCGCTGAGCAGGTCCAGGGCCGGGGTACCGAGGTTGCCGCCCACGGCGACGCGCTTGCCGGCCGCCGCGGCCATCTCGCCCACCAGGGTGGTGACGGTGCTCTTGGCGTTCGAGCCGCTGATGGCAACGATCGGCGCCTTGGCGTTACGGGCGAACAGCTCGATGTCGCCGGACAGTTTCACGCCACGGGCAGCGGCCGCCTGCAGGGCCGGAGTCGCCAGGGCCAGGCCGGGGCTCACGTAGAGCTCATCGGCGCGGCACAGGAACTCGACGTCCAGCTCGCCACAACGCACGTCCACCTGGGGATAGTCACGGCGCAGCGTGGCCAGCTCAGGCGGATTTTCCCGCGTGTCGGCAACGGCAAACGACACGCCCCGGTTCGCCAGGAAGCGAACCAGGGACATGCCGCTCTTGCCGAGGCCGACAACGATGCGGAAGTGGTCAGAAGCGATCAGGGACACTCGTTCTACCTCAGCTTCAGGGTGGCAAGGCCGATCAGCACCAGAATCACGGTGATGATCCAGAAACGGACGATCACACGCGGCTCGGGCCAGCCCTTGAGTTCAAAGTGGTGGTGGATCGGCGCCATGCGGAATACGCGGCGGCCGGTCAATTTAAAGGAAGCAACCTGAATGACGACTGACAGGGTCTCCATCACGAACACGCCGCCCATGATGAACAGGACGATTTCCTGGCGAACGATGACAGCGATGGTGCCCAGGGCCGCGCCCAGCGCCAGCGCGCCGACGTCGCCCATGAAGACTTGCGCCGGGTAGGTGTTGAACCACAAAAAGCCCAGGCCGGCACCGATCAGCGCACCGCAGAACACGATCAGCTCGCCCGCCCCCGGCACATAAGGGATCAGCAGGTATTCGGCGAATTTCACGTTACCCGACAGGTAGCAGAAGATCCCCAGCGCGCCGCCGACCATGACCGTCGGCATGATCGCCAGGCCGTCGAGGCCGTCGGTGAGGTTAACCGCGTTGCTCGAGCCAACGATGACCAGGTAGGTCAGCACGATGAAACCGGCGCCCAGCGGAATGCTGTAGTCCTTGAGCATCGGCAGGATCAGGGTGGTTTCCACCGGCGAGGCGGCGGTCATATAGAGGAAGATCGCCGCGCCGAGGCCGAACACCGACTGCCAGAAATACTTCCAGCGACTTGGCAGCCCGCGGGAGTTCTTCTCGATCACCTTGCGATAGTCGTCGACCCAGCCGATGGCGCCGAAGAACAGGGTCACCAGCAGCACGACCCAGACGTAGCGGTTGGCCAGGTCGGCCCAGAGCAAGGTGCTGATGCCGATGGACGACAGGATCAACGCGCCGCCCATGGTCGGGGTGCCGGATTTGGACAGGTGCGATTGCGGACCGTCGTTACGGACCGACTGGCCGATCTGCAGGTTCTGCAGGGTGCGGATCATCCACGGGCCCAGGAACAGCGACAACGACAACGCGGTCAGCACACCCAGGATCCCGCGCAGGGTCAGGTACTGGAAGACCGCGAAGCCTTTGTGGAACTGTTGCAGGTACTCCGCTAGCAGCAGCAGCATTAATGTTTCTCCGTGGAAGCGCCGCACAGTGCCGCGACGATGTTTTCCATCGCTGCGCTGCGTGAGCCCTTGATCAATAAGGTGGTATTCGGGTCCTGCTCGGCGCCCAGGGCCTGGATCAGTTCGGCTTGAGTGGTGAAATGCCGCGCGTGTTCGCCAAACGCGGCGACCGCATGGGCCATCATCGGACCGACCGCATACAGCGCATCGACCTTGCCGCGGGCATAGGCACCAACGTCGTGATGGCCCTGTTGCGCCCATTCGCCCAGCTCACCGATATCACCCAACACCAGCACGGTGCGGCCGGAGAAACCGGCGAGGATGTCCACGGCCGCGCACATGGACGACGGGTTGGCGTTGTAGGTGTCGTCGATCACGCGCATGCCGTTGCTGGCCAGTTGCGCGACGGAGCGCCCCTTGACCGGCTGCACGGCGTTCAGCCCGGCGATGATGCCCGGCAGCGACACGCCCAGGGCATGGGCGGCAGCCGCCGCGGCCAGGGCGTTGGCAACGTTATGGGTGCCCAGCAGGTTCAACTGGACCCGCTCGGCACCGTCGGGGCTGTGCAGGTTGAAGGCCGGGCAACCGCGGGCATCACGGTCCAGGTCGCTGGCGTAGAAATTCGCGGCGAGGTTGCTCAGGGCAAAGGTCAGCACCTTGCGCTCGCCCGCCCGGGTCTTCCAGATTTCGAAAGCCTTGTCGTCGAGATTCAGCACGGCGACGCCATTGGCATCCAGCCCTTCGATGATCTCGCCCTTGGCCTCGACGATTTTTTCCGGACCGCCGAACTCGCCGACGTGGGCGGTACCGGCGTTGTTGAGCACCGCCACGTGAGGCTTGGTCATGGCCACGGTGTAGGCAATCTCGCCGAGCCGCGAAGCCCCCAGTTCGATGACGGCGGCGCTGTGTTCCGGCGCCAGTTCCAGCAAGGTCAGTGGCACGCCGAGGTCGTTGTTCAGGTTGCCACGGGTCGCCAGCACCGGCCCGCGGGTGCGCAGGATGCTGGCAAGCATTTCCTTGACCGTGGTCTTGCCGCTGGAGCCGGTGATGGCCGCGACAGGGTTGCCATACGCCGCACGGTTCAGTGCACCGAGCTGGCCCAGGGCCTGGCGAGTGTCGTTGACGAGCAATTGCGGCAACGTGCTGTTGCTCACTTCCCGCTCGACCAGGGCCGCGACCGCACCTTTGCCCGCGACCTCATTCAAGTAATCGTGGCCATCGAAACGCGGCCCGGTCAGGGCGACGAACAATTGCCCCGGTGCGATTGCCCGGCTGTCGATGCTGACACCGTCGAAACTGGCGTCCGCGGCGATGAGGCGCGCATTCAGGGCGTTGGTCAGTTCGCTGAGCTTCAGGGCCTTAAGCATGGGCCACCTCCCACGCGGTCAGGGCGTGATCGGCTTCCACCAGATCGGAGAAAGCATGGCGTTCGCCATTGATTTCCTGATAGTCCTCGTGGCCCTTACCTGCCAGGACGATGACATCGTCCACCGAGGCGCTGGCGATCAACTGGGCAATGGCCTGGCCGCGACCGGCGACGAAGATGACGTTATCCACAGCAGTAAAACCGGCGCGGATGTCGTCGAAAATTCGCAACGGGTCTTCGCTGCGCGGGTTGTCGTCAGTGACCAGCACACCGTCTGCCAGCCGCTCCACGACTTCGGCCATCAATGGGCGCTTGCCGCGATCACGATCGCCACCGCAGCCGAACAGGCACAACAACTTGCCCTTGGCGTGAGGACGCAGGGCCGTGAGGACTTTTTCCAACGCGTCGGGGGTATGGGCGTAATCGACCACCACCAACGGTTGGGCCCCACCGCCCAGGCGCTGCATGCGCCCGGCTGGCCCTTCCAGCTTTGGCAACACTTTGAGAATCTCGTCCAACGCGTAGTCCAGGCCGAGCAAGGCGCCGATGGCCGCCAATACATTGCTCAGGTTGAAGCGGCCGAGCAACGTGCTGCGCACGTGGTGCTCGCCCTGGGGCGTGACCAGCGTGGCGCGTACGCCTTCGTCATTGAACTGCGCCTGACGTATATAAAGGTAGGCGCTGGTATCTTCCAGGCTATAGGTGATCAACCGGGACTCGCGCTTGTCGGCGGCCAGTTGCCGACCGAACTCGTCATCGAGGTTGATGACCCGGCATTTCAAGTCATTCCAGGCAAACAGCTTGGCCTTGGCTTCTCCGTAGGCCTGCATGGTGCCGTGATAATCCAGGTGGTCCCGGGACAGGTTGGTCAACACCGCCACATCGAATGCCAGCGCCGTCACCCGGCCCTGGTCCAGGCCATGGGACGAGACTTCCATCGCAACAGCCTTGGCACCGGCCTTCTTCAGGTCCGCCAGGGTCGCTTGCACGGCAATCGGGTTCGGCGTGGTGTGCAGGCCGCTTTCCAGCGCGCCATGAAAACCATTGCCCAAGGTGCCGACAATGCCGCAATGCTGGCCGAGCAGGTCCAACGCCTGGGCCACCAGTTGGGTCACGCTGGTCTTGCCGTTGGTACCCGTCACGCCCACCAGGTTCAGGTGACGGCTCGGATCGCCATAAAAACGCCCGGCGATGTCCGACAGCTGCGCCGCCAGGCCCTTGACCGGAATCAAGGGCACGTCAGTGATGGGCAGCACGGTGGCGCCTTGCACCTCATAAGCCACGGCAGCCGCGCCACGCTTCAAGGCGTCGGCGATATGGTCACGGCCATCGACACGGGCGCCCGGCACCGCCAGGAACAAGTCCCCGGCACGTACATTGCGGCTGTCCAAGGCCAATTCACGAATCAGCAGATCGTGACCGGCGTGGGCGAAAATCTTGTTCAGGCTCAGGGACATCAGCCACGCCCTCCTTCGGCTTTCAAGGGAACGACCGGTGCGGTATTGGCCTGCTGGGTCGGCGGCAGGTTATCCGGGGTAATGTTCATCAGGCGCAGGGTGCCGGACATCACTTTGCTGAACACCGGCGCCGAGACCAGGCCACCGAAGTAGCCCGCCTTGCTCGGTTCGTCGATGACCACGACGATGGCGTAGCGCGGGTCGCTCATCGGGCCGAAGCCGGCAAACAGCGAACGGTAGGAATTCTCGGCGTAGCCTTTGGTGCCCACGGAGGTTTTACGGGCCGTACCCGATTTGCCTGCCACGTGGTAGGCCGGCACCTGGGCGCGATAGACACCGCGCGGAGCCTCGATCACCTGCTGCAGCATGCCCTGCATGGTCTTGGCGACGTTTTCCGGGATCACCTGGGTAGTTTGCGGCGCCTTGTCGGTCTTGATCAGGGTCAGCGGCGCCATGCGCCCGTTGTTCGCCAACGCTGAAAACGCATGGACCAACTGGATCGCGGTCACGGAAACACCGTAGCCGTAGGACAACGTGGCGGTTTCAGCCTTGCGCCAGTCACGGTAGTTAGGCAGGTTGCCGACACGCTCGCCCGGGAAGCCCAGGCCGGTGTCCTGGCCGAGACCGATTTTCTGAGCCAGGCGATAGATCGTTTCGCCGCCGATATCGAAGGCGATCTTGCTCATGCCGACGTTACTGGAGTTGATCAGGATGCCGGTCAGGTCGAGCACCGGGCCTTCGGTCTTGGACACGTCGCGGATGGTGTACTTGCCGATCTGCAGGGTGCCCGGGTACACCTCGACGGTGTCGCTCGGCTTCCAGCGCCCGGTTTCCAGGGCCGCGGCCATGGACACGGCCTTCATGGTCGAACCCGGCTCGAACACGTCGATCATCGCGCGGTTGCGCATCATCGCCGGCTGCAGGTTGCGACGGTTGTTCGGGTTGTAGGTCGGCTGGTTGACCATCGCCAGGATCTCGCCGGTCTTCACGTCCATGATCACCAGGCTGCCAGCCTTGGCACCGTTCTCGACGATGGCATTGCGCAGCTCGCGGTTGGCCAGGTATTGCAGGCGCAGGTCAATAGACAACGCCAAGGGCTTGCCGGCCTTGGCGTTTTTGGTGACTTGGACATCCTTGATCAGCCTGCCGCGCCGGTCCTTGATGACCTGCCGCTTGCCGGCGACCCCGGCGAGCCATTCGTCATAGGCCAGTTCGACACCTTCCCGGCCCCGGTCATCGATGTCGGTAAACCCGACCATGTGGGCCGTGACCTCACCGGCCGGGTAGAAACGCCGGAATTCCTCGATGCCGTAGACACCGGGTACTTTCAAGTCGAGCACGCTCTGGCCCTGCTCGGGGGTCAAGCCGCGCACCAGATAAATGAACTCTTTGTTGGCCTGGGCTTCCAGGCGCTCGGCCAGCGCCTTGGGGTCCTGCCCGAGGGCGGCGGCCAAGGCCGGCCATTTTTCCTTGGCCAACTGCATTTCCTTGGCGTTGGCCCACAAGGTGGTCACCGGGGTACTCACGGCCAAGGGTTCGCCATTGCGGTCGGTGATCAGGCCACGGTGAGCCGGGATCGGAATATGCCGCACACTGCGGGCGTCACCCTGCCCCTTGAGGAAGTCACGGTCGACGACCTGCAGGTCGATGATGCGCCACGAAATCGCCGCCACCATGATCCCAAGCAAGCCCAGGACCAGACGAAACCGCCACGGGAACAGCGCCCCTTCGAGTTTCATCATGGCGCCACCATTTGCACTTCGGCGGCGCCGGGAATGCGCATTTTCAACTGTTCGGTGGCCAGGACTTCGATACGGCTGTGGGCGGTCCAGGTGCTCTGTTCCAGGATCAACCGACCCCACTCGGCCTGCGCCTTGTCGCGCACGCTGAGTTCGTTATAAAGGGTATTGAGCAACTGCCGGTTCCAGTGCGCGCTATAGGACACAGCGATGGCCGACACGAGCACGCCGATAAACAGCAGCAGCATGAAAAAGCTGCCGCCGGGCAGGGGCTTGGCGAAGAGCTTGCTCACCGTAACTTCTCCGCGACGCGCATGACGGCGCTACGGGCACGTGGGTTGGCCTTGAGTTCAGCTTCGGAAGCGAACTGCGCTTTGCCATGGATCTTGATTTTCGGCACGAAGGCTTCGAAACGCACAGGCAGGTTGCGCGGCAGGTTATCGGCTTCACCCTTGGTGAGCTTGCGCATGAACAGCTTGACGATACGGTCTTCCAGGGAATGGAAGCTGATCACCACCAGACGACCGCCGATCTCCAGCGCCTCAAGCGCCGCTTCGAGGCCCACTTGCAGATCGCCCAGTTCGTTATTGACGTGGATGCGCAAGCCCTGGAAAGCCCGGGTCGCCGGGTTCTTGCCCTTTTCCCAGGCCGGGTTGGCCACTTTCAATACCTCGGCCAGGTCGCCGGTGCGCTCGAAAGGCTTGATGTCGCGGCGCTCGACCACGGCGCGGGCCATGCGGCCGGAGAAACGCTCTTCACCGTATTCCTTGAAGACACGGGCGATTTCTTCCACCGGGGCGGTGTTGACGAATTCGGCGGCGCTGATCCCGCGGGACGGGTCCATGCGCATGTCCAGCGGGCCGTCATTGAGGAAACTGAAGCCGCGCTCCGGGTCGTCCAGTTGTGGCGACGACACACCCAGGTCGAGCAGCACGCCACTGACCTTGCCGGCCAGGCCACGCTCGGCGACTTCCGCGCCCAGTTCGGCAAAGCTGCGCTGCACAACGACAAAGCGGCCGTCTTCGGCCGCCAGCGCTTGCCCGGTGGCAATCGCTTGAGGATCCTTGTCGAACCCCAGCAACCGGCCGTCCGGACCGAGCTGGCTGAGAATCAACCGACTGTGCCCGCCACGCCCGAACGTGCCGTCCAGATAGCAGCCATCAGCACGTACGGCGAGAGCCTCGACGGCTTCGTCAAGCAGTACGGTGATGTGGTTAAAGCCGCTATCAATAGTCACAGGATCAAATCACGCAGTTCGTCAGGCATGGCGCCCGGTTGTTGAATAGCAGCGAGGTCAGCGGCAGAAACCGCATTCCAGGCATCTTCGTCCCACAGTTGGAACTTGTTCAGTTGCCCTACCAGCATCGCGCGCTTGTCCAGCTTGGCGTACTCGCGCAGGCGCGGTGGCACCAGGAAACGACCGCTGCCATCGAGCTCGAGGTCGACGGCATTACCGATCAGCAAGCGTTGCAGGCGGCGGTTTTCTTCACGCAGCGAAGGCAGTGCGCGCAGTTTGGTTTCGATGATTTCCCACTCATCCAGAGGGTAAACACACAAACATGGGTCAACGGCGTCGATCGTGACGATTAACTGCCCTGAACTTCGCGAAACGAGCTCGTCACGATACCGGCTGGGCATGGCGAGCCGGCCTTTTGCATCGAGACTGATAGCGTTAGCTCCGCGAAACACGTCAGCGTTTCTCCACTTTTTGGCGTTTTACCTTCAAAAAAACCCACTTCATGCCACTTTCCGCCACTTGCGCACACTATAGGAATGCGCCCACCGCACCGTCAAGGCGCGTAATGAAGGAAAAGCCTTATAGATCGGAGATTTAGGAGCGTTTCAGGAGGGGTAACAAGAATCTGACGTAGGAAAATTCGCTCCAACCTGAAGCAGCACAGGGGGCTGCGCGCACAAGTTAAAGTGATTTATTAAGAGTAAGATTTTTTTGGTATTAGGAACTGCGTCTGCCAGTGATTCCGGCAGGAAGGGAAAAGGTGGAGAGTCGATCTGTAAGCCGGGTTCTGTCTTGAACAGTCATTCGTCTACGATGGCCATCACTGGACATCTTTAGCAACCTACCCGGTCCCAGCGCGGGCCACGCCTTGGGACCCTATTTGGTCTTGCTCCAAGTGGGGTTTACCTAGCCACGAACTGTTGCCAGCCGTGCGGTGCGCTCTTACCGCACCTTTTCACCCTTACCGGCGCCGAAACGCTTAGGCGGTTATTTTCTGTGGCACTTTCCGTAGGCTCACGCCTCCCAGGCATTACCTGGCACTTCGCCCTATGGAGCCCGGACTTTCCTCCCCCCCCTAATTCTCATAGAGGGCAGCGACTGTCCGATCGACTCTCCGCCGCGAAGGTTAACGGTAGAGCGCTTGAAGAACAAGCGCTAAAAGCCCCAGGCCAGCACCGTGTCCCGGTTTCACTGGCCTTTCTGTTTTTCCAGTGCGACCTGATACAGCACATTCTTGCGCTCGCCAGTGATCTGCGCCGCAAGGGCCGCAGCGCGCTTGAGGGGCATTTCCTCCAGCAGCAGGTTCAGGACGCGCATCGCCTCGCCGCTGACGGCGTCCTCGCTTTGCGGCGGCGTCCAGCCCGCCACCAGCACGACACACTCGCCGCGTTGCTGGTTGCTGTCGCTTTCGACAAAGGCGCGCAACTCGCTCAACGGCAGTCCCTTGAGGGTTTCAAAGGTCTTGGTCAACTCCCGGGCCAGCAGCGCCTGGCGTTCGGCACCGAACACCAGTTCCATGTCCTGCAGGCATTCCAGAATGCGGTGCGGCGCCTCATAGAAGATCAGCGTACGCGGCTCTTCCTTTATAGCTTCCAGGCGTGCCCGCCGCCCCACCGCCTTGGCCGGCAGGAAACCTTCGAAGATGAAACGGTCCGACGGCAGGCCTGCCGCCGACAGCGCCGCGATCAACGCGCAAGCCCCCGGCACCGGCACCACGCTGATACCCGCCGCCCGGGCCTGGCGCACCAGATGATAGCCGGGGTCGGAAATCAACGGGGTACCCGCATCGGAAATCAGCGCGACGTTATCGCCTGCCAGCAGCCGGGTAATGAAACGACTGCCTTCGTCCCGCTCATTGTGCTCAT
Organism: Pseudomonas sp. NFACC37-1; assembly: GCF_900101575.1. NCBI lineage: Bacteria > Pseudomonadati > Pseudomonadota > Gammaproteobacteria > Pseudomonadales > Pseudomonadaceae > Pseudomonas > Pseudomonas sp. NFACC37-1. The sequence continues at coordinate 75,909 of NZ_FMUZ01000004.1, read as the reverse complement.
GACAGGCCGCCAACGGCGTGGAGATGCCGAAATGTTGCAGCAGGCGCTGGGAGTGACGGGTGTCTTCAGCCGCGATCAGTGCAACCTCCTGCAGGATTTTCAGCGCCCGGGCACTGATATCGTCCAGGTTGCCGATGGGCGTCGCCACCACATAAAGCGAGCCGGCAGCGGAATTCAAAGCACCTGGAGCAGTCAAGACACATACCTCATGATCGGTAAAAACCGCCATTGTAGCGTGTGCAGCCCGTCTCGGCTGTTCACATCAGCCATTGTGGCGAGGGGATTTATCCCCGCCGGGCTGCGCAGCAGCCCCAAAAAAGACTGGAAACCATTCAGCCTGACAAACAGAGGTGGAAGGTCTTGGGGCCGCTGCGCGGCCAGCGGGGATAAATCCCCTCGCCACAGGTTTAGTGCCGCCGCCTGAGTGAGTAGCGTCTTTTGTAGCATGCCGCACTCTTTGAAATACCTAAATTGATCGATTCACACCAGTAACATCGCGCCCCGGCCAGTGCTTGGGTACAATTCGACGCTAATTTGATCTCGTATCAGGAACACTTACATGATCGCTTGCCTGCGGCTGCTCTCCGCCCTCTGCCTCGCTGCCCTCCTGGCGGCCTGCGCCAGCTCGCCCTCGTCCAGCCTTGGCGAACTTCCACGGACCCCGGATGCCAGTATCGAGCAGTTGCTCGAACAGGCCACCCAAAGCAAAACCCCGGAAAAAGCCGCCCTGCTGCGCCTGAGCGCCGCAGACCTGGCCTACCGCCAGGGCAATGCCGGCCAGTCCGCACAGATCCTGCAACAAGTGCCAATGGAACAACTCAAGCCCGGCCAGCAGATTTTCGCCAGCACGCTGTCGGCGGAACTGGCGATGACCCGCAACCAGCCCAAGGCCGCGCTGACCGCCCTGAGTCACCCAAGCCTGCAACACCTGAGCGAAATGCCAGTGGAGCAGCAAGTCCGCACCGGAACCGTCCGCGCCCGCGCCCTCGAAGCCGACGGCCAGACCCTGGCCGCCGCCAAGGAGCGCATCTTCATCGCCCCCTTGCTGAAGGACGACGCCGCGGCGAAAAACCACGAAGCCATCTGGTCGCTGATCGCCTCACTGCCCACCGACCAGTTGCAGCCCACCGCCAACGACGACCTCGGTGGCTGGTTGAGCCTGGCCCAGGCCGTCAAGACCGCCGGCACCCTGGAACAGCAGCAGGCGGCCATCGACCACTGGCGCGAACAGAACCCGAAGCACCCCGCCGCCCTGCAACTGCCGACGCCCCTGGTCAAGCTCAAGGAACTGGCCAGCCAACCACTGAGCAAGATCGCCCTGCTGCTACCACAAAGTGGCCAGCTGGCAGCGGTTGCCAAGGCCTTGCGCGAGGGTTTCATGGCCGCGCACTACCAGGCCCAGCAGGCCGGGCAAACGCCACCAAGCATCCAGTTCTATGACAGCGCCAACCTGACCTCCATGGACGAGTTCTATCGCAAGGCCCAGGCCGACGGCGTGCAACTGGTCATCGGCCCGCTGGAAAAACCCCTGGTCAAGCAGATCAGCACTCGCCCGCAATTGCCAATCACTACCCTGGCGCTGAACTACAGCGAAGGCGAGCAAGGGCCGCCGCAACTGTTCCAGTTCGGCCTGGCACCCGAGGATGAAGCTCGCGAAGTGTCCCGTCGCGCCCGCGCCGATGGCCTGCACCGCGCCGCCGCCATGGTACCGAAGGGCGAATGGGGCGATCGTGTACTGAAAGCCTTCAGCCAGGACTGGCAGGCAAATGGCGGCACCATCGTCGCGATCGAACGGGTCGACCAGCCGGTCCAACTGGCCCAGCAGATCGCCGACATGTTCCAGTTGCGCCAGAGCGAAGGTCGCGCCAAGAGCCTGCAAAGCACTGTTGGCACCACGGTCGCAGCCCAGCCGTCCCGTCGCCAGGACATCGAGTTCATCTTCCTGGCCTCGACACCGCAGCAGGCCCAGCAGATCAAGCCAACCCTGAACTTCCAATACGCCGGCGACGTACCGGTCTACGCGACGTCTTCGGTGTTCAGCGCCAGCGGCGACCAGAACCAGTACAACGACATGAGCGGCATCCGCTTCTGCGAAACCCCGTGGCTGCTCGACGCCAATGACCCGCTGCGCAAGCAGGTCACCGCGCAGTGGCCCCAGGCGGGCGGCAGCCTGGGCCGGCTGTACGCGATGGGCGCGGATGCCTATCGCCTGGCACCACGCCTGGGCCAGCTCAAGACGCTGCCGGACAGCCGCATCGAAGGTTTGTCGGGCAGCCTGGCCGTGTCTCCCACCCAGCGCGTACAGCGTCAACTGCCATGGGCCGAGTTCGTCAACGGCCAGGTGCAGCGCCTGCCGGACACCCAGCGCTGATGCCTGACCGATCACGCCAGCAAAGCGGACGGGATGCCGAGGGCCAGGCCCTCGCGCATCTCCAGCAACACGGCCTGCGGCTGGTGGCGCAGAACTGGTTGTGCAAACGCGGCGAGCTTGATCTGGTCATGCTTGACGGCGATACAGTAGTATTCGTCGAAGTCCGCTACAGAAAAAATACCCAATGGGGTGGCGCGCTCGACAGCATTGACGAGCGCAAGCGCCAGAAGCTGGTGTTCGCCGCGCAGCATTTCCTGCAACGCGAATCTCGCTGGGCCGATTACCCCTGCCGCTTCGACGTGGTTGCCATCGACAGCAACGCCGCCCAGTTGAACTGGCTGCAGAACGCCTTCGACAGTTGAACGCCCATGCCGAGCCGGACACCTTCACCTAACTTTTTTGCTCTTTGCTTTGCGCGCCGCACATGTTTGTGCCTATAAGCCGCGCTACTTAAGGTCACACAGATGGACATGCAATCGCGAATTCGCCAGCTTTTTCAGGCCAGTATCGACACCAAGCAACAGGCGATGGACGTACTTGCACCGCACATCGAGCAAGCCAGCCAAGTGATGGTCAACGCCTTGCTCAACGAGGGCAAAATGCTTTCGTGCGGCAATGGCGGCTCGGCCGGCGACGCCCAGCATTTCTCGTCGGAACTGCTCAACCGCTTCGAGCGCGAACGCCCGAGCCTGCCGGCGATCGCCCTGACCACCGACAGCTCGACGATCACCTCGATCGCCAACGACTACAGCTACAACGAAGTCTTCTCCAAACAGATCCGCGCCCTGGGCCAACCCGGCGATGTGCTGCTGGCGATTTCCACCAGCGGCAACTCGGCCAATATTATTCAAGCGATCCAGGCCGCACATGATCGCGAAATGATTGTCGTAGCATTGACCGGTCGTGACGGCGGTGGCATGGCATCACTGCTATTGCCCGAAGACGTCGAGATCCGCGTACCGGCCAATGTCACCGCACGTATCCAGGAAGTCCACCTGCTGGCGATCCACTGCCTTTGCGACTTGATCGACAGCCAACTGTTCGGGAGTGAAGAATGACCCCTAATCGCCTAGGCCTTCTGGCCTTGACCCTGTGCCTCGGCATCAGCGGCTGCACATCGGTGGTTAACGCCAGCCGGGAGAAGCCGATTGAAGACGACCGCGGCACCCGCACCTTCGGCAGCAAGATCGACGACTCCCTGATTGAAACCAAGGTCGGCGTGAACATTGCCAAGGCCGACCCGGACCTGGACAACAACTCGCACATCGTCGTCACCAGCTTCAACGGTGTCGTACTGCTGGCCGGCCAGACCCCACGCGCAGACCTCAAGGCCAAGGCCGAGCAGGAAGCCAGCGCCGTACAGCGGGTCAAGACCGTGCATAACGAACTGCAGGTTCTGCAACCCTCCTCGCTGCTGGCGCGCCAGAACGATGCGTGGCTGACCACCAAGATCAAGACCCAGATGCTCACCGACGCCAGCATTCCTGGCTCGCGCATCAAGGTTGTGACCGAGAATGGCATCGTTTATCTGCTGGGCCTGCTGACCAAGCAGGAGGCCGCCCAGGCGACCAACCTGGTGCAGGGGGTATCCGGGGTGCAGAAGATCGTCAAGTTGTTTGAATATATTGACTGAGGTAACTCGCGGCTCTTGAGGCTGCATGTGGCTGGAAAAAACGGCGCTCACTCATACAGAGGAGCGCCGTTTTTTTATTTGGTCGGGGGCGCCCAGATCAAGATCAAAAGCAAAAGCAAGGCGGCCTTATAGCCGACCTGTCTCCTCTGGCTGCACCCCAATCAACTGTGGGATCGGGTACAGCCGGAGGAGACAGGCCGGCTATAAGGCCGCCTCGCTTTTGCTTTGCTTTTGCTTTTGATCTGGGCGCCCCATTAACCACGCCGGCCGAACGCAGGCATTGCGCAGTGGGCATCCCGGCATGGATGCCGGGATAGCCGCGCTGGGCCATGGATGGCCCTTCGCGGCGGCCCACGGAGCAATGCCGGAGTGAGGGAACACCGAGCCTAGGCGAGGTGCCTAGTGGTGGGGCAGAAGCGTTTTGCTTACTTTTGCGCTTCTCAAAAGTGAGCCGCCGTAAGGGCGGAACCGCCAGTAGCCGTTACCGCAGAAACGGATATACACACCAATCCAACAGTGAATGCAGCCAAAAAAATGCCCACATCTCACGACACAGGCATTTTCCTCAGCGAACAGATCACCTGCTTCGCTACTTCACCACCTTGAGACTAGGCCGACCACTAGGCCGCGGCGGCTCGTCATCCGGTGGTGGCAGATCATCATCCGGCTCCAACTCTTCTTCGCCGTCCAGCGGCGCTTCCAGCTCAAACACCATGCCCTGGCCATTCTCCCGGGCATAAATCCCCAGAATCGCCGCAACAGGCACGTACAGGGTGTGCGGCACACCACCGAAGCGCCCTTCAAAACTGACGGCATCATTATCCATGTGCAGGTGACGCACAGCGGCTGGCGACACGTTCAGGACAATCTGCCCATCATTGGCAAAACCCTGCGGCACCTGCACCGATGGAAACTCGGCATTGACCAGCATGTGCGGGGTGCAATCATTGTCCACAATCCACTCGTAGAGCGCGCGGACCAGATAAGGTCGACTGGAGTTCATAGCGGCTCCCTAAGCCTTAGCGCATGTCGCGTTCGACACCAGACAGACTCGCCTGGAATGCCTCGCGCGCAAATTGGCGCTCCATATAATCAAGCAGCGGCTTGGCAGGCCGCGGCAGTTCGATACCCAGAATCGGCAAACGCCAGAGTATGGGCAATAGGCAGCAATCCACCAGACTTTGTTCCTCACTGAGGAAAAACGGCTTGTCGACGAACAGCGGCGATACGCCCGTCAGGCTTTCACGCAATTCCTTGCGCGCCACGACCCGCGCCGGCTCCTTGGTCCGGGAATCCAGGATCAGATCCACCAACCCGCACCAGTCACGCTGGATGCGATGGATCAGCAAACGGCTGTTGGCACGCGCGACAGGATAAACCGGCAGCAAGGGTGGATGCGGATAACGCTCATCCAGGTATTCCATCACCACGGTCGACTCCCACAACGCCAGGTCACGATCGACCAATGTGGGCAGGCTGCCGTAAGGGTTCACTTCGATCAGCTTCGGCGGCTGACGACCCGCTTCGACGTAAATGATCTCGGCGCTGACACCCTTCTCTGCCAGTACGATGCGTACCCGGTGGGAATAGTGGTCGGCGGGGTCGGAGTAACAGGCCAACCGATTGGTCACGCCCATGGCGATCCTCCTCGCTTGTTGAAATTATCGAAAAACGGAAAAACGAGCGCGCCCAGAGGGCGTCTCTCGTAACACCTGGCGGGCCAGGCTCGTTACATATCTAGAGACGCCCTTGGGCGCGCACGATTAACAGCAATGGCTTACAGCTTTATCAATGCACGTCTTTCCAGTATTCACGCTTGAGCAGGTAAGCGAATACGAAGAAGAACGCCAGGTACAGCAATACATAGGTACCGATGCGCTGATGCTCCAGCTTCACCGGGTTGGCCGAGTAGGCCAGGAAGGTCACCAGGTTCTTGACCTTCTCATCGAACTGCTCCGGGGTCAGGCTGCCAGTGTTCGGCAATACGGTCAGCTGGTCGCAGGCTTCATGAGTCAAAGCGGAGCCTGTCAGCGGATCGAATTGCTTTTTGCCGTCTTCAACGATCTGAACCTGTTTGCAGCCTACCACCTGGCGCCCCTGGAGGCCGACCAGAACGTTAGGCATGCCGACGTTCGGGAAGACCTTGTTGTTCACGCCCCAAGGACGTGCAGGGTCTTCGTAGAACGAACGCAGGTAACCGTAAAGCCAGTCGGTGCCACGCACACGGGCAACCAGGGTCAGGTCCGGCGGCGCGGCGCCGAACCAGGTCTTCGCGTCCGCAGGCTGCATGCCGATGGTCATGTGATCGCCCAGTTTGGCACCGGTGAACACAAGCTTCTCGAGCATCAGCTCATGGGGGATGCCCAGGTCATCGGCAACGCGCTCATAGCGCTGGAACTTGGCACTGTGGCAACCCATGCAGTAGTTGGCGAACGTACGTGCGCCGTCCTGCATGGCCGCTTTGTCGGAAACGTCGATGTCGACTTTTTCCAGCTCCGGACCACCGTGTTCAGCCGCGAAGGACAGTACAGGCATAGCAGCAAGAATCAGTACAGCAAATAGCTTTTTCATCAGCCAGTCACCCTTTCCGGAACCGGTTTGGTCTTCTCGAGCCTGGTGTAGAAAGGCATCAGAATGAAGTAGGCGAAGTACAGGAAGGTGCAAACCTGCGACAGCAACGTGCGCCCTGGTGTCGGTGCCAGTACGCCCAGCACGCCCAGGATCACGAACGAAATGCAGAACACCACGAGCCAGATCTTGCTCAGCCAGCCTTTGTAGCGCATCGACTTGACGGGGCTGCGGTCCAGCCACGGCAGGACGAACAGCACAGCAATGGCCGCGCCCATGGCGATAACGCCCAGCAGCTTGTCCGGGATCGCCCGCAGGATCGCGTAGAACGGCGTGAAGTACCAGACCGGGGCAATGTGCTCAGGGGTCTTGAACGCGTTCGCCTGCTCGAAGTTCGGCTTCTCGAGGAAGTAACCGCCCATTTCCGGGAAGAAGAACACGATGGAGCAGAAGATGAACAGGAAGACCACCACGCCGACGATGTCTTTCACGGTGTAGTACGGGTGGAAGGCAATGCCATCCAGCGGTACGCCGTTCTCGTCCTTGTGCTTCTTGATGTCCACGCCATCCGGGTTGTTCGAGCCGACTTCGTGCAGCGCGAGGATGTGCAGTACCACCAGGCCGAGGATCACGATCGGCAAGGCGACCACGTGCAGGGCGAAGAAGCGGTTCAGGGTGATGCCCGAGATCAGGTAGTCACCACGGATCCACTGGGTCAGGTCGTCACCGATGACCGGGATCGCACCGAACAGCGAGATGATCACCTGGGCGCCCCAGTAGGACATCTGGCCCCACGGCAGCAGGTAGCCCATGAAGGCCTCGGCCATCAGCGCCAGGTAGATCAGCATGCCGAAGACCCACACCAGTTCACGCGGCTTCTGGTACGAACCGTAGAGCAAGCCACGGAACATGTGCAGGTAGACCACGATGAAGAACGCCGAAGCGCCGGTGGAGTGCAGCAGACGCAGGATCGAGCCGTACTCGACGTCGCGCATGATGTATTCGACGGAGGCAAATGCTTCTTCCGCCGACGGGGTGTAGCTCATGGTCAGCCAGACACCGGTGACGATCTGGTTGACCAGAACGAGCAGTGCCAGGGAGCCAAAGAAGTAGAAGAAGTTGAAGTTCTTCGGAGCGTAGTACTTGCTGAGATGGTCTTCCCACATTTTGGTCGCGGGAAAGCGCGCATCAACCCAATCCATTAGTTTGCTCATCACGCTTTCTCCGTATCGACGCCAACGACAATGATGTCATCGGTCTCATAGGAATGCGGGGGAACTGGCAGGTTCAGAGGTGCAGGCTGCGACTTGTAGACGCGACCGGCCAGGTCGTAGTGGGAGCCGTGGCAAGGGCAGAAATAACCACCGACCCAGTCCTTGCCCAAGTCGGCAGGCGCCACTTCAGGTCGGAACGTTGGCGAGCAACCCAGGTGCGTACAGATCCCGATCAGCAGCAGGACCTCTGGCTTGATCGAACGCGTCTGCGGGTCGACATAGGTCGGTTGCGTAGAGTTCTTCGAGGACGGGTCGGACAACTGACCCTCGATCTTTTTCAGATTCCCCAGGATTTCCTCTGTACGGCGGACGATGAACACCGGCTGGCCGCGCCACTCAGCAATCATCTGCTGGCCTGGCTCGATCTTGCTGACATTCACTTTCACCGGTGCACCTGCGGCTTTCGCCTTGGCGCTGGGAAACCATGACCCCACGAACGGGACCGCAGCCCCCACCGCTCCTGCAGCACCCACCACGGATGTGGCTGCTACCAGGAAGCGACGCCGGCCTGCATTCACGCCGTCATTGCTCATTCAGTCCTCTCCCATCAGCTTTGTGGCCTGTTAGATCAGGCGTCTACTAAGTAAAAATCTGAACTTATAAAAATTTTGCCGAATGGTAATGAAAAGCCCCAATTCTGACAAGGTAATTACCAAGCGGCCAAACCGCCAAGCCTTGTAGTATAGGGGCTCTACGAATGTGGCAAGTTGTCACAGAGCAATTCTTTTGCCCATAAAAAAACGCCCAGCTCCGTGAGGAACTGGGCGCCTTTTGAAAGCGGAAGTGAAATTAACGCTTCGAGTACTGCGGACGCTTACGCGCTTTACGCAGACCGACTTTCTTACGTTCAACTTCGCGAGCATCGCGAGTTACGAAGCCGGCTTTGCGCAGAGCACCACGCAGAGTCTCGTCGTAATCCATCAGGGCGCGAGTGATGCCGTGGCGGATTGCGCCAGCTTGACCACTTACACCACCACCGATAACGGTGACGTAGATGTCGAATTTTTCGACGGTCTCGGTCAGTTCCAGCGGCTGACGAACTACCATGCGGGCAGTTTCGCGGCCGAAGAAGTTATCCAGGGAGCGGTTGTTGATGGAGATGTTACCAGTGCCCGGACGCAGGAAAACGCGTGCGGTTGCAGTCTTGCGACGGCCAGTGCCGTAATTTTGAGTCGCCGACATAATGAACTATTCCGTTAAAACTTCAGTTCTTGGGGCTGCTGAGCAGTATGAGGGTGAGCAGCGCCCGCATAAACCTTCAGCTTACGATACATGTCGCGACCCAGTGGGTTCTTAGGCAGCATGCCTTTAACCGCGGTCTCGATCACGCGCTCAGGGGCTTTGGCGATCAGCTTTTCAAAGTTGATCGACTTGATGCCGCCAGGAAAACCGGAGTGGGAGTAGTACATTTTGTCAGTGGTTTTAGCGCCAGTAACACGTACTTGCTCAGCGTTGATCACGACGATGTAGTCACCGGTATCAACGTGAGGGGTGTACTCAGGCTTGTGCTTGCCACGCAGACGGCTCGCGATTTCGGTGGCCAGACGACCCAGGGTCTGACCAGCAGCGTCGACGACAAACCAGTCGCGCTTTACTGTTTCCGGTTTAGCAGTAAAAGTTTTCATTCTTTATAGCCTCAGGGGCCGCCCTGTAAATTAGACGGCGGATCTTACTGAATAGTGCGTACTTTGACAAGTCAAAGGCAGCCGGATACAGACGCTTTCGGGGGCTCGGGTCGGCGCGTCCGTTCAACGGCAAGATTCTTCGGCGGCGGCGCATCACTTCCACTGCAGAAAGAGGTGCGCAATTATGCAGATTGCGAAAAATATTTCAACCTGCTTTTATGATTGTTTTGCCCAAGGAGTTCCCGATGGACTATCGCCAGCTAGGCCGTACCGATCTGAACGTGAGTGCCCTGTGCCTCGGCACCATGACCTGGGGTGAGCAGAACAGCGAGGCCGAGGCCTTCGCCCAGATCGAACGCGCCAAGGGTGCCGGCATCAATTTCATGGACACCGCCGAGATGTACCCGGTGCCCCCCAAGGCCGAGACCTACGCCACCACCGAGCGCTACATCGGCAATTATTTCAAAAGCCGCGGCGACCGTGCCGACTGGATCCTGGCGAGCAAGATCGCCGGTCCCGGCAACACCATCGACTACATCCGCGACAAGAACCTCAAGCACAACCGCCAGCACATCGTCGAAGCGCTGGACGCCAGCCTCAAGCGCCTGCAAACCGACTACATCGACCTCTATCAGTTGCACTGGCCGGAGCGCAGCACCAACTTCTTTGGCCAACTGGGCTACCAGCACAAGGCCGACGAAACGTTCACACCGCTGGAGGACACCCTCGAAGCCCTGGACGAGCAGGTCCGCGCCGGCAAGATCCGCCACATCGGCCTGTCCAACGAAACACCGTGGGGCACCATGAAGTTCCTGGCCCTGGCCGAGGCCCGTGGCTGGCCGCGGGCGGTGTCGATCCAGAACCCGTACAACCTGCTCAACCGCAGCTTCGAGGTCGGCCTGGCGGAAATCGCCATCCGTGAACAGTGCGGCCTGCTGGCTTACTCACCCTTGGCGTTCGGCTTCCTGTCGGGCAAATATGAGAACGGCGCACGACCGGCCAAGGGTCGTTTGACGCTCTACAGCCGCTTCACACGCTATTTCAACGCTCAATCGGAAGCCGCGTGCAGCCGGTACGTGGCGCTGGCCCGTGAGCACGGCCTGGACCCGGCACAGATGGCCCTGGCGTTCGTCACCCAACAGCCGTTCGTGACCAGCAACATCATTGGCGCCACCACCCTGGAGCAACTGGACAGCAACATCGAAAGCTTCGACCTGAAGCTGTCGGACGAAGTGCTGGCGGGGATCGAGGCGATTCACAAGGATCAGCCGAACCCTGCGCCTTGATCGGCCGGTAAAAAGTCTTCGCGAGCAAGCCCGCTCCCACAGGGGATTTGTGTCTGAACACTCTTTTGTGATCGACGCAGGACTCCTGTGGGAGCGGGCTTGCTCGCGAAGACGATCTTGAGTTCACCCTGGATCAAAGCGACCGCGCAATGATCTCCTTCATGATTTCATTGGTCCCGGCATAGATCCGCTGCACCCGCGCATCCGCCCATGCCCGGGCAATCGGATATTCCCACATGAAGCCGTAGCCGCCATGTAACTGCACGCACTCGTCGAGCACCTTGCATTGCAGGTCGGTGCCCCAGTACTTGGCCATCGCCGCCGTCGGCACGTCCAGCTTGCCTTGCAGGTGCAGTTCCAGGCAGCGGTCGACGAAGACCCGGCCAATCTGGATTTCGGTAGCCATTTGGGAATGCCGCCAGGGACGCTCCGCGTTCCACTTCTGGAGGGTGACGCAGAGCGTCGCAGGATGCATTCCCACGCAGAGCGAGGGAACGATCACGCGGCATCACAGCGACCGCGCGATAATCTCCTTCATGATCTCGTTAGTCCCGGCATAGATCCGCTGCACCCGCGCATCCGCCCATGCCCGGGCAATCGGATATTCCCACATGAAGCCGTAGCCGCCATGTAACTGCACGCACTCGTCGAGCACCTTGCATTGCAGGTCGGTGCCCCAGTACTTGGCCATCGCCGCCGTCGGCACGTCCAGCTTGCCTTGCAGGTGCAGTTCCAGGCAGCGGTCGACGAAGACCCGGCCAATCTGGATTTCGGTAGCCATTTCCGCGAGCTTGAAACGGGTGTTCTGGAAGTCGGCGATGGTTTTGCCGAACGCCTTGCGCTCGCGGGTGTAGTCCAGGGTCCATTGCAGCGCCGCTTCGGCCGAAGCCAGGCCGCCGATGGCGACGGTCAGGCGCTCCTGGGGGAGCTCTTGCATCAGGTAGGCAAAGCCCATTCCGGCCTGCCCGAGCAGGTTGTCCTTCGGCACGCGGACATCCTGGAAGAACAGTTCCGACGTGTCCTGGGCCTTCATTCCGACTTTTTCCAGGCGCTTGCCCTTTTCGAAGCCCGGCGTGCCCGCCTCCACCAGGAACAGGCTGGTGCCCTTGGCGCCAGCCTTGGGATCGGTCTTGGCGACCACAATCACCAGGTCCGCCAGGAAACCATTGGTGATGAAGGTCTTGGAGCCGTTGATGACGTATTCGTCACCGTCCAGCACCGCCGTGGTCTTCACCCCTTGCAGGTCGGAACCGGCGCCCGGCTCGGTCATGGCGATGGCCGTGACCATTTCTCCGGACACCAGTTTCGGCAGGTACTTGTGTTTCAGCGCCTCACTGCCGTAATGCAGGATGTACGGCGCGACGATGTCGGAATGCAGCGAGAAACCGATCCCCGTCAGCCCCAGGCGACCGATCTCCTCGATCACCACCGTGCTGTAGAGGAAGTCCGCGTCCAATCCACCATAGGTTTCTGGAAGGTGCGAGCACAACATGCCCGCCTCCCCCGCCTTGTTCCAGAGCTGGCGATCGACATGCCCCTGTTTTTCCCACTGGCTGTGGTACGGCACGGCTTCTTTTTCGAGGAAGGTTCGTACGCTGTCACGAAACAATTCGTGCTCGGGACTGAACAGTGTTCTTGGGATCATGGCTCACCTATGGTTATTGTTGGACGTGGTTATCCGATAGAGCCTAAGCCTGCGGTGTACGACAGGACACTGGACACATCCGACAAAAAATAAGACGATCCAGCCGTCTAGTGACCACTTTCCCCTATAAAAATAAAAGATGAATTATGTCTATGCACGTCTCCACGCCCTTGAGGCGCGTCAGCATCCTGGCAATCGACCGAGTCTTCGCCTTCACCCTCATGCAAGCCAAGGATTTTTTCCACCTGGCCAGCCTGCGCTATGGCAAACAACTGGGCCACGGTCTGACGCCGGCGTTTGAAACCCGGCTGGTCAGCCCCGATGGCAAACCGGTGAACAGCTTCAGCGATGTGATCATGCCGGTGGACGGTGGCTTGGAAAACACCGACATCATCATCCTGCCGGCCTTCTGGGATGATTTCGCCAGCCTCTGCCAACGCTACCCCCAGATACTGCCCTGGCTACGCGAACAACACGCTCGCGGCGCGGTCCTCTGCGGCGAAGCCACCGGGGTGTTCTGGCTGGCCGAGGCCGGTCTGCTCGACGGCAAGGAAGCGACCACCTACTGGCGCTTCTTCAATGCCTTCAAGGAGCGCTTCCCCCAGGTGCACCTGAACCAGGACAAGCACCTGACCGACGCCGACAACCTGTTTTGCGCCGGCGGCGCGACCTCAGCCTGCGACCTCTATATTTACCTCATTGAACGCTTCTGCGGCGCCAACGTGGCCCAGGCCGTAGCGCGGGACATCCTGTATGAAGTGCAACGCAGCTATTCGCCGGGACGGATCGGCTTTGGCGGGCAGAAACTGCACCAGGACGTGATCATCCTGCAGATCCAGCAATGGCTCGAAGAGCACTTCGCCGATAAATTCCGCTTCGAGGATGTTGCCCGGGAGCATGGCATGAGCATCCGCAATTTCATGCGCCGCTTCCAGACCGCCACGGGCGACAAGCCGCTGCATTACCTGCAACGACTGCGGATCGAAACCGCCAAGGGCCTGCTCTCCGGCAGCCGCAAGAGCATCAAGACCATCAGCTACGAAGTCGGCTACGACGACGCGAGCTTTTTCGCACGGCTGTTCCGGCAACATACCGACTTGTCGCCGAACCAGTATCGGCAGCAGTTTCAGCAGGCGGCGTAGCCCGAGAGCCTGGCACGATCCACTGTGGGAGCGAGCTTGCTCGCGATGGCGGTGGTTCAGCAGCACTGATGTTGACTGACAAGACGCCATCGCGAGCAAGCTCGCTCCCACAGGGTTTTGCAGTGAACGACTGATTTCGAGCATACAAAAAAGGCCTGCGAACGCAGGCCTTCTTTGCTTTGCGAATCGCCCTACGGCTTATGCGCCCGCGACAGGAATTCGTGGGATTGCATCTCCAGCAAACGACTCAAGGTCCGCTGGAATTCGAAGGTCAGGCGACCGCCGGTGTAAAGGTCCTTGAGTTCGACTTCGGCCGAAATGATCAGCTTCACGTTACGGTCGTAGAACTCGTCGACCATGTTGATGAAGCGACGGGCGATGTCGTCGGTGGTGACGCTCATCTGCTCGACGCCGCTGAGCAACACGGCGTGGAAGATCTTGCCCAGCTCGATGTAGTCGTTCTGGCTGCGCGGGCCGTCGCACAGTTCGCGGAAGTCGAACCAGGCCACGTCGTCACAGGTGCGGATGGCGCGGATCTCGCGGTTTTCGATGATCAGCACATCGTTTTCCACCGCCTGGGTGCATTCCGGCGTCAGGGCGCGGAAGCTCTTGCGCAGGCTTTCTTCGGCGGCGGCATCCAACGGAAAGTGGAACAACTCCGCTTGCTCGAGGTGACGCAGGCGGTAGTCGACGCCGCTGTCGACGTTGACGATTTCGGTGTGTTCCTTGATCAGCGCGATGGCCGGCAGGAACCGCGCCCGCTGCAGGCCGTCCTTGTACAGGCCGTCCGGCACGATGTTCGAGGTGGCGACCAGGGTCACGCCATTCTTGAACAGCTCTTCCATCAAGGTGCCCAGGATCATGGCGTCGGTGATGTCGGAAACGAAGAACTCATCGAAGCAGATCACCCGGGTCTCGTCGGAAAAACGCTTGGCGATGATGGTCAGCGGGTTCTTCTCGCCCCCCAGGGTCTTCATTTCCTCGTGCACGCGCTTCATGAAGCGGTGGAAGTGCGTGCGTGTCTTTTCCTTGAACGGCAGCGCTTCGAAGAAGGTGTCCACCAGGTAGGTCTTGCCACGGCCAACGCCACCCCAGAAATACAGGCCCTTGACCGGTGCCTGGTCTTTTTTGCCGAACAGTTTGCCCAACAGGCCCGGCTTGTTGTTCGAGGCCGCGACCAGGTCGTCGTACAGGCGCTGCAAATGCCGCACCGCCGTTTCCTGGGCTGCGTCGTGGAAGAACTCCGGGCGTTTCAGATCAGCTTGATATCGTTCTAGGGGCGTCATATTCGTTAGCAAGGCAACAAAAACGGGCCGTCACTGTAGCGATGGCCCAGAGGAATGGCAATCGGCCCTTATTCGGGCCGATGGTCGGGTAACGCGCCGCGATCAGTCCTGGGCAGGCGTCAGGGCAACGCGCAGCGCATCGATGGCCGCATCCCGGGCGACGCTGTCGGCGAAGGCCGGGCTGTTCGCCACGCACTCACCGTCGAGCCAGACGCTGAAACCCAGGTCGTCGCTGCGTACGTCCAAGGGTTGGCCGGATTGCAATTGCTTGGTCACCTGCCCTGCGGTCTTGCCGTCGGCAAAATTGTTCGACAGCAACAGTTGCTCGCCATCGGCAGAAAGCAGGCGGAAACGGAAACTGCCGTCATCCTCGCGGAAGCTGACGAAACGAGCCGCCTTGGCCGCTTTCTTTTTGACCTGGGTTGCCACCTGGACCTGGCTGACGAACGAACGCAGGCCAACGGCCTCGCGCAGTTCGTTGAGGAACGGCGTTGCCACGGCCCGGGCCTTGCTCGCACCCAGTTGCAGGATGTCTTCAAGGTCCGACGGACGTTCGATGAACTGGTGATAACGCTCGCGCGCTTCACCCAGCTCGCTGTCGAGCAACTGGAACAGGCGGTTCTTGGCTTCGCCCCAACCCAGGCCTTGCAGCAGTTCGCTGCGGAACTCAGCGGACTGGGCCGGGGTGGCGAAGGCCTGGAACAGGGTGAACAGGTGCGAATTGTCCGGATCCTTGGCTTCGCCCGGGGCACGGGAGTCGGTGACGATCCGCGAGATCGCGTCCTTCATGTCCTTGGCGCTGCTGAACAACGGGATGGTGTTGTCGTAGCTCTTGGACATCTTGCGGCCATCGAGGCCCGGCAGCGTGGCGACGCTTTCTTCGATCAGCGCTTCGGGCATGGTGAAGAACTCCTTGCCCTGGCCGAACAGATGATTGAAGCGCTGGCCGATGTCACGGGCCATTTCCACGTGCTGGATCTGGTCGCGACCGACCGGGACCTTGTGGGCGTTGAACATCAGGATGTCGGCGGCCATGAGGATCGGATAGCTGTAGAGGCCCATGGTGACACCGGCGTCCGGGTCTTCGCCGGCCTCGACATTCTTGTCCACCGAGGCCTTGTAGGCGTGGGCACGGTTGAGCAGGCCCTTGGCGGCAACGCAGGTCAGCAGCCAGGTCAGTTCCGGGATCTCGGGAATGTCGGACTGGCGATAGAACGTCACGCGGTCGACATCCAGGCCGCCAGCCAGCCAAGTGGCGGCGATCTCCAGGCGCGAACGCTGGATACGCAGCGGGTCATCGCACTTGATCAGGGCGTGGTAGTCGGCCAGGAAGTAGAACGAATCGGCGTTGCTGTCGCGGCTGGCGAGAATCGCCGGACGGATGGCGCCGGCATAGTTGCCAAGGTGCGGGGTGCCGGTGGTGGTGATGCCGGTCAGGATACGGGTACGCGTCGTCATGGGTTATCGCTTGTCAGACTGCTATCAATTCGAGAGGCGCGGCAGGATCAGATCCTTGAGATCGGTCAGCTTGCCATGAAAAAAGTGTCCGCATTCTGCCACTTTCAGCAGCTCATGGGGGCGTTGGAGCGTGTCGGACCATTCGTAAACCAGCTGCGGATCGACCACTTCGTCGGTTTCCGGCTGGATCACGGTCAACTCGCCACCGGTCGACAAGGGCGATTGCTCGTCCAGGCGCATCACCGCCGGGGCCACCATGAACAGGTGCTTGACCGGTTGCCCCTGGGCTTCCAGGCGCCCACCGAGGCTGGCGGCGACAAAGCCGCCGAAGGAAAAACCGAACAGGGTCAGGGGCAATTGCGGGTATTTTTCACGCAACCATTGGGCGACAGCCTGGGCATCATCCACTTCGCCGGTGCCCATGTCATGAGTACCTGCGCTGGCCCCCACGCCACGATAATTGAAACGCAACGTAACCAGCCCGGCATCACGGGCAGTGCGTTGCAGGGTCGAGACCACTTTGTTGAGCATGGTCCCGCCTTGCACCGGATTCGGGTGGCAGATCAGTGCCAGGCCACGGGGGGCCTCGCTGTCCAGGTACAAGGCTTCCAGTTGGCCCACGGGGCCATCGATGACGACAGGGGTTTCGCGCATAAGCAAGGGAAAGAACTCCGTGACCCCGAATTGGGTCGACTCGTCTAGCTAAAGTCTGTGCCTGGCATGATTGCGATGTTCTTCGCGGTATACAGCGCAGGTCCGAGCCGTTAACGTAAAGCAAAGCCGTTTATAGAGGAAGGACTCGTGGAACACTCGCTCTTAGTTTGGTTGTTGCCGACTCTTGCCCTGGTTGCCGGTGTCGCCATTGGATTCCTGCTTGCCCGACTGCTGCCCAATGCGGTGCCCAACAGCACGCAACGTCAGCTGGACGACATTCAGGAACGTTTCGACAGTTATCAGAATGAAGTGGTCACCCACTTCAACAGCACCGCTTCTCTGGTGAAAAAACTCACCCAGAGCTACCAGGATGTCCAGGATCATTTGTCCGAGGGTGCCAATCGCCTGGCCCTGGACGAGCAGACTCGCCAGCGCCTGCTCGCCGCCCTGCAAGCCGATGCGGCACAGACTCCACGGGAACGCCTGACCCCGCCAAAAGGGATCCAGGAACCGCCGCGGGACTACGCCCCCAAGGCCCCGAATTCACCCGGCATGCTCGATGAGCATTACGGTTTGAAGAAGTAATTTGCGAGCGACACCCAAAAGCCCGCCCGATCAAATGATCGGGCGGGCTTCATTTTAGTCCAGGAAAATCCCCCTGTGGGAGCGAGCTTGCTCGCGATGATGGCGGCACATCCCACATCAGCGGCTCAGGCAGACCGCTATCGCGAGCAAGCTCGCTCCCACAGGGGTTGGCGCCAGCCACAAAAAACGGGGGCCCTGTTTCCAGAGCCCCCGTTTCATTTACCGCCCAACCGTTATGGGTACTGCTGGTAAGTCTGCCCCTGCTGCTGCGGCGCCTCCTGGTATTGCTGGCCAGGAATCGCCTTGAGGTTGACCTCGACACGACGGTTTTGCGCGCGGCCATTGACATCGGCGTTGCTGGCCACCGGGTTGTCCGGGCCGGCGCCACGGGACGAGAGGTTGGCACCGCTCACGCCCTGGGACGTCAGGTAGGTCGCCACGCTCTGGGCACGGCGCTGGGACAGGTCCATGTTGTGCTGGCGGCTGCCGGTGCTGTCGGTGTAACCGACGATCTCGATCTGGTTCTGGTTGAACTCCTTGAGGGAGTTGGCCAGGTTGTTCAGCGGCTGGTAGAAGCTGGACGCGATGTTCGCCGAGTCGGTGGCGAAGGTGATGTTGCCGGGCATGATCAGCTTGATCTGGTCGCCCTGGCGCTGCACTTCAACGCCGGTATTGGCCATGCTGGCGCGCAGTTTCTTTTCCTGCTGGTCGGCGTAGTAACCGTAGCCGGCCGCGGAAGCCCCCACCACCGCCGCACCGATCAACGCACCCTTGCCCCGGTTATCGTGACCGATGGCCGCACCGGCCAACGCCCCCGCCAGTGCACCGAGGCCGCCGTACTTGGCGGTTTTGCTCATGCCCGACGATTCGGTAGAGGCCTGGCCCTGGTTGTCATAGGGGTTAGGCGACGCACAGCCGGACAACAAGGCCACAGCAGTAGCGACAACGATCAAGCGACGCGAGGTGAACATGGAATGCTCCTGGTTTTCAGTCTGAAGTGCCAGGGCGTAGGCAATCGACTCTGGCAGGCGTTGGAACGCGGCAATCGTTAAAAATTCCGTCCCGCTGCGTTGCGCTTCGCCCGGCTGCTTCATGAAAAACCGTCGTCTGGGCCGGTTGCCTCAGCCCTGGGCCAGGCAGCGGCTCACGCCCCTGACAATCATCTCCACTTCCCGCCCATCGATCGTCAGCGGCGGCAGCAGACGGATGGTCTGGCCCCGGGTGACATTGATCAGCAGGCCGTGGTCCCGAGCGGCGCGAAGGGTCAGGTCGCGGACCGGTTGCTTGAGTTCGATGCCGATCATCAAGCCCTGGCCGCGAATCGCCAAGACATTCGGGTTGTCCGCCAGCTCGGCCCGCAGCCGGCTCAGCAATTGTTCGCCCTGGTGCCTGGCGTTCTCCACCAGCGCTTGTTCCTCGATGATGTCCAGCACCGTGCAGCCGACCCGACAGGCCAGTGGATTGCCGCCGAACGTACTGCCATGGCTGCCAGGGGTAAACAACTCGGCAGCCTTGCCCCGTGCCAGGCAGGCACCGATGGGCACACCGTTGCCCAGGCCTTTGGCCAGGGTCATGACATCCGGCACGATGCCCTCGTGCTGGAATGCGAACCATTGGCCGGTGCGACCGATGCCGGTCTGGATCTCGTCGAGCATCAACAGCCAGGCGCGCCGACTGCACAGCTGCCGCAAGGCCTTGAGATAACCCGGTGGGGCGAGTTGCACACCGCTTTCACCCTGGATCGGTTCCACCAGCACCGCGACGATGCGCTCGGCGTGAGCCTGTTGAATCTGTTCCAGCGCCGCAAGATCGCCGAACGGCACCTTGATGAAATCCCCCGGCAACCGGTTGTAGCCCAGCCGCACGGACGGACCGTCACTGGCGGACATGGTGCCCAAGGTGCGCCCATGGAACGCGTTGTCCATGACCACCACCAAGGGCTGCTCGATACCCTTGTGCCAGCCGTAGAGGCGCGCCAGTTTCAGCGCGGTTTCGTTGGCCTCGGCGCCAGAATTATTGAAAAACGCCCGCTCCATCCCCGACAGCCGGGTGAGCTTTTGCGCCAGGCGTTGCTGCCAATCGATGCTGTACAGGTTGGAGGTGTGCAACAGCAGACCGGCCTGCTCGCTGATGGCGGCCACCAGCCGCGGGTGGGAATGGCCGACATTGGTCACCGCCACGCCCGCCACCGCATCGAGGTATTCGCGACCGTCCTGGTCCCACAGGCGCGTCCCCAAGCCATGGGTGAAATTCAGCGCCAGGGGTTGGTAAGTGGTCATCAGGCAGGCAGCGGTCATGGCATCAAGCTCCATCGGGTGGTTTTTTCCAGTATGGTTAGCCACCAGGGCTGGATAAACGCTGATTTACTTCAATCATTTAAAAGCCGAGCTTGATAATGGACCTGTTCCAGGCAATGACCGTTTACGTGAAGGTGGTGGAAACCGGGAGCCTGACGGCGGCGGCCCAGGCGTGCGAAATGTCCACCACCATGGTGGGCAATCATCTTCGTGCCCTGGAGCAACGCCTCGGCGTGCGCCTGATCAACCGTACGACGCGGCGCCAGCGTCTGACAGAATTCGGCTCGACCTACTACCAGCGCTGCCTGGAAGTACTGGGGCTGGTGACCGACTCCGAACGCCTGGCCGAACAGACCCAAGGCGAGCCCACCGGCACTCTGCGCATCACCGCGCCGCTGACCTTTGGTACCGAACGCCTTTCGCCGGCACTGGCCGAATTCAGCCAGCGCTTCGCCCAGGTCAAGCTCGACGTGGTGCTGACCAACCAGCGCCTGGACCTGCTCGACCATGGCTTCGACGTCGCCATCCGCCTCGGCCATCCCGACCCGAAGCTGATTGCCCGTCCGTTGCTGGACTACACCCTGACCATCTGCGCCTCCCCTGCTTACCTGGCCCGGCGCGGCACGCCGGAACAACCGGCGGACCTGCAACGACACGACTGCCTGTCGTTCGCCTATTCAGCAGCAGATGAATGGCGCTTCGCCCAGGATCACTGGCCCATCAACGGGCCGGACGGCGAGATCAAAGTCCCGGTGAACGGACCGATGCTGATAAACAGCTCTTCGGGCTTGCATCGCGCCGCCCTGGCCGGGATGGGCGTGGTGATGTTGCCCGATGCCCTGGTGGCCCAGGACCTGAAGGAGGGGCACTTGGTGGCGTTGCTGCAGGGCTACCAATTGCCCCATCGGCCGATGAGCCTGATGTACGCGCAGGATCGCTACCGCTTGCCGAAACTGCGCAGTTTTGTCGAGTTCGCGCTGGAGAAATGGGGCAAACCCCAACCCCCAGCCCAATGATGCTGTGGCGAGGGGATTTATCCCCGCTGGGTTGCGCAGCAACCCCAAGACTGTCGGTTCACATCGCAGGTGATGTCGGGTTTGATGACTTTTGGGGGGCCGCTACGCGACCCAGCGGGGATAAATCCCCTCGCCACAAAAGCAAACCCCGTCTGAACATCCGCCGCTAGTTCCCCACCCCCCCATCAGCTACTCTTCTTCTTGGACGAGCATTTTGATATCAAGGCCGACGAGGAAACGACGATGGGAGACGCCTCGAACATCGACATGCTGCGGTTCGACCTGTCCGATCTGGACGAAGGCGTACTGCACACCATCCTGGAACTGGTCAGCGATGGCATCTGGGACTGGAATGCCAACACCGGCTTCGTCTACCGAAACCCCGGCTGGTACACGATGCTTGGTTACCTGCCTCATTCACTGGACAACACCGTGTTGACCTGGGAAAGCGTGATCCATCCGGAGGATTACCCACGGGTCATGGCGTTGTTCGACGACTACCTGGAACAACGATCCCATCGCTACCAGGCCGAGTACCGTTGCCGCATGCGCGACGGGGCCTACATCTGGATCGAGGATCGCGGCTACGTGATCGCCCGCAACCCGGACGGCACGGTGGCCCGCATGATCGGCGCCCATCGCAGTATCGATGACAAGAAGCGCCTGTTCGAGCAACTGGAACGGCGTAACAAATCCTTGGAAGCCATCATCGAAGAACGCACCCGCGAACTGTCCCGGGTCAACCATCAGTTGCAGCTCCAACTCGACGAGAACCGCAGGCTTGCCGAAACCGATGCCCTGACGCGGGTCGCCAACCGTTATCGCCTGGACCAGGCGCTGCCGCTGGCCTGTGAGCGCGCACAGCGTTTCCGCGAGCCGTTGTCGTTGATCGCCATGGACGTCGATGACTTCAAGGACATCAACGATCGCTACGGCCACGCCTTCGGTGACGCAGCGCTGGTGCAAGTGGTGCAGAGCGTCAAGCGCTGCGAGCGCGGCAATGACTTGCTGGTGCGCTGGGGCGGCGACGAATTCATCATGATCTTGCCCAACACCGCCCTGGCCGACGCCCGCCTGCTGGCGGAAAGCATTCGTCGTGGCCTGTCCGACCTGCTGCCGGTGGGCGACTTCCAGATCACCATGAGTTTTGGCGTAGTGCAGCGCTTGGAGGATGAACAGCACTCGGCGTTGCTGCACCGGGCGGACCAGGCGCTGTATCGCTCCAAGATGGCGGGCAAGAATGTGATTTGCGAATGAACGGTACCCTGGCCCAAACACAAAAAAGAATGCAGACATGAGGCGTTGGCAGCGGTCATAGCCTGTATACCTCGCGATCAGGCCTGCGCCCTTGCCAACTCGACTTCCCTCCTCCTCACGCCTTTACCTGGGCTGCGCCGGCTGGTCGCTGCCCCGGGAGCATTGGCCGGCCTTTACTGTCGACGGGACGCATTTGCAGCGCTACAGCAGCCGGTTCCCCGCCGTGGAGATCAACAGCTCGTTCTACCGGCCGCATCGCCCCGCCACGTATGGGAAGTGGGCCGGCAGCGTTGCCGGGGACTTCCGCTTCTCGGTCAAGGTGCCCAAGCAGATAACTCATGAACGGCGGCTGATCGACTGCGAAGGGCTTGTGGATGAATTCCTCGGGCAATGCTCGCAACTGGAAGAGAAGCTTGGCTGCCTGTTGATTCAGTTGCCACCGTCGCTGGCCTTCGAGGCTGCCGTGGCCGAAGTATTCTTCAAGGCCTTGCGAGACCGTTATCAAGGTCATGCGGTGCTTGAGCCACGACACCCGAGCTGGCTCGTACCCCAGGCCGCGACGATTCTGCAAGACGCGTGCATCGGCCGCGTCGCCGCCGATCCGTCACCCTTGCCCGGCGGCGATCAACCCGCTGGCTGGCCTGGCATTCGCTACTACCGGCTGCACGGTTCGCCACGGATCTACTACTCAGCCTACGAAGACGCCTGGCTGGAGCGCCTCGCCCGAACCTTGCAAGCCGATCCCGACACGCCGACCTGGTGCATCTTCGACAACACCGCCAGTGGCGCCGCGACCGCCGACGCGTTGCGCTTGATGGACCTGATGCAGGACGCAAAGCCGTCACCGGCAACAAATGGTCAGTTGCTGCCGGTCCGACCGTGACAACACCGCTCGGGTCCAATAGATTAGGCGACCGGAAAAAAGCTCAATGCCTTTCTCGCCTCATCCCGCTAACAGAAGTAGTGAAATTTCAATGTCCGATTCCAACACCGCTGAATCCGTAGTCACCCTGTCGTCCAAAGCGGAATACGAAAACTCCATCAATCTTTCACAGCATCTGCCCCAGGCCAAAACCATCAGCGAAATGGTCCTCGATGCGTTCCAGTCGAACCGCGAAAGCGACCAGATCCGCGAACTGCGCAACGCCATCCGCCAGGCCCACGATGCCTTCGACGACGACAAGGCCTACGAACTGATGGGCCAGCTCAAACAGCTCAAGGACGCCGAAGCCGCCGACTTCGCGGCCCTGGAAGACCTGAGCAGCCGCTTCCCGATCAGCCGCATCCTCTCCAGCTACAAGGACGACCCGTCGTTCCAGGAACTGGTCTACGGCCTGGCCCTGAAAGTGCTGAACCAGACTCACCAGGCCATCAGCAACCCGAGCGGCAGCAAGGGCAAGGCCTCGCGGGCCAAGAAGGAAGCCGAGGTGTTTGTCATCAGCAAGGACGGCATCAGTGTCACCCTGCCCCTGCGCACGCCGCGCTCCAAGCCGAACGTCGACCGCGAGGCCTTCGAGTTCCTGGGCTTCAACTTCATAGGCGAAGGCGACGAAGCCGAGTTGGAAAGCGAAACCTTCCTGGACAATGACGGCACCGAACAACCGGCCACCCGCAAAGGCATCGTCACTGCGTTGCAACAGCAGAAAGCCTTCGACGGCTACAGCATCGCGCAGCAATAAGCCTCACCCGAGGACTCTGTGGGAGCGAGCTTGCTCGCGATGAGGCCGGCACATTCAGCACTCATGCAGGCTGAACCACCGCTGTCGCGAGCAAGCTCGCTCCCACAGGAACATCGACGGCCCGCAAGCCCCATGAAAAAAACCCGCGCTTCTCTCGAAGGCGGGGCTTTTTCATGGGGGGTATGAATGCCTCAAACAGTGCCGAGCCGCTCGACCATGTCTGGAAACTTCTCGACCAGTTTGATCAACAAAGCCGCCTGGGCATTGGGTTTGGACTTCTCCTGCTCCCAATTCCTAAGGGTGCCAGGACTGGTCCTGATGCTCTTGGCAAAAACGGCCTGAGACATATGGAGCTTGTCGCGCAACGCTACGATTTCTTGCGCCGACACCTCGGGAACCGGTTTGTCTTCGATCGATATCTGACGAAGGGTAATCTTACCCTCCCGTTGAGCAGCCATCTCCCCGACGCCTTGCATCATCTCGGCAAACAGATCACGTTTTTTCATAAGGTCCCTCGCACTTTCAACTCTGCTTCTATGGCGCGCTTGAGCATCTTCTCTTGCTCGGAGGTCAGGTTTTCCAACTCGTCCTTGTTATAGATCGCGAACATCCAGAACTGACGATCATTCATGAGCCAATAGTAAATGACTCGCAACCCGCCACGTTTGCCTTTCCCACGACGTTCATCGAACCAGCGCAGCTTACGAAAGCCGCCGGTACGTGGCATGACGTCACCGACTTCTGGATGCTGCAGCATATAGGACTGAAGCAGGCGATATTCATCGTCACTCAGATAATGACCAACCGTGGCCGTGAACGTAGTCGTTTCAAAAAATAGGGTATGCATGGCAGAAACTATAGGCAAATTGCCTACAATTCAACAAACCATAATCTATTGCGATGAATGACAGCCAATCCATGCCCCACCTAGACAAAAAACCCCGCGCTTCTCTCGAAGGCGGGGCTTTTTTTGCAACGTCTGAAGCTTAAGGCGCGTACGTCAGCAGCAGCTCACTCGGTACTTTGAAGTCCAGGGACATCATGACGCTCAGGGCGGTGATGGTGAAGATCGAGAACACGAACAGCTTGCGTGCCCAGACCGTGTCATCCACCGCCTTGTAGCCGGTCCAGGCCATGTACAGCCAGTACATGCCCATGGCGGCGGCGACGGCGAGGTAGCTCATGCCGGCGTAGCCGCTGAAGGTCAGCATCAAGGTCGCCACCAGGAAGGCCAGGATGTAGAGCAGGATGTGCTTCTTGGCTACCAGGATGCCGCGCTTGACCGGCAGCACCGGAATCGACGCTGCCAGATAGTCGTTGAAGCGGAAGATCGCAATGGCGTAGGAGTGCGGCATCTGCCACAGGCTGAACATCACCAGCAGCGTCAGCGCCGCCATGTCGAAGCTGTTGCTCACCGCCACGTAGCCGATCACCGGCGGCATCGCTCCCGACAGGCTGCCCACCAGCGTGCCGTGGACCGACTTGCGCTTGAGGTACAGGCTGTAGAGGCCGACGTAGATGACAAAACCGATCACCGCGAACAACGCCGCCAACGGATTGGCCACCCAGTACAGCAGCGCCACCCCGGCCACGCCCAGCACCGTGGCGAATGCCAGGGCCAGTTGCACCGGAATCAGGCCCTGGACCAGCGCCCGATTCTTGGTGCGTTCCATCTTGATGTCGATGTCGCGGTCGATGCAGTTGTTGAACACGCAACCGGACGCCACCACCAGGGAAGTGCCGATCATCGCCGCCAGGAAGATGGCCAGATCGACATGCCCTTTCGAGGCCAGGAAAAACCCGCCTGCCACAGAAAGCACGTTACCGAAAATGATCCCCGGCTTGGTGATTTGGATAAAGTGCTTCAGGGACATCCGGACTTTCCTCAGTGCGCCATCATGTTGGTGTGGATGCTGAACATGATCCACAACGACAGGCCAACCAGCAGGACAATCACGATCGCGGCAAAGACAAACGCGACCACGTTGTTACGTTGGGCGGCGGAGCGGTCCAGGTGCAGGAAGTACACCAGGTGCACCAAGACCTGGACCACGGCGAAGATCAGGATGATCCACAGGGTCAGGCTCTTGGGCAGCGACGGGTACATCACCAGGCCGAACGGGATGACGGTCAGGATCACCGACAGGATGAAACCGATGGCGTAGGACTTGACGCTGCCGTGGCCGGCGTCATGGCCATCATGGGAATGTGCGTTAGCCATTTACAGGGTCCCCATCAGATAAACAACGGTGAATACGCAGATCCACACCACGTCCAGGAAGTGCCAGAACAGGCTCAGGCAGCTCAGGCGCGTCTTGTTGGTGGCGGTCAGGCCGTTTTTCTGGACCTGATACATCATGATCGCCATCCAGATCAGGCCGCTGGTCACGTGCAGGCCGTGGGTGCCGACCAGGGTGAAGAACCCGGACAGGAAGCCACTGCGGTTAGGACCGTAGCCCTCGGAGATCAACATGTGGAACTCGTTGATCTCCATGCCGATGAAGCCGGCACCGAACAGGAAGGTAATGGCCAGCCAACCCAGTACCTGGGTTTTCTTGCCTTTGAACAACGCCAGCATGGCGAAGCCGTAGGTGATCGAACTGAACAGCAGCAGCGCGGTTTCGCCCAGTACATAAGGCAGTTCGAAGATGTCGTGGCCCGACGGGCCACCGGCGACGTTGTTAACCAGCACCGCGTAGGCCGCGAAGATCGACGCAAACAGAATGCAGTCGGTCATCAGGTAGAGCCAGAAACCGAATACGGTCATCTCGCCCGAGTCGTGGTGATGGTCATCGTGCCCATGGTCATGACCATGGGCGTGTCCAACAGTGGTCACTAAGTTCGACATGGTTTAAGCCTGTTCCAACGAGGTTTCAACACGGGTGGCGGAGGCGGGGACTTTCCCGGCCGCTACCAGGCGCTTGTGCTGCTCGGCTTCGATGCGCTCGATGACATCCACCGGCACCATGTAGCCCTGATCGTCACGGGCGGCATGGATCACGAAATACACCACGGTGCCGACCAGGCTGGCGATGGCCAGCCACCAGATGTGCCAGATCATCGCGAAGCCGAACACGGTCAGCAGCGCCCCCATGACCACACCGGTGGCGGTGTTGTTGGGCATGTGGATCGGCTCGTACTTGGCCGGGACCGGATACGCGGTACCGTTTTCCTTGGCTTCGGTGAACGGGTCGATCACGTCCGCTTTCGGCAGCACGGCAAAGTTGTAGAACGGCGGTGGCGAAGAGGTCGACCATTCCAGGGTATGGGCATTCCACGGGTCGCCGTGTTCGCACATGTTCTCTGGCTTGTTGCGGTCGCGCACGCTGACATACAACTGGATCAACTGGCAGGCGATGCCGACAGCGATCATCACCGCACCGAACATGGCGACGTACAGGTACGGCACCCACTCAGGGTTGGTGGTGGTGTTCAAGCGACGGGTCATGCCCATGAAGCCCAGTACATAGAGCGGCATGAACGCGACGAAGAAGCCGGTGATCCAGAACCAGAACGCTGCCTTGCCCCAGCCTTCGTGCAGCTTGAAGCCGAACGCTTTCGGGAAGTAGAAGGCAAAGCCGGCGATGTAGCCGAACACTGCGCCACCAATGATCACGTTGTGGAAGTGCGCGATCACGAACAGGCTGTTGTGCAACACGAAGTCAGCACCCGGGATGGCCAGCAGTACGCCGGTCATGCCGCCGATGGCGAAGGTCACCATGAAGCCCAGGGTCCACATCACATGGCTGGTGAAGCGCAGACGGCCCTGGTAGATGGTGAACAACCAGTTGAACAGCTTCACCCCCGTCGGGATCGAAATCAGCATGGTCGCCAGGCCGAAGAAGGCGTTGACGCTGGCACCCGAACCCATGGTGAAGAAGTGGTGCAGCCAGACCATGAAGCCCAGTACCGAGATCGCGCCGGAAGCGTAGATCATCGAGTGGTGGCCGAACAGTTTCTTGCCGGAGAAGGTCGAGATGACTTCGGAGAAAATCCCGAACGCCGGCAGGATCAGGATGTACACCTCAGGGTGACCCCAAGCCCAGAACAGGTTGACGTACATCATCGGATTTCCACCCAGCTCATTGGTGAAAATGTGGAAATCCATGTAGCGGTCAAGCGTCAGCAAAGCCAGGGTAGCGGTCAGGATCGGGAAGGAAGCGACGATCAGGACGTTGGCCCAGGTGCAGGTCCAGGTGAAGATCGGCATGTCCATCAGCTTCATGCCAGGGGTACGCATTTTCACCACGGTGGCGAGGAAGTTGACCCCCGTCAGCGTCGTACCCAATCCGGAAAGCTGTAGCGCCCAGATGTAGTAATCCATCCCCACGCCCGGACTGTATTGCAAGCCCGACAGCGGCGGATAGGCCACCCAGCCAGTCTTGGCGAATTCGCCAACGCCCAGGGACAGGTTGATCAGCACCACGCCGGACACCAGCAGCCAGAAGCTCAAGGAGTTCAGGAACGGGAAGGCAACGTCACGGGCGCCGATCTGCAGCGGCACCGCAAGGTTCATCAGGCCGGTGAAGAATGGCATCGCCATGAAGATGATCATGATCACACCGTGGGCGGTGAAGATCTGGTCATAGTGTTCAGGCGGCAGGTAGCCAGGCGAACCCTCGGTGGCCATGGCCAGCTGGGTACGCATCATGATGGCGTCGGCAAAACCGCGCAGCAGCATGACCATGGCGACGATGATGTACATCACGCCGATTTTCTTGTGGTCGACCGAGGTCAGCCACTCGGTCCACAGGTAGGTCCACTTCTTGAAATAAGTGATGCCTGCAAACAATGCCAGACCACCGAGCGCGATGATGGCGAGGGTCACCATGACAATCGGCTCGTGGAACGGGATCGCTTCCCAACTTAATTTACCAAACATCGTTTACTCCTCTGCCCCGGCAGCTGAATGCGAGCTCATGTCCATCCCTTCCATGTTGTGAGCCACTTCCTTCTCGTTCTTCTCGTGGTGCATCGGCTTGCCTGGATTCATCCCTTCATATTTGTCGATGATGGTCTGGAACAGGTTCGGCGTAACCGACGAGTAGAGTTCGACTGGGTTGTTCTGGCTCGGTTTGGAAAGGGCTTCGTATTCAGCTTTTTCAAGCTGTTTAGGTGCCTTCTTCACATCGTTGACCCAGGCATCGAAATCTTCTTGGGTCGTGGCGATTGCTTTGAACTTCATGCCGGTGAAACCCGCGCCGCTGTAGTTGGCGGAGATACCGTCGAGTTCGGCGTTCTGGTTGGCGATCAGGTGCAGCTTGGTCTGCATGCCCGCCATCGCGTAGATCTGGCCGCCCAGGCCCGGGATGAAGAACGAGTTCATCACAGTGTCGGAGGTGACCTTGAAGTTGATCGGCGTGTGGGCCGGGAACACGATCTTGTTGACGGTGGCGATGCCTTGTTCCGGATAGATGAACAGCCATTTCCAGTCCATCGAAACCACTTCGATGGTGATCGGCTTGACGTCCGAATCCAGCGGACGGTAAGGGTCCAGGGCGTGGGTCGACTTGTAGGTGATGTAACCCAGGGCAATGATGATCAGCACTGGAATCGTCCACACCGCCACTTCGATCTTGGTCGAATGGGACCATTTCGGCGTGTACGTGGCCTTGGTGTTGGTTGCGCGGTACTTCCAGGCGAACAGGAAGGTCATGACGATGACCGGCACGACGACCAGCAACATCAGCAGTGTGGCGGTGATGATCAGGTTTCGTTCATCCAGGCCGACCTGGCCCTTGGGATCGAGCAAGGTCATGTTGCAGCCTCCCAGCAGCAACGTGCCGAGCAGCGGCAACAAGCCTAGTAATCGGGGGTACCTGTTTTTACTCATCTCACGACCTCTAAAGCAGCTTGCGCAATGCAGTTGGGTTTTGATCGCCAACACTTCACCCTGCCAAGGGTTGGCATTTCTTGGATTGAATAAGGGCTGCCCATCGAACGTCAGCGGCTGTTCGACACATCCCGGGCCAGCAGTGAGTTCTTATTCGTTGGTCAAAAGGCCTAGTTCAAGCCCAATTCCATTTGGTGCGGGTAGTTGGAGGCACCGACACCTGGGGTCGCATGGGGCGCTGGCGCCCTTCGACCACTCTCATGCTCAAGTCTGAGCCGGGTCGGAAAATCGGTGCGGGCGATTGTAGTGAGGTGACGCGCTGTAGACCATGTCTCATCCCGAAATAATTTTTAACCGATTCGGCAACAATCTCTTGCTGATATTGCAACGGGCCAGCATGGTATCGAAATTCATTCTCAACAAGAACCCCAAAAAACGTAGGTCTACTACGCCCGATTTAGACAGCTCGAGAGGCTCTTCAAGAGGTTTTTTGCCCGGCAAATGCCCAGTTTTCGGGGCCTCCACCGCCTGACGCGTCGCTGTTAAAAATGCCTGCCGCAGGCGATACGCCAGTTGCGAAATCAGACATTTTTTTGTTACAGGAAAGCGTGCGTTATCTCTCTCGCAAAGGCTGAGCGCCGCAAGATATGTGACAACGTGTCGCACATTGCCGAAGGTCATTCTTGCCTCGGATCAAGGACGCTCCGTCTTGAGCGTGAAACGTAAAACGCCCCGGCTCTCCAGGAGAGAACCGGGGCGTTTCATCGAGGCGTTTCAGCGAAGCGGTTTGCGGTTACGCGATACCAGCAACGGCACCAGAACCACCGTCAACACGAAGGCCACCAGCGCCCATTGCGCCAGGGACAGACCCAGGATCGGTGGGTAAGGCGTGGAGCAAAAGCCATCGACCTGGAAACCCAGCGGGAAGATCTTCGCCAGCGGCAGGTCATCGACAATCGGTTGCAATACGTCGATGCCGCAACTGACCGCGGGGAAGAACTGGGTGTACACGTGATGCCCTGCCACACCGGCACCGGCCAAGGCACAGAGCACTACCAGACCTTCGAAGATCGTCAGGCTGCGGCGGGTGCGCATGGCGGCGCCGATGAAGGCGAAGATCGCGATCAGCAACAGCGCATAGCGTTGCAAGATACACAGCGGGCACGGTGCCTCGCCGAGGGCCACCTGCATGTACAGCGCACCGCCGATCAGCGCCAGGCAGATCAGCCCCAGCAGCACCAGATAGTGTCGCTCACGGCCTAGCCGCATCATTTCCTCACTCATTGCGTTTCCCTTTGTCTGCATGGATCGACGCGCAGCCTCGCGACACCCGGCGCGCAATCGGATGTATCGAAGTCTACACGCTGACCATGACAGTGAACGAGCAGCGAGCGTCGACATTGGAGGGAATAGACCGCAAGAAAGTTAAGCGGGGATTAATTCTGGCAGTTGGACAGGGATGGACCTGCCGCCGCTATCGCGAGCAAGCTCGCTCCCACAAGGAGTTTGCCCTGGCCTTATGGTCAGCCACCTTGTGGGAGCGGGCTTGCTCGCGAAAGCGATGGGTCAGCTTGCATCAATGTTGGATGTGCCGCCGTCTTCGCGAGCAAGCCCGCTCCCACAAGGGATCTGTGGCGGGCGTGGAGACCTTACTCCAGCGCCGCCGCCGGACCGAAGAATTCGTAGCGGCTCTGCCGGTCCGGCACGCCCAGGGCCTTGAGGTGGCGCTTGACGGCGCCCATGAAACCCTTCGGCCCAAGGAAATAGGCGTCCAGGTCACGCTGCTCCGGCAGCCATTGCGCCAATTGCTCCTGGCTCAGCAGCCCCACCTTATCCGCCGCCGGGCTCAAGCCGTCGTCTTCGTCGTAGCAGTAGAAGCGCTTGAGTTGCGGATGCCGCGTGGCCAAGTCGTCGATCCAGTCGCGGAAGGCATGGGCGCGGCCGTTACGTGCACAGTGGATGAAATGCACCGGCCGCTCGGTTTGCAGTGCCGCCTGCAACATGGCCAGGGTCGGCGTGATGCCGACGCCGCCGCTGATCAGCACCAGCGGCTTGTCGCTGGCGGTCAGGTAGAAATCCCCGGACGGCGGGAACAACTGGATACGGCTGCCGACGTCGAAATGATGATGCAGGTGGTTCGACACCCGCCCGCCCGGCTCGCGCTTGACGCTGATCCGATACTGACCATTGTCCGCCAGGGCCGACAGCGAATAGTTACGGCGCACTTCCTCGCCATCGAGGATGAGCTTCATGCCGATGTACTGGCCCGGCTCGGCCACCAGGATCGGGCCTTTGTCCGCCGGCTCGAAGTAGAACGAGGTGATCTCCGAGCTTTCCTGGACCTTGGCCGCCAGGATGAACTCACGCTCGCCACGCCAGCCGCCCGGCGCCTCGGCCTTCTTGTCGTACATGCCGGTTTCGGCACCGATCAGGATATCGGCCAACTGGTTGTAGGCGGCGCCCCACGCCGCAATCACCTCGGGCGTGGCGATCTCCGCGCCCAACACCTCGGCAATGGCTCGCAGCAGGCACGCGCCGACAATCGGGTAGTGTTCCGGCAGGATCTGCAAGGCAACGTGCTTGTTGACGATTTTCGCCACCAGGTCGCCCAACTGGTCGAGCTGGTCAATGTGCCGCGCATACATCAACACGCCGTTGGCCAGCGCACGGGGTTGATCGCCACTGGCTTGGTGAGCCTGGTTGAACAGCGGGCGCACTTGCGGGTATTCGGACAGCATCATGCGATAGAAGTGAGTGATCAGCGCTTCACCCCCGCTTTCAAGCAATGGCACGGTGGAGCGAATGATGGCGCGTTCTTCTTGGCTGAGCATAAGGTGACTCCATGCAAGGACTTGAATAACAACTACGGCTCTACTATCAGTTTCCGTGCCACAATTTATTTTCTTATTTTTCAATTAGTTAAATAAAAAGTAGTCATAAAGACACAGAACGATTTAGAGTCTTTTGGACTACATGGAGTCCTTATGACTGCAACCTCTCTGCTCACAGCCTTGCTGCCCCTGGTGGCGGACCTGTCCCGCGAACTGCCTGAAGGCGAGCGCTATCGCCGCTTGCTGGGCGCCCTGCGTGCGCTGCTGCCCTGTGACGCAGCCGCGCTGCTACGCCTGGACGGGGACTGCCTCGTGCCCCTGGCGGTGGACGGTTTGAGTACCGATACACTGGGCCGACGCTTCCGGGTCAGCGAACACCCACGCTTCGAAGCGCTGCTGGCAAACCCGCAGCCCACCCGTTTCGCCGCCGACAGCGGCCTGCCCGACCCGTACGACGGGCTGGTCGAGGGGCTGGCCGAGCACTTGGAGGTCCACGACTGCATGGGGTGTCCGCTGTTCGTCGACGAGCGCCCCTGGGGCCTGCTCACCCTGGATTCCCTGGACCCGGAACGCTTCGAACCCATCGACCTGAGCGCCCTGCAAGCCTTCGCCAGCCTCGCCGCCGCCACGGTCAGCGCCGCCGAACGCATCGAGCGCCTGGCCTTGAAGGCCGAGGATGAGCACCGTCGCGCCGAGGTCTATCGCCAGGCCAGCGGCCAGCAACATCGCGACATGGTCGGCCAGAGCAAGGCCCACAAGCGCCTGGTGGAAGAGATCGCGCTGGTGGGCGGCAGCGACCTGACCGTATTGATCACGGGCGAGACCGGTGTGGGCAAGGAACTGGTCGCCCAGGCCATCCATGCCGCGTCGAAACGCGCCGGGCAGCCGCTCATCAGCCTCAACTGCGCCGCCCTGCCGGATACGCTGGTGGAAAGTGAACTCTTCGGCCACGTACGAGGCGCCTTCACCGGGGCGACGAACGACCGGCGCGGCAAATTCGAACTGGCCGACGGCGGCACCTTGTTCCTCGATGAGGTGGGTGAGTTGTCCCTGACGGTCCAGGCCAAGTTGCTGCGGGTGTTGCAAAGCGGCCAACTGCAGCGCCTGGGTTCGGACAAGGAGCACCGGGTCGATGTGCGCCTGATCGCGGCCACCAATCGCGACCTCGCCGAAGAAGTGCGCAACGGCCGTTATCGGGCCGACTTCTACCATCGCTTGAGTGTGTACCCATTGCAGGTACCGGCGCTGCGTGAGCGCGGACGGGACGTGCTGCTGCTCAGCGGCTTTTTCCTGGAACAGAATCGTTCACGCATGGGCCTGGGCAGCCTGCGCCTGACCAACGACGCCCAGGCCGCACTGGTGGCCTACGACTGGCCGGGCAACGTACGCGAACTGGAACACCTGATTGGCCGCAGTGCCCTGAAGGCCTTGGGCCGCTGCCCGACGCGCCCGAAGATCCTCAGCCTCAGCGCCCAGGACCTGGGTTTGCCCCAAGCCCCTGTGGATAACCCTGCCCCATCATCCACCGGCCCGACACCGGCACAGGTGGGCGTGACGGGAGACATGCGCGAAGCGGTGGACGAATTCCAACGCAATTTGATTGCCGCCTGCCTGGAGCGGCACCAGCACAACTGGGCCAGCGCCGCCCGGGAGCTGGGGCTGGATCGGGCGAACCTGGGGCGGATGGCCAGGCGGTTGGGGCTAAAGTAGTGTCCTTGAGCAGCCACTGAGGCCCTCTGTGGCGAGGGGATTTATCCCCGCTGGGCTGCGCAGCAGCCCAAAAATCTACCAACCCGGAGTATCAGACTGAATGCGTTCAGCCTTGTTTGGGGTTGCTGCGCAACCCATCGGGGATAAATCCCCTCGCCACAGGTAAATCCCTCGCCACAAGATGAGCGTCCGCAGGCCGCTGACTTGAAATTGGCTGTCGACCGCTTTCGTCCTAAAGCCTGCCCCCGACAAGTCGATAACCCAATATCAAAAGCTGTTTTGGCGATCTTCAGGCTCGCCCCACCTTTTTCCACAGAAGGTTTTTATGTCTTCCAACAAAGCCCGCGCAGATTCACTTTCGCTTCTGCTGTTTACCTTGCGCAGCGGCAAGCTGATGGCGATCAACCTGCTCAAGGTCAGTGAAATCATTCCCTGCCCACCGTTGACCAAACTGCCGGAGTCCCATCCGCACGTCAAAGGCATCGCCACCCTGCGCGGGACGTCGTTGTCGGTGATCGACCTGAGCCGCGCCATTGGCGAGCGGCCGCTGGAAGATCCGGACGGCGGTTGCCTGATCGTCACCGACGTGAGCCGTTCCAAACAGGGCCTGCATGTGCAGGCGGTGAGCAAGATCGTGCATTGCCTGACCACCGACATCAAACCACCGCCCTACGGTTCCGGCGGCGTGCGGGCGTTCATCACCGGCGTGACCTCGGTGGACGGTACGCTGGTGCAGGTGCTGGACATCGAAAAGGTCATCCACGGCATCGCCCCGGCGCAGATCGAAACCGCGCCGACCGAACTGAGCATGGAAGACGCCGAAGTACTGGGCAACGCCCGGATCCTGGTGGTCGATGACAGCCAGGTCGCGCTGCAGCAATCGGTGTACACCCTGCGCAACCTGGGCCTGCAATGCCACACCGCCCGCAGCGCCAAGGAAGCCATCGACTGTCTGTTGGAGCTGCAGGGCACTGCGCAGGAGATCAACCTGATCGTTTCCGATATTGAAATGTCGGAAATGGACGGCTACGCCCTCACCCGGACCCTGCGCGAAACGCCGGATTTCGCGCACCTCTACGTGTTGCTGCACACGTCGCTCGACAGCGCCATGAACAGTGAAAAGGCGCGCCTGGCCGGCGCAAACGGGGTGCTCACCAAGTTCTCGTCACCGGAGTTGACCAAGTGCCTGATCACCGCGGCCAAGGCCGTCGCCGAACAAGGGCGCTGACACCCACCCGCGGCAATGCAGGCCGAACGCCGGGAGGCTGCGATCGTCGCGGCCTCTGAACACTGCTCCAACCTCAGGCATACTCCTGCCCTGGTTCCCCTGAACAAGGACATTGTTGATGAAAACCCCTGCGCTGATATTCCTCGGCCTCACTGCCGCCATGGCCTTTGAGGCTCAGGCTTCCAGCCCCGACGCCTGGGCCGCCTACGACAAAAAAGTGCTCGCCAGTTGCCTGAAGGCCAGCGGCCTTAAAGACCCCGAACCCGTCGGCACCGCCGCGCAATTCGACGACCGGGTGGGCTACACCGCTGTGTTGCTGCAAGGCCAATACCCTCAGAAACACATGAAGGGCGCAACCGGCACCGAGTTGTGCCTCTACCGCAAGAAAACCGGGACCGCCTTCGTCACCGAATGGGACTCGATCCGCCCGACCGACGCCCCTCGATGAATGGCGCATAACTTGCTTCGCAGGGCTTATCGCGGCGTTTTTCCGGCGCCGCTTTCAGCCTATTGCCTTTGGTCGATCAATGAACACCACGTTTTCCTGTGTAGGGTGCGGTAAATGCTGTACCGGCCATCACGTTCCCCTGACCCTCGACGAAGCCAGGATGTGGGCCAATGACGGCGGCCAGGTGATTGTCCTGGTCGAGGCCTTCCTGCCCAATGGCCTCGGCCTTCCGGTGGCGCAACGTGAACATGCCGAACGACGCTCGGCGGTGGTCCGTAGCGGCACGAGCGACGCGCGGGTAGCGATCACGTTCGCCGCTTATAACGTGGGTCGTTGCCATAATCTGGACGACGAAAACCTGTGCCGCATCTATGAGCGCAGACCCTTGGTGTGTCGTATTTATCCCATGGAAATCAATCCACACATCCCGCTCGATCCCGCCGCCAAGGATTGCCCACCGGAGTCGTGGGAAACGGGGCCGCAGTTGATACTGGGCGGTGAATTGGTGGACCAGGAACTGGCCCGCTTGATCGAGCGTTCACGCCAGGCCGATCGTGAGGAAATCGCGATCAAGGAACGCATCTGCATGTCTCTGGGCATCCACACGACGGCGTTGAAGGGCGACGGATTCACGGCCTACCTGCCGAACATGGCTGCGTTTGCCGCCGCTATCGATCAAGCCCGCTCGCAGCCGTTGGACCTGGCGGCTGGCGAATGGCAGTTCCACCTGTCCGGCGAGGACGTGGCCAACCAGGTTTCGGCCAGCGGCGCGCGGGTGGTCACTGAAGCACCGGTCACCTACGCCTTCATTTCCCTGCGGGCCGCCTGAGTTTGTAAAGATCCCCTGTGGGAGCGAGCTTGCTCGCGATAGCGGTCTGTCAATCAATTGCGAGTGACTGGGCTGGCGCCATCGCGAGCAAGCTCGCTCCCACAGAAGACTGGTGTCGGTGCGATTACACCCTGCCCTCTCGCCTAACCCGCGCCAGGAATGTTAGCGTGCTTGGTATTCCTTGCAGATGAGCCTTGCACGATGAAAAAAACCGTACTTGCCTTCAGCCGTATCACGCCCCCCATGATCGAACGCCTGCGCCAGGACTTCGACGTGATCGTCCCCAACCCGTCGAACGGCGACATCAACGCGCAGTTCAACGAAGCCTTGCCTCACGTCCACGGGCTGATCGGTGTCGGTCGCAAGCTCGGCCGCGAGCAACTGCAGAGCGCCGCGAACCTGCAAGTGGTTTCCAGCGTGTCGGTGGGCTACGACAACTATGACCTGGCCTACTTCAATGAACGCGGGATCATGCTCACCAACACCCCCGACGTGCTCACCGAAAGCACCGCCGACCTGGCCTTCGCCCTGCTGATGAGCAGCGCCCGGCGCGTGGCCGAACTGGACGCCTGGACCAAAGCCGGGCAATGGCAAGCGACGGTCGGCCCGCAGTTGTTCGGCAGCGACGTGCATGGCAAGACCCTGGGCATCGTCGGCATGGGCAACATCGGCGCAGCCATTGCCCGGCGTGGCCGGCTGGGGTTCAACATGCCGATTATCTACAGCGGCAACAGTCGCAAGACCGAGCTGGAAAACCAGCTGGGCGCACAATTTCGCGAACTGGACCAATTGCTGGCCGAAGCCGATTTCGTTTGCCTCGTGGTGCCGTTGAGCGAGAAAACCCGCCATCTGATCGGCCAGCGTGAACTGGGCCTGATGAAACCGAGTGCCATCCTGGTCAACATTTCCCGTGGCCCTGTGGTAGACGAACCAGCGCTGATCGAAGCATTGCAGAACAACCGCATCCGCGGTGCCGGGCTGGATGTCTACGAGAAAGAACCATTGGCCGAATCGCCGCTGTTCCAGCTGAAAAACGCCGTGACCCTGCCCCACATTGGCTCGGCGACTCACGAAACCCGTGAGGCCATGGCCAATCTGGCTGTGGATAACTTGCGCAGTGCCTTGTTGGGCGAGCGACCGCAGAACCTGGTCAACCCGCAAGTCTGGAAATAAATCCTCCGCAAAAGCCCCCGGGGGAACACACCGTGGCGAGGGAGCTTGCTGTGGCGAGGGGATTTATCCCCTCGCCACAGCAAGCTCCCTCGCCACGGTATTCTCGCCAGGCGTTCTGTCTCAGCGTGCACCCAGCGCGACATTCGTCGCCACCGGCCGTGGCTTACGAAACACCAGCACGTTCCCCAGCATCACCAGCACCAACCCCACCAATGCCGGCACTGTCCACTGGTAGCCCTCGACAAACGCCGAGACATTCAACGCCACCACCGGGAACAGCACGGTGCAATAGGCCGCCCGCTCCGGCCCCATGCGCCCGACCAGTGTCAGGTAGGCGGTAAAGCCGATCACCGACCCCGGAATCACCAGGTACAACAACGAGCCGATGTAGCGCGTGTTCCATTCCATGTCGAACGGAATGCCTTTGAACCCACACCACACCGCCAGCATCGCTGCGCCATAGGCCATGCCCCAGGCATTGGTGGTCAATGGCTTGAGGCCGGCTTTCTGTTGCAGGCTCGACAGCATGTTGCCCGCCGAGAAACACAACGTCCCCAGCAGCGCCAGTGCCAATCCGAGCATCGTTTGCGGGCTTGCGCTGTGGCCGGCCAGTTCCGGCCAGAACAGCAAGGCCAGCCCCGAAAGCCCCAGCGCGCCCCCCAACAGCACGTTACGGGCAATCCGCTGACCGAAGAAAACCCGGGCATTGAGGGCGTTCCAGAGGGTGGCGGTGGAAAACACCACGGCGACCAAGCCACTGGGGATCCATTGACTGGCAGTCAGGAAGCACATGAAGTTGATGCAGAACAGGCACAGGCCCTGGGCAACGCAAATCAAATGGCCGCGCCGATTCATCACCTGCAAGCGTCGGCTGAGCAGGAGCATGGCAAACAGGATCAGCGCCGCGAGACCGAAGCGATAGACAATCGACACCGGGATGGCGACCACGCCCAACTGCAGTTTCAGGGCGATCCAGGTCGTGCCCCAGATGAGCACGGTAAGCAGGTACAACGAGAGGTTCATGGTGACGGCTCCTGACAATGACCTTCAGTGTCACGCCACCGCCGCTGCGGCACTTGCATAAACTTGCGGTTTTGTCGGCTGGCGGGCTGGCAGGAGCGGGGCGAGGGAGTAGGATGCAAGGCGTTGGAGAGAACCGATCATGCCCACATTGCAAAGCCTGCAAGTCTTCCAAGCCCTCAACAGCTCGCCCAATGCTCGCCTGGAGCACAGCGCCGAGCTCGGAGACGGCATGGCGGCCGCTTTGTGGAGCAACCAGCACGACGCCCAGGACTACGAGGCACCGACCCACCATACGTTGTCCTGCTACATCGCCGGTGGCACCGGTACGTTTCGCCGCGAACGACCCGAGACCACAGGGGCGCCGGGCAAACTCTGCGTACTGCCCGCCGGACATGAATCGGCCTGGGTCATCAACGGCGACATTCGCCTCGCCCACCTGTATTTCAGCGCGGAACAATTCGCCCTCGGGTGCATCACGCTGCTGGACCGCGAACCGCGGCAGGTGCAACTGCACGAGGAAACGTTCCTCGACGACCCGCAGCAGGCGCATCGCTTTCGCCAGTTGATCGCGCTGAACTGGGACGAACCCGGGGAACGCCTGTTGACCACCAGTTTGGCCCATGACCTGCTCAACCACCTGCTGCTCAGTCAGGTCGGCCAGCGCCAGGGGCTTCGCCTCAAGGGCGGCCTGGCGGCTCACCAGCGGCGGTTGCTGGTGGATTACGTCGACAGCCACCTGGCCGACCCCATCAGCCTCGGGCAATTGGCGACGTTATGCGCGTTATCCGAATACCACTTCGCGCGGATGTTCCGCGAAAGCTTCGGGCTGCCGCCCCATCAATATGTACTGGCCCGGCGCCTGGCTTGCGCGCAACACTTGCTGCGTACCACGTCACAACCGTTGGGCGAGGTGGCACTGGCCTGCGGATTTGCCAGCGCCAGCCACTTCACCAACCGTTTTCGCCAGACCTTGGGGGCGAGCCCCGGGGAATATCGACAGGCATTCTTGCGCTAGGCACCACCACGCTCCGGCCAAATGAAACAACCAGGCACTGATCCCGATTGCCGTAGCCACTGCCGCGCCTCTACAATGCGAACAATTCTTGTTCTCTAGCACAGCTCAGCGCTGTCGGGATGTTCCTCGTTGCCGCCTGCACACACCGTCGAAGTGCTCTACAACGCCCATCACAGTTGGCTCAACAGCTGGTTGCGAAGAAAACTCGGGTGCCCCGACAGTGCCGCCGACCTGGCGCAGGACACGTTCATGCGCGTGCTGACGACGCGCGATCCGCAGCCTGTCCTGGAACCCCGCGCATTCCTTACGACCATTGCCAAGCGCGTACTGTTCAACCATTACCGCCGCCAGGACCTTGAGCGCGCCTACCTCGACACCCTCGCCCAACTGCCGGAGCAGGTGGCGCCGTCGGAGGAAGAACGGGCAATCATCCTGCAAACCCTGACGGAACTGGACCAACTGCTCGATGGGTTGCCGCGAGCGGTCAAGCAGGCGTTTCTGCTGGCCCAGGTCGATGGCCTGACCTACAACGAAATCGCCCGTGAACTGGGGATTTCCCTGGCAACGGTCAAGCGCCATCTGAACAAGGCAGCGATGCGCTGCTACTTCGCCTTATGACCCCGTCGATCAACGGCGCACCTGACGTCAGCGCCCAAGTCGCCGAGCAGGCCGTGCACTGGCTCCTGGAAATGCAGCAAGGCCCACTCGACACCCGCCAACAGCAAGCCTGGGAGCAATGGCTCGATGCTCATAGCGAACATCGCCGTGCCTGGGAACATATCCAACGGGTCAATCAACGGCTGCGCAGCGTATCCCCTGCGTTAGCCCATGCGACCCTCAATGCACCGAAGTCCGCCATGCGGCGGCGGGCGCTCAAAACGTTACTGGTACTGGGGGCCGGCTCAACGTTGGCCTGGGGCCTGCGTGAACGCCAGTGGCTGCCACCCTTGATGGCCGACTTTCGCAGCCCGGTGGGCGAACGGCGTCGCCTGATGCTGGATGACGGCAGCCAGTTGCAGCTCAACAGCGGCAGCGCGGTCGACGTTCGCTTCGACGCTCACCGTCGCTTGATCCGCCTGCTGGAGGGTGAACTGTTGTTGACGGCGGCCCGGGACCCCAGGCCCCTGCACGTACTGACCGCCCATGGCCGGCTGGAAAGCCGCAACGCCCGGTTCAACGTACGCGAATATCCGGAACACACCCAGGTGGCGGTGTTTGAAGGCGAGGTGGACATTCACAGCCGACACGGCCCGTCTTCGTTGCTGGGTGCATCACGGCAACTGAGCCTTGGCATCAACGGCGCCGGGCCCGCCACGGCGCTGGATGCCAACAGCGGTGCCTGGACGCAAGGCATGCTGATAGCCGCGCACATGCGTCTGGCGGACTTTCTCGACGAACTCGGCCGGTACCGCCGCGGCCAATTGCACTGCGACAAGGCGGTTGCCAACCTTCTGATCTCCGGAACTTATCCGCTGGACAACAGCGAACGAATCCTCGATCTGCTGGAAGTCAGCCTACCGGTCCAAGTACGCCGCTTTACCCGCTATTGGGTCTCGGTCGAGGCCCGTGCTTGAACCATGACCGTCCTGCCGAAAAAAAACCTGCAACCGTGAGCTGTTTTCCCTGCCTCGGGTGACAGAGAAGGAAAGCCACTTCGATACAACCTTCTCGAGACCCTCATCCATGCCGCAACAACCTACCCGTCTCACCCCACTGGCCCGTACCATGCGTCAATGGCTCCTGGGGGCCAGCTTGAGTTTCGTCGCACTGCCTTGCGTACAGGCTGCCGATGCCAAGGCCTATCACATCGCGCCGTCGTCACTGGAAAATGCCCTCAATCAGTTCGGACGCGAGGCCGGGGTGCTGATTTCCTTCGGCTCGCAGACGACCGCTGGCCTGCAGAGTCGCGGCCTGGAAGGCAGCTACAGCCCAGAGCAAGGGCTGAGCGCGCTGCTCGAAGGCACAGGCCTGCAAGCCCGGCCCGAGGGAGATAACGCCTTCAGCCTGCAACCGGCCACCAACACCGCGATGGACATCGGCACCACCACCGTGGTCGGAGACTGGCTCGGCGACGCCGCGCAAGCCAATGTCTTCGAACACCCCGGCGCCCGTGACGTTATCCGTCGTGAAGCGTTCGAGCGCCAGGGTGCGACGCAGGCGCGGGATGTACTCAATCGCATTCCCGGCGTCAATGCACCGGAAAACAACGGCACTGGTAGCCATGACATGGCGCTGAACTTCGGTATTCGCGGGCTCAACCCACGCCTGGCCTCACGCTCCACGGTGCTGATGGACGGCCTCCCGGTGCCTTTCGCACCTTACGGCCAGCCGCAACTATCGTTCGCACCGGTCAGCATGGGCAACATGGACGCGGTGGATGTCGTACGCGGCGGCGGCGCAGTGCGCTACGGCCCGCAAAACGTCGGCGGCGTGGTCAACTTCGTGACGCGGGCGATTCCCGATGCACCCACGGTAAAGGGGGGCTTCCAGACCGAGACGAGCCCATCCTCCAGCCATGACGGTTTCAAAACGTACTCCAATCTGCTGGCGGGCGGCACCGCCGACAACGGCTTGGGCGGTGCCCTGCTGTATTCCGGCACCCGTGGCGGCGACTGGCGCGAACACAGCGACACACAAATCGATGACCTCATCCTCAAGGGCAACTACCAGCTGGACGAGGCCAACAGTTTCAATGCCATGGCCCAGTATTACGAAGGCGAGGCCGACATGCCCGGCGGCCTGAATGTCGCCGACTATGATGCCAACCCGTATCAGTCCACACGTCCGAACGACCGTTTCTGGGGCCGTCGCACCCTGGTCAATTTCGGCTACCGCTACCAGCAAGACCGCCGGGAATTCACCGCCAGTACGTTTTTCACCAAGACCTTGCGCAGCGGCTATCTGGACCAGGGCACCTTCCTGTCCCTGTCACCTCGCGAATATTGGGTACGCGGCCTGGAAACCCGTTTCGCCCAAGGTTTCGACCTCGGCCCGACCAGCCATGAGGTCGGCGTCGGCTATCGCTACATCAACGAGGCCGGCCACGAACTGCGATACCGCACGCCGATCGCCAGCAACGAATTGCCGACAACCTCCAGCCGCAACGACCGTGATACGCGCGGGGGCACTGAGGCCAATGCGTTTTTCATCGATGACCGGATCGACATCGGGAAATGGACCATCACGCCGGGTGTTCGCTACGAAATGATCGAATCCCAGCAAACCAACAACCTGACGAATGTGAAGTACAAGGGCGACTACAACACGGCCTTGCCGGCATTGAACGTGCTGTATCACCTGACCGATGAGTGGAATCTGTACGCCAACACCGAAGGCTCGTTCGGCAGCGTGCAGTACAGCCAGATGCCCAACCGTGTCAGCAGCGGTGAAGTGAAACCGGAAAAGGCCCGCACCTGGGAACTC
Source organism: Pseudomonas sp. NFACC37-1 (assembly GCF_900101575.1). NCBI lineage: Bacteria > Pseudomonadati > Pseudomonadota > Gammaproteobacteria > Pseudomonadales > Pseudomonadaceae > Pseudomonas > Pseudomonas sp. NFACC37-1. Next base: position 32,620 of record NZ_FMUZ01000004.1, on the reverse strand, counting down.
GGCACCCGCTACGACGATGGCAACCTGCGGGCGGAGATCGGCGCGTTCCTGATCAACTTCGACAACCAGTATGAAAGCAACCAGACCAACGACTCGGTCATTGCCCGAGGCGAGACTCGCCACCAAGGCATCGAAACCAGCATCAACTACGCCCTTGATGGCCTGAGCCCTGCACTGGCCGGTTTCGACGTGTATGCCACGTATGCCTTCGTCGATGCCACCATTCGTGAAGACGGACCGAACAAAGGCAACCGCGTGCCATTCTCTTCGAAGCACAAAGGCACACTGGGCGTGGGTTATACGGACGGGCCGTGGAAGCTGAACCTGGACAGCACCTATCAGAGCGCGCAGTTTGCCGACAATGCCAACACCCGGGCTGAAAGCGCCGACGGCAGTACCGGCAATATCCCCGGCTACATGCTGTTCAGCAGCCGCGCTGCCTATGATTTCGGCCCGCAACTGTCGGACCTGAACGTGGCGGTGGGCGTGAAGAACATCTTCAATACCCAATATTTCACCCGCTCGTTCGACGACAACAACCGAGGCAAGTACGTGGGGGAACCGCGCACGTTGTATGTGCAGACGTCCGTGGCGTTTTGAGTCGGGGCTACGGTGAACCGCTGAAACAAGACGGGCCTGCGATTGCAGGCCCGTTCGGTGAGTGACTTTAAGCGAGCAGGCTCAGCCGTTGAGGGCGGCCCGTTCGTTCTCCAGGAATTCTTCTTCCAGCAGCGCATCGGCCAAGGCAACGGATTCGGTCGGTGTCGCAATGGCAGCGCGCTTGCCGCGCAGTTTGCCGAACAAGTGCTCCAAGGCGTTTTCAAGCTTGGTGGCCGCCCCCTCGATCGCCAGTTCCAGCGAATCGGCCTTGTGTGTCACGGAAATCGGCTGGTGGCCTTTAGGCCGCGCTTCAAGCTGGCAACGCAGGTCATGGGGACCGGGCTTGTCGCCGTTCTCGTCCCGCAGATGAACCTCGACCCGTGTCAGGTCTTCTTCATAACGTTCGAGCGTGCTTTCGATGGTAGTACGTACCCACTCCTCCAGTCGGATGCTGCTTTGAATATGGTTATCGCTGTTGACTTGGATTTGCATAGTTCATCCCTTATTTCAGCTAGCTCGCCGGGGGCCATCGACGTGAATGCAACGGCCCCTTGAATACAGAGTCGGGCTGGCGGAAGAACAATTCAACCCCTGGAAAAATATAAATATCCATTTGCAAATAAAGCCGGACAGCGGACAAAAGCACTGTTACTGTCGGGAGTTGCCCCGCCCTGCCCACCCGCCGCAAATCGTCTCCCTCCCTGCACCGTCAACGAACATCCACACGTTATTGCCCCGAAACGGGCAGCCGCATTCCAGAGCGTTCGGCGCTTGGACGCCGGGATCATTGTCCAACAGTTTTTCCGGCATGCCACTTGCTAACACCCTATAGGAGCCGCCGCAGGCTGCGATCTTTTGATCCTGAGACCTGCCCGGCCCCAGGAATCTGGAGATGAACACGATCATGGAATGGCCGATGGTCCGGTGTTGCGAACTAATCCCGATCACGGCCGGTCAACAACTGCACGTTCAATCAGGCGGTGACGCATCATGGACAACCCTTTTCAGATCATTACCGACGCTTTTGCGCCGCACTATCAAATCAACCTGAGCATTCAGGGCCTGGACGGCAGCATCATGCTGACCCTGTCCAAGAGCGGGCGCATCGTCGCCAAACGCATGATCAGCGCCCAGCAACGCAACGACCCGGAACGGCTCAAGCGCCTGGTGCAAAGCATTCAGTTCGGCATCGCCATCGAGCAGGGCCACAGCGCCGTGGCCATCCTCGAAGCCATGACCGGCGGCGAGAACATCAAGCTGCCACCGCCGCATGCACAGGGTGCGGTACCTTCTGCCGCCGGCCTTTAAATCTCACCTTTCTCCACTTCGGCATGTTCGCTGGAACCCGCGCCGACCTTGCGGTGCGGGTGCTCGATCTTCACCGAGGGGAACTGCGACGAAGCGTAGCGCACCACCAGGATCGAAAACGCCAGCAGCAGGATGCCACCGCACAGGTAAATGATCCCCAGGTCGGGCGGGCTGTGGTGGGAAACGTTGGAAATCAGCAAGCGCGTCAGTGCGGTGATCGCCACGTAGATCAGAAACCGTACCGGCATGTGGTTGGTCTTGAAGTAGATCCCGACCATCGCCCCCAATTCCAGGTAGATGAACAGCAGCAGGATGTCGTCGATCTTGATGTGCCCCGTCTCGAGCATCTGCAAGAACTCCATCACCGCCGCCCACGCGGTGACCGCACCGATGGCGAACAGCGCCAGGTAGTGGAAGGTCTCGACGAACAGGTTTCCCAGGGACTCGGCCAGTTGATGGACGTTCTGGCGCAGGTTCTCGGCCCAGTTTATTTTCACGATGTAGTTTCCTTAGGTCGGTTCGACCGGATGATGCGGGTTGGACGTGACGGTTGTTCTGCATGCAGAAAAAAGGCCAGCGACTGAGGGTGAGATGGCGATAGGCTGGTATCCGGCACTTTTGGGAGCTTCATGCGGCTTTGTCCCGAGCAAGCTTTGCTCCCAAAAGCTTCGCTCTCACATGCCGAAATCGGTCTACATTAAAAAGCCACTATCCAAAGCAACAGGATTCGCTTATTCTTTTGCCTGTATATAAACACAGTAGTCGCAAAGACAAACCAATGTGAAGGCATGTGAGGTGGTGAATGGCCGTCGAAGTGGTATACCGCAGCAGCCGAGATCTGGAGCGCTTGTTCATGGATAAAGCCGAAGCTGACCGTCATGACAAAATGCTGGAGCTCGCCGAATTGCTGGCCGAAGTGTTGCAAAAAGCCGTTCCATCGCTGAGCGAGCAACAGGTCGAAGAAGCCGGGATCTACATGGCGAAGAATCGGGATGTGTTCGCCAAGGCTTTCAAGAGCCAGCCGGACGCCTTGTCCGAACTGCTCAACCCGTCGGACGAGTAACCCAAAAAGATCGCAGCCTTCTGCAGCTCCCGCATGGAATAACCGTGCAGGAGCTGCAGAAGGCTGCGATCTTTTTAGTAATAACGACGCGAATCTGATCGCCGACCTGCTGGAACAACCGGACAACGCCGCACGCCTGGATAACACCCGACGCCGGGTGATGCATTTGTGTGAATGCTTTCCGGTGTATCTGCTGAGGTAATGGCAGGATAAGGGCAGGACGCCTTACGCAAGAAATAAAGGCGAGCAAACTGTGGGAGCGAGCTTGCTCGCGATAGCGGTGTGACGGTCGATAAAGACGTTGAATGCACGGCCGCAATCGCGAGCAAGCTCGCTCCCACAATTGGATTTTCAGCGGTACAGCAGACGCTCCGCCAACTCATCGGCCACCCGCGCCGGTGAGCGCTTCTCCGCCTGGGCGTGGGCGAAGACTTCCGTGAGCCTGGCACCGATCTTCGACAAATGTGCGGTGATCGTCGACAGTTCTTCGCCGCGATGCTTCAGCGCGACATAGATCAGCCCACCGGAGTTGATTACATAGTCCGGCGCATAAAGAATCCCGCGCCTCTCCAACTGGTCGGCCACCTGCAGGCTGCTCAACTGATTGTGGGCCGAGCCGGCAACGGCCGAGCAGCGCAGTTGCGCCACGCTGTGGCTGTTGAGCACCCCGCCCAGGCCGCAGGGGGCGAGGATGTCGCAGGGGGTGCTGAGCAGCGCGTCGTTGGCGATCGGATGGGCGCCCAGTTGCTCCATGGCCAGTTGCACCTTGCCAGGGTCAATGTCACTGACCAGCAGTTCGGCACCCGCCGCGTGCAGTTGTTCGGCCAGGGCATAACCGACATTGCCCAGGCCCTGGATCGCCACCCGCAGGCTTTCGAGGTTATCGCTGCCCAGGCGGGCCATGGCGGTGGCACGGATGCCGGCAAAGACGCCCATTGCCGCGTGGGGCGCGGGGTCTCCCGAGGCCGTGGTGCTGGTGACATGGCGGGTCTGCTGGGCGATGCAATCCATGTCGGCCACCGACGTGCCGCTGTCGATGGCCGTGATGTAGCGCCCGTCCAATTGCTCGATACAACGACCAAAGGCTTCGAACAGTGCCGCCCGACTCTCGACATGGGCCGGACGCATGATCACCGCGACCCCGCCGCCCACGGGCAAGCCGGCCAGCGCCGCCTTGTAGCTCATGCCTTGAGCCAGGCGCACGGCATCTGCCACGGCACTTTCGTCGTCGGGGTAGGCAAGATAACGACAGCCCCCCAGGGCAGGCCCGGGACGGCTGCAATGAATAGCAATCACCGCCTTCAACCCGGTCGTCGGGTCTACGCTTAGGTGCAGCGATTCAAGGCGGGAGCTTTGCATGAGAGCAAACATCGTAAGGCTCCCGAATCACTTTTGTTTGTTTCGCCAGTATAGGCGTGCAGTCGAAAATTGCTGGAGCACGCCGGAATAAGTCGCCAGGGCGGTCAGTCTTTTTTGGCATAACCTGTGACAACGGCTGTTCGAGACTGGACGAAAATCCATGGCAGGGCTAAAACGGGAGCATAGCCCGGAGAGTTCGATGAAACCGCGCCAAGCCTTTTTTGATTGTCTGCACCGCTCACCACCAGCGCTGTTCGAAGCGGCGTTGTGGATCGCTGCCGAACATGATCGCGACGTCGACGTCCCGGCCTTGCTGAAGGATTTCAAGGAGCTGCAACAGCGGGTCAGCCATGGCCTGCCGATGCTGCCTGTCAGCGAGCTGGGCCAGCCCTTGTTGCGACGGCTCAATGACCTGGGTTTCGCCCAAGACGACTTCACCCCCCTGCGACCGCGCGCGGCGTTGCTGGACCAAGTCCTGGCACGCAAGCGCGGGCAGCCCCTGGCCCTCGGGCTGATTGCCCTGGAACTGGCCCGCGGCCTGGAAATTCCGATGGTCGGTGTCAATTTCCCCGGGCACTTCCTGTTGAAGGTGCCCGGCGCCGATCACCTGCTCGATCCGTGCGGTGGGCGCCGGTTGTACCCCAATGATTGCCGGGAACTGCTACAGCGCCAATACGGCGCGAACATGCTGCTCAAGGCGGAACACCTGGTCAACGCCGAGCCGATGCAGATGCTGCAGCGCCTGTCGCGCAACCTGCGCCAACTGCATCTGGCGAACGACGATTACATCGCAGCCCTGATCGACGCCGAACGGGTGCTGGAACTGGGCAACGCCAGCGCCGCCGATTACCTGGCCCGCGCCAGCCTGTATCAGCGACTCGATTGCCCCAACGCCGAACGCTTCGACCTGGAGCATGCCCTGATGCTCAGCGACGATCCGATCCAGCGAATCCGGCTGACGGAGCGGCTGGGGCATTTGCCGCCGAATTCGGTGGTGCATTGAGCGGTGGCAGGCATACAGATTCAGGTTGCTTGTTGAATCGCTATCGCGAGCAAGCTCGCTCCCACCGTTGATCCGAATCAATGTGGGAGCGAGCTTGCTCGCGATAGCGATGCAACGGCCTACATCAATATCAAGCCGGGGTATCCGGCTGCCTCGCCGGATGCGCCTGTTGGAACGCTGGATGCCCAGCCGCCAATGCCGCCACGCGACGGATCCGTGGATACCCCTGCAAGGAAACATTGAACCGCTCGGCAGCGTACAACTGCGGGATCAAGAACACATCCGCCAACCCCGGCAGCGCGCCGAAGCAGTAGCCGTCGTCGCCAATCAACTGCTCCACCGCCGCCAGGCCCTGGCTGATCCAATGCCCGATCCACTGCGTCACCTGCGCTTCATCGTGGCCCCACTGCCGCAGCTGGTTGAGCACGCTGACGTTGTGCAGGGGATGAATGTCGCAACCGATCAATGCGGCGACCCCACGCTCGTGGGCGCGCACCGCCAGGTCGGCACTGAGCAGCGGCACCTGGGGATAACGCTCCTCCAGGTATTCGATGATGGCCGGCGATTGCACCAGCAACGCGCCCTCATCGGTACGCAGCGCCGGCACACGGCCCTGGGGGTTGATCGCCAGGTAGGCCGGCTGGCGATGCTCGCCCCCAGGCGCAGCGATCAGGTTGACGGGCAAGGCCTGGTAATCCAGGCCCTTGAGCGCCAACGCAATGCGCACCCGATAGGACGAGGTGGAGCGGTAGTAGGTATAGAGTTCCATGCGCTCCCCCCTCAACGCGCCGGCAGGATCTTGCCCCGGCACTCGCCAAAACCGATGGAGGCGAAACCCTCGCGGCGGCAACGGGCCCGCAAGATGATTTCGTCACCGTCCTCGAGGAATCGGCGCACTTCGCCAGACGCCAGTTCGATCGGTTTCTTGCCGCCTTCGGTGATTTCCAGCAGGCTGCCGAATTGATGGTTTTCAGGCCCCGACAAGGTACCCGAGCCAAACAGGTCACCGGCCTGCAACTGGCAGCCGTTGACGCTGTGGTGCGCGACCATTTGCGCCACGGTCCAGTACATGTACTGGGTGTTGCTCAGCGTCAGGCGCTGGGCCGGCAGGTTCTGCTCGACCATCGCCTCTGTCAGCAACAGGACTTCCAGCTCGATATCGAAGGCACCGCCGGCCTGATCACGCGTGTCCAGCAGATACGGCAGCGGCTGCGGATCGCCTTGCGGACGCGCCGGTTGCGGGCGGCGGAACGGTTCCAGGGCCTCGGCCGTCACCACCCACGGCGAAATGCTGGTCAGGAAACTCTTCGACAGAAACGGCCCCAGGGGTTGGTATTCCCAGGCCTGGATATCCCGGGCCGACCAGTCGTTGAGCAGGCAGAACCCGCCAATGTGCTCGGCGGCATCGCCAATGGGGATTGGTTCGCCCAGCGCATTGCCCTTGCCGATCCAGATGCCCAGCTCCAGCTCATAGTCCAGCCGCGCGCACGGGCCGAAGGTCGGCTCGGTCTGGCCGGCCGGCAGGGTCTGGCCCTTGGGACGGCGCACGTCGGTGCCGGACGGGCGAATGGTCGAAGCGCGACCGTGGTAACCGATGGGCACGTATTTGTAGTTGGGTAGCAATGGATTGTCGGGGCGAAACAGCTTGCCGACATTCTGCGCGTGTTCGATACCCACGTAGAAATCGGTGTAGTCGTTGATCCTGGCCGGCAGGTGCATCTGGCAGTCGGCGGCGAGGAGCAGCAGCTTCGCCTCCAGGGCTTCCACTTGGCCACGCAACGGACTGTCTTCGCGCAACAGCTCCAGCAGTCGTTCACGCAGGGCAACCCGGGCGCTGCGGCCCAGGTCGAAAAACCCATTCAACTGGCCGCCGGCCATGGCTTCGACGGCTTGTTGCGCCGCGCCATCAAACAAGCCCGCTTGCAGCGCCACCTGCAGATCGAAAATCCGCTCGCCAATCGCCACGCCGCTGCGCAAGGCACCGCCATCGACGCTGAAGACACCCAATGGCAGGTTCTGCAACGGGAAGTCGGCGTGGCCGTTGGCACTGGCGACCCAGCTACGGGCAGGGGAAAGTTGAGTCATGGGTTATCTCCGGGTCGGGTCGAACGTGACAGGCAGCGAGGCCCAACATGCATCGTAGTCGGTTTGCAGTTGCGGGCAGTCCAGGGCGAAACGGCTTGGGCGCAAGACCTGGCTGGTCTCGAACATGAAGGCCATGGTGTTGTCGATTTTCGCCGGCTGAAGATCAGCGTTGATCGCCTTGGTACAGGTCTCGCCGTCCGGGCCATGGGCGCTCATGCAGCTGTGCAAGGATGCACCACCCGGCAGGAAACCTTCGGCCTTGGCATCGTAGGCGCCCTGGATCAGGCCCATGAATTCGTTCATCAGGTTGCGGTGGAACCACGGCGGACGGAAGGTGTTTTCCGCCACCATCCAACGGGGCGGGAAAATCACGAAGTCGAGATTGGCCAAGCCGTGGACACTGGTGGGCGAGGTCAGCACCGTGAAGATCGACGGATCCGGGTGATCGAAGCTGACCGTGCCAATCGTGTTGAAGCGACGCAGGTCATATTTGTACGGCACGTTGTTGCCGTGCCAGGCCACCACGTCAAGAGGCGAATGATCCAGCTCGCAACCCCACAACTCACCGAGGAATTTCTGCACCAGGGTGGTCGGTTGCACGAGGTTCTCGTAATGGGCGACCGGCGTCAGGAAGTCCCGCGGGTTCGCCAGGCCGTTGCTGCCGATGGGCCCCAGGTCCGGCAGGCGCAGCGGCGCGCCATGGTTTTCGGCGAGGTAACCACGGGCCTGCGGGTCGAGCAGTTCAACGCGAAATTTCAGCCCCCGAGGCAGCACGGCGATTTCCAGCGGCGCCAGTTCCAGCACGCCCAGTTCGGTGGCGATCCGCAGCCGTCCCAGTTGCGGCACGATCAACCACTCACCGTCGGCATTGAAAAACACCCGCTCCATGGATCGGTTGGCCCGGTAGTGATAAAGGCTGACGCCGGCCGGTTTTTCCGCACCGGCATTGGCCGCCATGCACACCAGCCCGTCGATGAAATCGGTGGGCTCGGCGGGAATGTCCAGCGGGCTCCAGCGCAGGCGATTGGGCGTGACCTCACCCAGCGGACCGCCCGCCAATTGCCGTTCGAGCTTGGTGAAGGCCGGGTGATTGGCCGACGGCCGGATGCGATACATCCAGGTGCGCCGAGCTTCGCCGCGGGCCATGGTGAACGCTGTGCCAGAGAACAACTCGGCGTAGAGACCGTACGGGGCTTTCTGCGGGGAGTTCTGGCCGATGGGCAAGGCGCCGGGCAAGGCTTCGCTGGCAAATTCGTTGCCCAAGCCTGACTGGTAAGCCAGGTCCGACGTGGTGGAATCGAGGTTCATGGAGCCTCCTGGGACTGCGGTCTGTCACTCAATGAAGTGGTTGAGGCGCACCGGGTTATTTTTATCGTAATTCAATTACGCATAACGTAATTTGCTCGACAGCGACCGTCAAGCTATAAAGACGCCCATTCGCCTCTGGACCCTGTGCCTCCATGGAAACCCCGCTCAGCAACGGTAAACAGAAAGTCCGCTCGGCCGAAGTCGGCACCGACATTCTCAAGGCCCTGGCCGAACTCTCCCCCTCCACATCACTGTCGCGCCTGGCCGAGCACGTGCAGATGCCGGCGAGCAAGGTCCATCGCTACTTGCAGGCCTTGATCGCCAGCGGGTTCGCCGAGCAGAACGCCGCCACCAACCACTACGGCCTGGGCCGCGAGGCCCTGCGCGTGGGCCTGGCCGCGTTGAACGGCATGGACGTGCTGCAAGTGGCCGCCCTGCCCCTGGCCGAGTTGCGCGATGACTTGAACGAAACCTGCTTCCTGGCGGTGTGGGGCAACCATGGCGCGACCGTGGTGCGTATCGAACCTGCCGTACGGGCCGTGACCGTGGTGACGCAACTGGGATCGGTGTTGCCGCTGCTCAGTTCGTCCACGGGGCTGGTGTTCAGCGCTTATCTGCCAGCGCGCGAGACGATCGGCCTGCGCGAGCAGGAAGTGCAAGGCACCGAGCACCACGCCCTGGCCGATGATCGCGCCTATGCCAGCCTGTGCGAGCAGATTCGCAGCCGTGGCCTGCACCATGTGCATGGCTTGCTGATGCCGGGCGTGGACGCCTTGTCCGCCCCGGTCTTCAATGCGGTCGGCGAGGTGAAGGCCGTGATGACCATCGTCGGCCCGACCTCGCTGTTCCATGCCGACGAAAACGGCCCGGCGGCGCAACGACTGTTGGCGGCGACCCGGGCCGTGAGTTGGCGGATGGGATATGAGGCGGGTCCAGGATCAGCCCAGGAAATCCGGGACAATCCTGATCACTAGATCATTGAGATGCGGGGTGATCAGTTGCGGATGGAGGTGACGCTCCTCCCCGCTGAAGCCGACGGTATAAATACCTTGGTGGCTGCCCTTCGAATGGAAGGGAATCACATCGTTCTTGAAATGGCCCAGTAGATACTCAACCAGCCGCTCGGAAGACAACACCATGCGCCTGCCGGGGCCATGGTCAATAAAGCTGGTCACGTATACGCCCTCCGGATAGATGTTGGGCGCATGAACTTTCAAGGCACCGTGCACATCCTCGGCGGTCAATGGCCTGAGGGGACGCGGGGATAAATCGATTGCAGGTTTTTCCGTCAAACTTGCAACGACGTCTATGACGATTTTTTCAAAGGCGATCAAGTCCAGCGTCTTTAGCCGGTCTTCGGCAGCAAAGGAATAACGCCTGCTGAACACATTACTGATTCCTTGCGTGTAGGTTGGCAGGCTTTGCTTTTCAACCCAGGCCAGCGTTTCCTCGAATAACGTTCGAGAAGTTCCTGTTTCGAGCGTGGGGAAGTCCATCAACGTATTCACATAGGCAGTGAATGGGTTGACGCCCAATGGTTCCAGGTAATGATCCAATAGCACCTGCACGGCAAAATCCACGCGGGTGTTTTTCAGTGCTGGAAGCCTTTCGGAGTGAGAAGAAAACAACGGGGTATTCATAAGACATCCTTGTCATTTCATGGACTCGAACTTCCTGTTCGAGCCGTTATGGGGTGTGCGCCTGATGCGACAACATGGCATCTGGTCAACTTAAGCGGCAACTTAAAAGTTGAACTTAAGTCGGGCCGTTATACACAGGCCAGCGCCCGACTGTAAAAAAGCAAGTGTAAGCGAGCGTGAAGTTTCAACTCATTGCAGCTAACCCATCACCCCCATGCCCTTGGCTTTTGCCACCGCCTGGGTACGTCGCTGCACACCCAACTTGCTGTGGATGCGACGCGCATGGGTTTTTACCGTGTGCAACGAGATGAACAACTGTTCGGCGATCTGTTGGTTTGAATGCCCTTGGGCAATCAGCTCCAGAACCTCCAACTCGCGATGACTGAGCAACGTCTCCTCGGCGGTGACGGGCGACTCGACCTGTTCTGCCGATTGCCCCCAGCGTAACAACTCGGGCTGGCGCAAGCCCAGTTCGCACAACGCTTGCTGGGCCCGCCAGCACGTGACTCGCTCGAGCCCCTCTCGCAACAGTGACCGGGCCTGGGCACGATCGCCGGACAACCAGACGACCTCCGTCAGCACCAGGTGCAGTTCGGTTTCCAGGCTGTGCATTTCACCGTGCTGCGCCTGGGCGATCATGGCCTGCAGGCGCGCTTGTGGCGCCTGTGCCCGCTGCAAGTAGACCTCGGCCAGCACCAGCAGGTATTCAAGTCGCGCAATCAACTCCAGGGTCGCGGGAGGCGCGTGCTTGGCCTGGGGTCCGCGAAAATGCCGCAGGACGCGGGTCAAGGCTTCATGGGCCAGTTCCGCCCGCCCCTGTTGCAACCAGAACTGGCAGCTGGTTTGCAACAACACACCACGGTAGACGGTGTCGGGGATGTGCCGCTGCTGCATGACCCGCTCGGCATCGCGCAGGTGCATGAAGGCCTCGCCGTAGTCGCCCTGGTTGGCAGCCAGGCAGGCCTTGCCGAGGAAGCCATAGAGCACCTGTTTATCCTGGCTGTGCAGGCCCGTTTCCAAGCCCGTTTGAAAGTGCTCGGCGGCCCGTTCCTCAAAGCCCATGCGCAACGCCAGGCGCCCGCGCCGCAAGGCAATCCGTCCCAACAACGCGGAAAAGTCCTGGCCCGGTTTATCCAGCAGTGCCTGGACGGCGGCCAGCAAATGATCGGCCCGATGCGGCGCGCCGCGTTGCTCCAGGACCTGGGCGTGGTCCAGTTCCAGCAATCCTTCAAAGACCAGCGAACCCTGCGCACGCGCCAGGCATAACGCCTGGCGGTTGATCCATTGCGCCGAGGCCAGTTCGCCAGCCAGCAGCGCCTGCTGCGTCAGCCCCCCCAGGCACAGCACCCGTTGGGACCAGGCCTCGGGGTCCAGGCTGGCCTGGGCCTGGAGAAAATGTTCGCGCGCCGCTTCGCCATCGCCCGAGAGGTGCAGCAACCAGCCGCGCAAGACCAGCCACCTGGCCAGCACCTGTCGCTGCCGACAGGCCGAAGGCTGCGGCAGGAACCTGGCCAGTTGCTCGATGCACGTCGACGCCTCATCGAAGCGTCCGGCGAACAACAGCGCAGCGGTGACCAACCCCACCGATTGCGGCGTATCAAGGGTCAGCGCTTCGCCTTGTTGATCGTGCAAGCTCAGCAACAGCACCGCGTTACGGCGCTGCAAGACGTGCTCGAAATTCAGATGCTGCAAAAAGCTGACGGCGGTCTCGAACTCCTCGGCCAACATGGCTTGCTCGAACGCCATTTGCCAGTCCTGCTCGGCGGCAAACCACTGACAGGCCCGTCGATGCCAGGAGCGCCCCTGGGACCAAGGCTCTTCACGCACCAACCGGGCCAGGGCCGGGAAGATTTGCAACCAATCCGAGGTCTGCTCCCACGGCTCGATGAAACACCCCAACTCCAGCAACAACGGCAGGCATTGGGCGCCCACCGTGTCGCCGAACAAGTGCTCGCACAGCCGGGCATTGAACCGCGGCAGATGCGCCAGCACGCGCCAGGCCTGTGCCAGATCCGGGGTCAGCGTGCTGAACAGTTCGTACTCCAGGTAGTCGAGCAAGGTCCTCGGCCGCCCCGGTGTCGCATGACTGCGCGCCCATTCGCAGCGCTCAAGCAGGGTGATGCGCACCCCGGCACACCAGCCACCATTGCGCTGAATCACCTCGCGAGCCGTGCGGGCAGCCTGGGGAGCGGGCAGATGACGAAGCAGTGGCTGGACATCATCAGGGGTGAAGAACAATGCCTGCGGGTCAAACTCGTGCAGTTCGTCATCGAGCAACAGTCGCGGCCAGTTGCAGTGGGGGCGGCGGCGGCCATTCAACCACAGGTGCAACGCCGGGCTGCTGGTGTTCAATAAACGGTCGAGCAGTTGATCCAGCTCGGGGTTCGGCACCCGGCAATAGTCGTCCAGGAATAACCAGGTGGGTGTTTGCAAACGTGCCAGATGGGCCAACAAACCCGCTTCATCCAGCACCGGCAGCCCGAGGGTCTGCGCCAGGTGCTCGCACATTTGCGCCGCACTCAACGCCACGCCCCCCAAGGGCAACCAATGCAGCCGACAGTCACTGGGCGCCTGCAGGAAGCACTCGGCGAACAACGCACTCTTGCCGCTGCCCGCCGGCGCGCAGAGCAATTTTACCCGCGCCTCGGAAGCCAGCAGCGGCTCGCTCAAGGACCGCCGCGGCAGATGCGTCGAGGACAGGCGAGGCAGCAATCCTGGACGGTCCGGACACGGAGTCATGGCGGTCATGTGAGTGATCCTGTTTATTGTTATCTCACCACCCTAGCCCTGTGTCGCCGACCTTTGGAGAAGTATTCAGCGCGCTGATTGGCGCCCATAAAAAAACGACCGGCAGAAGGGGCTGCCGGTCGTTCATGATCATTTCAAGTCAGACACAGTTTGTGGCGAGGGGATTTATCCCCTCGCCACAGTCATCTTTCCAGCCCTCAGTGCTTAGCGAACCCCGGTCGAGCGCAGCGCCGCCGGCGTGTAGTCGGCTGCCCGGGCTTCGAAGCCGTACTCGTAGCTGTGTTTCTCTTCGTTCTTCATCCCCAGCGCGATGTAGCGGCCGGCGATGATGTCGTAGAGCGCCTCCAGGGTGTAGCCCGGGTTCTGATGGTCGTAGTAGAACTGGGCATGACCTTCGGCCACCCGCCACAGTTGACCGCGGCCGTCGTAGTGGTCCACCAGCGCCGCCTGCCAGCTGTCTTCGTCGAAGTACATGTGGCGTTTGGCGTAGATGTGCCGCTCGCTGGGCTTGACCGTCCCGACCACTTCCCAGACCCGGTGCAGTTCATAGCGGGTCAGGTCCTGGTTGATGTGGCCTGCCTTGATCACGTCGTCGTACTTGAGGCTGGGCGAGTCGAGCTTGTAGCTGTTGTACGGGATGTACATTTCCTTTTTGCCGACCAGCTTCCAGTCGTAGCGGTCCGGCGCGCCGGAAAACAGGTCGAAGTTGTCGGAGGTGCGCAACCCGTCGGCGGCGGTGCCCGGCCCATCGTAGGCCACTTGCGGGGCACGACGCACACGGCGCTGGCCGGCGTTGTAGATCCAGGCCAGGCGTGGTTCCTTCACCTGGTCGAGGGTTTCATGCACCAGCAGCACGTTACCGGCCAGGCGTGCCGGGGCGGTGACCTCCTGCTTGAAATAGGTCAGTACGTTACTGGCCTTTTCCGGGTCGGCATCCTTGATCAGGAAGGGCACGGCGATTTCTTCTTCGAAGCGGATCGGCGTGAAGCTGCCATTGGTCTGTGGCGTGGCCTGGGTAATGATGCGTCGCAGATTGCCGCCGTGATAACGGGTGATGTGGTTCCATATGACTTCCACGCCGTTCTTGGGGATCGGGAAGGCGTAGTAGCGGTTGCCGGTGAAGTTGGACAAGCCGTTACCGTCGTTGATGGACGTCACGTTGAGGGCGCTGCGCTTGGCCGACTCGTAGATTTCCGGCGGCAACGCGACGCTGCGATGGGTCGGGTAGACCGGGATCTTGTAGGTCTCCGGGTAGCGTTTGAACATCGCCACTTGCCCTTCGGAGAGTTTGTCCTTGTACTTGTCCACGGTCGCGGCAGTGATGGTGAACAGCGGTTTTTCATTGGCGAACGGGTCGGCCAAAAATCCCTTGCTGTCCACGGCCCCGGCGTTTTTCGCGATGCCACCGGTCCAGGCCGGGATCGAGCCATCGGCATTGCCGGCTTTTTCCGCGCCCAACGGCGTGAGGCTGGTGCCCAGTTTATTCGCTTCCTCCGGCGAAACCGCCGCCATCACGTTCGCCGCCAGCAGGCTCAAGGCCAGGGCACCGCATTGCAGGATCATCTTGCGCATTGGGTTTTCCTTGTCAGCCAGATCAGAAGTTCACACCGAAGCTCAGCGCGAGGAAATCGCGGTCTTCGAGAACGTTGTAATCGCCGCCAAAAAAGTCGGTGTAGCTCAAGCTGGCGGTGTAGGTGTTGCGGTAATCGGCATCGACACCAACGCTGATGGCCTTGGCACCTTCGTTGAACAGACCGTTGGGGCCATAGCCGGCCACGTCGTGGGACCAGGACACGTTGGGCTTGAAGTTCACCCCGCCGATCACGTTGGAGTAATCGAGGATCGCCCGGGCGCGATAGCCCCAGGACGTCGAGGTGACGAAACCATCGGTGTCGCCCTGGAAGCCGTATTGGCCATAGACCGAGTCACGGCCATAACGCAGCTTGTCCTTGGACTCCAGGCCACCGACATGCACCACCGCCGCTTCGCCGACCAGCGTCAGGCGATCAGCCCCCAGCACCTGATCGAAGAAGTGCGTCAGGGTGCTCTGTACCTGGGTCACTTCCTTGCGCCGGTAACCGGTGTTGTCGGCTCCCGGTGCGGTCGCGATGGGCGATGCCGCGCCACCGGCAATCGGATTGACCAGGGCCAGGGTCAGGTCGTTGGTATTGACCTGCACCGGCGCGTTGGGACGGTAGCTGATTTCCCCGGTCCAGGCGGTGCCGGTGGGCAACGTCGTGGAGAAACTGGCGCCGTAAAGGCGGATGTCTTCCGGGTATTCAAGGTAGTACCCACCACGGCCCAGCATCACGCTTTGCGCCAGACCCGCACCGCTGCCAGGGGCCAGGCCGTTGGCGATCGCGACCATTCCCGGCAACGCCGCCAGCGTCGAAAGCCCCGCCGTGGTGGTTCCGACGGTAGGCGTACGGCTGTGGTAGTTCATGAAGTACAGGCCGTACTCGGTATCGTCGCCAAGCCAGCGCAACGCCGTGCCCCACTGGCCGGAATCGCGGGCGTCGCGGTCGCCGCCACGGGGAATGATCACCCCTTCGCTGGACACCTGGATCCCCTGGCCGAATGCCTGGGTCAAGGGCACGAACGGCGCAATCGCCGGACTGCCCACGGTGTAGCCACTGGTGCAACCGTCGGCCACCACGTCGTTGCCGAAGAACGTGCCGCAGTTATCCACCACGGTCTGGTCCCACTCCAACTGGTAGAAACCTTCGATGGTGAGCTTGTCGGTCAGGCCCTGGGAGGCGAACAGCATGTTCACCGGGATCAGGCCTTCCTTGATCTCCGCACCGGGGCGACGGAACGCGGACACG
Organism: Pseudomonas sp. NFACC37-1; assembly: GCF_900101575.1. Taxonomy (NCBI): domain Bacteria; kingdom Pseudomonadati; phylum Pseudomonadota; class Gammaproteobacteria; order Pseudomonadales; family Pseudomonadaceae; genus Pseudomonas; species Pseudomonas sp. NFACC37-1. The sequence continues at coordinate 16,681 of NZ_FMUZ01000004.1, read as the reverse complement.
TCCACCGGGTTGATGCTGTTGATGGAGTTGCCGATGAAGGTGCTTTCCCCCCAGCTGACCACCTGCTTGCCGGCGCGCACGGTGCCCGGCAAATCGGCGATGGAATAGTTGTGATAGACAAAGGCATCGAGAATCTGTGCCCCCGAGGACTTGGCGCCTTCCTTGCGATTGCTGTCGCTGATGTCCTTGAACTCGCGGCCCTCATCCTTGAGTTCAAAGTCGTACCAGTACTTGCCACGCACGAACACACCGGTATCGCCGTACTTGAGCTCGAGGTCGTGCAGGCCCTTGAAGATTTTGGAAAAGGTCTCGCCTTTCTTGAAATTCAGCCGTCCGTCATCACCGGTGGAGGATTGGCCCCGCCCGCCGTTGACCGTGCCGACCAGATCCTTGTCGGCATCGCGCATGCCCCAGCTCGCGCCCACGGACAGCGAGGAATCGAACTGACCCTCGATCTCGCCAATGTTGAATGAAACGGCCTGCGCCTGGGCACAGCAACCCAAGGCCACCGCGACGGCCAGCGCCTGCGGCTTGAAGATGGCGCGCATTGTTATTGTTGTCATGCGTCTTCCCCAGTGAGTGACAGAGGCTTCACCCTACTGCCGCACGCCATGGGCGATAAGCGCACCAAGGAGGTATTCGCGCTGTACCTCAAAAGGATTACAGCCCCTGCGGGACGGGCGTTTGCGCGCCCCATGGACGGACTGGATGATGGGCCATCAGCGCCACGCATATTCCTGCCCCGCCTGCGACTGTTACGCGCCCTGCAACGGTGCATGTCCGGATCCGGGCTGTTTCCCGTCGGGCTCGTTCCCTATGCTGGCCGGGCTTGCAGGGCAACGGGCCTGCAAGCGCAAGTCGCCATGGCTTTCCCTCCAGCCTGGCGCACCGTCATTCGGATGGATTGGTGTATCGGTCCATCATCCCGTGTTTATCGACGTTGGTTTGTAGCTCCTTTGCAACGTCACGCTTAGGCCGCTGCTTTTGGCAGCGGCCTTTTTTATGTGCGGTGATTTCCGAGTTAAAACTTCTTGTTTCCTACGTTGTTGTAGGAAAGGTTAATCTGCACGGCTTATGTGATCGAAATTGTAGTCCTTTGCCTCGCCTTGGATGCTGAGGGATAGATGATCAGAAACGGCTGAAAACAAGCGCTCATGAAGTACCAACCCCAGCAGCATTTGCTCCGCCACTTTCTATAGGTAAAAAGCAATATGCATCTCCTTTACCCTAGCGACCCATTTGATAAAAAACGTCCTGATGAGCAGTACGCTGAAGAGTACGAAGCGGTAATGACTGCGGGACTGAGGACTGTGCTGTTCTCTTTTGAAGATTTCGAAGCAGGCCTTTTCAAGACTTCTGCGCCCCTCACACCCGGAAAATCGATTTTGTACCGTGGGTGGATGCTGACACCCGATGCTTATGCCGCTTTGGTTAACCAACTGCGTGAAAAAGGCGTCACTGAAGTAACCAACGCCACACAATACCAACACTGTCATCACTTGCCACAGTGGTATCCGTTGTTGGCTGCCTGTACGAGCGAAACGGTGGTGCTGGACAGCGATGCAAACTTCGCTCAGGCACTCGAAGGCCTGCAATGGCCAGGCTATTTCATCAAGGACTATGTAAAGTCACTTAACACTGGTGGTGGCAGCCTGGTGGACAGTCCCGAAGACATAGCGCCGCTTGTTGAAGAGATGCGCCAATATCGGGGACAGATTGAAGGCGGTATCTGCGTCAGACGACGAGAGGAATACCTTGAAGAAACCGAGCGTCGTTATTTTGTACTCCACGGGCGGGCCTACGGCGTCACCGATGAGATTCCTGAGTTGGTGACCGAGTGCGCACGGTTGATCGACAGTCCTTTTTTTTCGGTCGACGTAGTACTCCGGTCAGACGGTGTTCTGCGGGTGGTCGAGCTCGGCGATGGGCAGGTATCAGACCGCAAGGAATGGCCCGCCGCGCGCTTTGCCTGGATGTTGAGCCGTACGGAATAGGTCTTTGCCCTATCGAGACCACCGCGAACCTGGCGGCCCGGGTGAACAAAGAATTGTCCATGAGCACGCTTGCCGCGCCTGGCGGCAAGCGGCACGAGCGGTGAGAGTTAGATAGCGTGGCGTTGCAGATTCGCCATCATTTCCTTCAACGCTTCAAGGTTGTCGTTCGGGTGTACCGCATGCTCGAAGTCGCAGATCTGCTGCCAATGGGCGGCGACGTCTTCGGGCGAAAAGCCTTTGCGCGGGTCGAAGCCCGCACCCAGGCTGCGCTCCCAGCGCACCTTGCCCATCCAGCCGCCGCCCACCTCGAACAAGCCGGAGGTTTCCTGGCAGGCCTCACTGGCCAAGTACACCACCAGCGGGCTGACGAGTTCGGGCTTGAGTTGTTCGAACACCTGCGGCGGGATCAGGCCTTCGGTCATGCGGGTGCCGCCAGTAGGAGCGATGGCATTGACCAGGATGTTGTTCTTGCGGCCTTCGATGGCCAGGGTTCGCGTCAGGCCATAAAGGCCGAGCTTGGCCATGCCGTAGTTGGATTGGCCGAAGTTGCCGTAGATGCCCGAGGTGGACGCGGTGAAGATCACCCGCCCGTAGTTTTGCTCACGCAGGTGCGGCCATGCGGCCCGGGTCACCTTGTAGGCACCCTCGACGTGGACGCGGTAGACCAGGTCCCAATCGGCGTCGTCCATTTTGTGGAATGTCTTGTCCCGCAGGATCCCGGCATTGTTGACCACCACGTCGACGCGACCGAACGCATCGAGCGCGTTTTGCACCAGCTTGTCGCCATCGGTGACCGAGTCGTGGTTGGCCTCGGCAATGCCGCCCGCCTCGCGGATTTCGGCGACCACCCGATCCGCTGCCGAGGCATTGGCCCCATCCCCTTGCGCCGAGCCGCCAAGATCGTTGACCAGCACTTTCGCGCCTTGCCTGGCGAACAGCAACGCATGGGCGCGCCCCAGGCCACCGCCGGCTCCCGTGACGATCACGACTTTATCTTCGAAGCGCACAGACTCACTCATGGCAGAACTCCAGCAGGCGGATAGGACAATGACCACGAGTGTCCGGCACCTGTCGGCCGGTCACAATCAACACGATTGGCAGTGAATGGTGGCCGATAAGGTGGGGGGATGATGCAGGCCCAAGCCACGGCGGAGCATTCGACTTTCCTGTTGGCAGGAGGACCGCTATCGCGAGCAAGCTCGCTCCCACAGGGATTTGCAGTGGAACGCAATCTTGTAAACGCCCGAAAACTGTGGGAGCGGGCTTGCTCGCGAAAGCGGTCTTCCAGTCAGAATGGATGTTGGCTGTGCTGGCGCCTTCGCGAGCAAGCCCGCTCCCACACAGGTTCGCTTCTCAATGCCAAGTCGTCAGGTACAGGCCATTTGTCTGTGCGGCGCGGCGATGGCTTCGCGAAACGCCAGGTAATGCTTGAGCACCTGCACCGATGCCTCGGTGTGCGGGTAATGACCGATGTCAGGCAGCAACACCGTGTCCGGGTTCGGGATCAGGGCCTCGTAGCGCGCCACCATGTGTTCACCGGAAATCGGATCGACGGCGCCGTCGATCACCCGCAACGGCACTTCGCCGCGCTGCATCGCCAGCACCCAGCGATCCCGCTGCACACGGCGCTCGGGAATATAGCCGATGAGTTTGTGCATGATCCGCGGACCGTGATGAGCCTCCACCAGGCTCCAGAAGTCATCCAGCTCGCTTTCGGTAGGGCCGGTCCTGGGGCCGAAAATCTGCCGAAAGTTGCAGGCCAGGCTTTCCCGGGAGAACATCCGCCCCAGCAGCCAGCCCAGGGGGCTCAACAAGAGTTTCTGGGCCCATACCGGGCGGTGGGTTTCGGGGAACAGGCCGCCATTGAGAAAGACACAACTCTCAAGATGGATGCGTGCTTCGTAATGCCGAGCGAGCAGTTCCTGGGCCACGCTGTCACCGTAATCGTGGGCCAGCACATGCACCGCCCCCTTCACATTCAGGTGCGCCAGCAAGGCCTGCTGCAGATCGGCTTGCTCCAGCAGGCTGTAGACATGATCCATCGGTTTGGCGGAATCGCCGAAACCGAGCATGTCGCACGCGATCACCCGGTAGCGTTGCGCCAAGGGTTGCCACAAGTAATGCCAATCCCAACTGGCGGTGGGAAAACCATGGATCAACAGCAGCGGCTCGCCCTGGCCCGCCACCCAATAACGGATGGCGTGGCCACGGAACAGGAAAGTCTGGCTGCGCTGGCGCCAGATACGCAGGGGAATCTGGGCCAGGGCCATCAGCTTCTGTACCCGGTGTCTTGTTGATCGAGCTTGCGCAGCAACGCCGGCCAGGCCAACGCGCCGCCCATGCCTTGGGCGCTTTTGGTCACTCCGGCGATCATCGCCCGGGCGCCGGCCAGAATCTGCGGTTCGATGGCAATCAATTCAGCCCCGCCGTTCTGGGCCAGGACCTGGATGTCACAGGCTCGTTGAAAGGTGAACATCATCAAGAAGGTATCGGCGATGGTCCCGCCGCATGTCAGCAGGCCATGGTTGTGCAGCATCAGGAAATTGCTTTCGCCCAGGTCGGCCTGCAGGCGTGCCTTTTCTTCGTGATTCAAGGCCACCCCTTCGTAAGCGTGATAGGCCAGGCTCGACAGCACGAACAGTGCTTGCTGGCTGATCGGCAACACGCCTTGCTTCTGCGCCGATACCGCCACTCCGGCGGCGGTGTGGGTGTGCAGCACACAAGCCACATCATGGCGCACCTCATGCACCGCGCTGTGGATGGTGTAGCCGGCCGGATTGATCTCGTAGGGGCTGTCCATCAACTTGTTGCCGCCCTGGTCAACCTTGACCAGGCTCGAAGCGGTGACTTCATGGAACATCAACCCGAACGGGTTGATCAAAAAGTCCTCGGTGCCGGGAACCTTCGTAGAAATATGGGTGAAGATCAGGTCATCCCAACCATGCAGCGCGACAAGCCGATAACAGGCGGCAAGGTCTACCCGGGTTTGCCATTCGGCCGCACTGACCTGTTCCTTGATACTGAGTGTCGTTTGGACGGGCGCTACGCTCACGGCTCTGACCTCTGGTTTCTTGTTATAGGAGTCTTGTCATCAAAACGTCGTACGCAAGAAAACTCAGTCTAGTCAGGTCTTTCGGAGGTGGTAGTTGCATTGGCAGCCAGCTTACTGGCCAAACGAGTCACCGCCTGCGCTTCAAGACCGCAACGTGTCGATCAACTCGGCCAGCCACGGCTCGGCGTCAGTTTCCGGCGTGACGCTTTCGCTGGCATCCAGACGCAGCATCGGCAGCAGCTCGCGAACGCCCAGTTCGGCGAACAATTCGCACATCTGCTCGCCGCCGGCGCAGAAGGTATCCCCATAGCTGGCGTCGCCCAGGCCAATCACTGCGCCAGGCAAGCCGCGAAAGAACCCTGGCAATTGGTCGCGGATGGTCGAATACAACGGCATCAGACTGTCTGGCAGCTCGCCCATGCCGGTCGTAGACGTCACCGCCAGCAAGGCTTCTGGCGCGAATGCCTGGACATCCGCCAGGGTCGCACGAGGATCGTGCCAGGCGTCGAAGCCCGCATCGCGCAGCAGTTTGGCGGCGTGCCGGGCGACTTCTTCGGCGGTGCCATACACTGAGCCGGAAAGAATGGCGACTTTCATCAATCTGATCCTGATCCTGAAAAAAGAGCCGGGATAGTACCAGTTGCACCCACAAGGCTGCGAATGGCTCTCAACGGCAGTAATGGGCAGTGGACAGCCTTTCGATTTCTTTTAAAATGCTGACTCAACAGGGATGTTCAAAAGGGATCTTTCAAATGATCAACGCTCAACTGATGCAATTGGTCATCAATGCTTCCAACGACGGGATTGTCATCGCTGAAAAAGAAGGCGAAGACAATATCCTGATCTATGTGAACCCGGCCTTCGAACGCTTGACCGGCTATCACCGCGACGAAATCCTTTACCAGGATTGCCGGTTCCTGCAGTCGGGTGATCGGGACCAACCATCCCTGGAGTCGATTCGCAAGGCCTTGCGAGAGGGCGGTGCCTGTCGAGAGGTGCTGCGCAACTACCGCAAGGACGGCACGCCGTTCTGGAATGATCTGTCATTGTCCACGGTAAAAAACCAGGCTGACGGGTATACCTATTTCGTCGGTGTGCAAAAAGACGTCACGACCCAGGTCAAGGCTCAACAACGCGTCGCCCAGCTGGAAAAGGAACTGGCCGAAGCCCGGGAAACGATTGCCCGGCTTGAGGCGACGAACGGTGCAAACAAAACCCCGAATTAACGGTCAGTCACTACAATCACCAGTGAAAATGTAAATTATCCTTTCGAGCCGACCATGCAGCGCGATGCCCTTCTGACGCAGGATGAACTGGATTTCATCCGGACCATGCAACACAACCCGCAGTTGAACGAGCGGGATGTCACGTCGAGCTTGCTGGTCAACGGTGGGTCGCAGATCCGTGATTTGTTGACGCGCCTGGCGGCGAATGAGCAGGTCACGCTGCAAGCCAATTTCGAAAACCAGCAAATGACGTTTCCGTTGCATCTGGTGGAAGACGAATTCCATGCCATGCACCTGCGCCTGGGGGTGCCCAGCATCTACGAAGACGGACCGAAGATACGCCCGTGGCGCCTGACGCTCGACGAGCCGGTGGCGCTGGAAAATATCAAGGGCCAGCCGGGACCGCTCTGGGTCCACGAAGTGTCCTGCAAAGGTGTATTGCTGGAAAACCGCAGCCGGACCAAGCCACCGAAGCAGTTTGCCTTGTGGTTCAGCCCCTCAGGCTACGAAAGAATTTCGTTGCGTGGTGCCTTCGAACGTGAAACCGATCGAGGTTTGCTGGCCTATCACCTGAACCAGAATGACCAGGACGAGACTGAGCGCCTGCGCCAGTACATCCTGCAGCAACATCGCCTGACCCATCCCTCCATGCATCTCTAGGTGTCGAGGTTGCCTGCCAGAAATTGACGCAGGCGCTGGCGCATCACTGTTCCTTCGTTACCCAGGCAACCGATCGACGAGCCAGCCAGGCTTTCCTGCGCCAGGTCGGATGCTTCACCGGCCAGCATCAACGGACAATCCAGGCTCATCGCCAATTTGCCCAAGCGCTTGGACAAATCCGGGACCGGCGCATGATTGGAAACCAGCACCAAGGCCAGCGGCTGGATCTTCTGGCACACCAAGGTCAGTTCGTTGAATGGCAGGCCGATCGACAGCGCCCTGACGCCCACGTCCGCGCTGGACAGGAACAGCGCCGCGACCAGCAACTCCAGCTCACGGCACTGGCCGGCCAGGGCACAGACCAGGACCCGCGGCGAATGACCTTCGCGCTTGAACAACAGCCGTTGGATGATGCGCGAACGCAGGAACCCGTCGAAAAACACCCATTCACTGATTTGCCCGAACTCTGGCTGGCGATATAGCATTTGTCGCCAAAGCGGCATCAGGATGTCCTGGAATACGACCGGCACGGTGTAGGTGGAAAAGACCTGGCCGTAGACGCGATCCAGCTCCACATCGTCAAAGTTGCCAACCGCGTCCGCTACCTGTTGCTGCCACCGGGCGTGATCAGCCTTGACCAGGTCGGATGAAAGCAGCGTGGAGACCGGTTGCACCGCCTCGGTCTTGGCCAGGATCTTGCCTACTTTACTGACTGCCACGCCGCGCTCGATCCATGCCAGGATGCTGCGAACCTTTTCGATATCGCTCAACGAGTACAGGCGATGCCCGCTTTCGGTGCGAGTCGGCTGGATCAAACCGTAGCGCCGCTCCCATGCGCGTAGGGTCACGGGGTTCACGCCGGTCATGCGGGCGACTTCGCGAATGGGAAACAGATCTTCCCTTTTCAAGGCTGATGCCTGGAAAACAAAGCTATCCTCTGTGATTACGCTCATTTTGGCAGACAATTCCGGCTGGCAATTGGATCCTATCTTCCTCCTCCAAGACACGTCATGACAAGGGCAAACGTATTCAGGTGTACGGTTTTGTTGTTTTACGCACAATCGGGAATAATCCTTGCCTGTTTTTTGACGACCAGACGCAACCACCACCCCGGGGGCGTCCCCCGCAAACCTCCTATCCGGAGCGCTGCGCCTGTCTTACGGAGATACATAATGTCGACCTCACCCGTCACGTTGATGGTGGCCCGCCGCGTCGCCAATGGACGCTATCAGGATCTGATAGCCTGGTTGCGCGAAGGCGAACAATTGGCCACCGATTTCCCGGGTTACCTGGGGTCCGGCGTGCTCGCGCCACCGCCCCAGGACGATGAATTCCAGATCATTTTCCGTTTTGCCGACGAGCAGACACTGCACGCCTGGGAACACTCCGCCTCGCGCACGGCCTGGCTGGGACGGGGCAGCGATCTGTTTGCCCATCCCTCCGAACATCGGGTGCGTGGTATCGAAGGCTGGTTCGGCGCGGTCGGCCAGCGTCCGCCACGCTGGAAACAGGCCGTGGCCATCTGGCTGGCGTTTTTCCCCGTGTCGCTGTTGTTCAATTTCCTGTTGGGACCACTGCTGGGCGAACTGGGCCTGTTGAGCCGCGTGCTCATCAGCACCGTCATCCTGACACCGTTGATGGTCTACCTGTTTATCCCGATGTCGACCCATCTGCTGGCGAACTGGCTCAACGGCGCGCCGCAGCAAGCGTTGCCGGCTACGCGCAATCATTGATGCCACCGGCCTCGACAGTCCTCCTGTGGGAGCGAGCTTGCTCGCGATAGCGGTGTGACAGTCGATGAGGATATTGAAGGTCAGTCCATCATCGCGAACAAGCTCGCTCCCACAGTGGGCAACTGGTCGCGACCGGATTGATCTTTGTACATAGGACGCGCCCCGTGTCGCTGTTATAGTTTTGCTCTTGCCGTGAACCGAGCCGTCCCATGTCCAGCGTCACCGCTCCGATCCTGATCACTGGTGCAGCCCAGCGCGTCGGCCTGCATTGCGCCCGGCGCTTGCTGGAGGACGGGCACCCGGTGATCGCGACCTATCGCACCGAACGCCCCGGCGTGCAAACGTTGCGGGACCTGGGGGCAGTGGTGCTGTTCGCCGACTTCTCCAGCGAAACGGGGATCCTGGCCTTTATCGAGCAACTCAAGCAACACACCGACCGGCTGCGGGCCATCGTGCACAACGCCTCGGCCTGGCTGGCCGAAGGCCCGGGCAGCGAAACGGCGGCCTTCAACGCCATGTTCGGCGTGCACATGCTTGCGCCTTACCTGATCAACCTGCATTGCGCCGAGTTGCTGCTGCGTTCAACGCCGGCGGATATCGTGCACATCAGCGATGACGTGACCCGCAAGGGCAGCGCCCGACATATCGCCTATTGCGCAACCAAGGCCGGCCTGGAAAGCCTGACCCTGTCGTTCGCGGCCAAGTTCGCCCCGGCGATCAAGGTCAACGGCATCGCCCCGGCCCTGCTACTGTTCAACCCCGAAGACGACGCGGCTTACCGCGCCAAGGCCCTGGCCAAGTCCGCACTGGGTATAGAACCCGGCAGCGAAGTGATCTACCAGAGCCTGCGTTATCTGCTGGACAACCCTTATGTCACCGGCACGACCCTGACCGTCAACGGCGGGCGGCACGTCAAATAGCCTTGTTTCGAGGATGCACCATGACGCTATCCCTGCCCCAGAACTACCGCGAGATCCTCATCGGCCTGGGGGAAAACCCCGAGCGCGAAGGTTTGCTCGACACTCCGGTGCGTGCCGCCAAGGCCATGCAGTACCTTTGCCACGGCTATGAACAAAGCGTCGAGCAGATCGTCAACGGCGCGCTGTTCGCCTCTGACAACGATGAAATGGTGATCGTCGCCGACATCGAACTCTATTCCCTGTGCGAACATCACCTCTTGCCCTTCATCGGCAAGGCCCATGTGGCTTATATTCCTACCGGCAAGGTCCTGGGGCTGTCGAAGGTCGCCCGGTTGGTCGACATGTTCGCCCGCCGCCTGCAGATCCAGGAGAACCTGACCCGGCAAATCGCCGACGCGGTGCAGCAGGTCACCCAGGCCGCTGGCGTGGCGGTGGTGATCGAGGCCCAGCACATGTGCATGATGATGCGCGGTGTCGAAAAACAGAACTCGACCATGAACACCTCGGTGATGCTCGGCGCCTTTCGCGATTCCAGCACCACGCGCCAGGAGTTCCTGCAATTGATTCGACGGAGCAAGTAAATGCCACAACTTCAGCCAGCCATGGCACGCATCAAGGTCAAGGACCTGCGCCTGCGCACCTTCATCGGCATCAACGAGGATGAAATCCTCAACAAGCAGGATGTGTTGATCAACCTGACCATCCTCTATGCCGCGCAAGAGGCGGTGCGCGACAACGACATCGATCACGCGCTGAATTACCGCACCATCACCAAGGCGATCATTGCCCACGTGGAAGGCAACCGCTTCGCCCTGCTCGAACGCCTGACCCAGGAATTGCTCGACCTGGTCATGGCCAACGAGTCGGTGCTGTACGCCGAAGTCGAAGTCGACAAGCCCCACGCCTTGCGATTCGCCGAATCAGTGTCGATCACACTCGCAGCAAGCCGGGCTACTTCGTAGCAGCTGCAAGCCTCAGGCTGTAAGCTTCAAGCCTGACCACCGCAAATCCACTCTTGCAGCTTGAAGCTTGCCCCTTGAAGCTGCCTCGCAGAGACCTCCATGAACGACCAACAACGCCTCGAACTCGAAGCCGCCGCTTTCCGTCGGCTGGTTGCCCACCTGGACAGCCGCAAGGATGTGCAGAACATCGATCTGATGAACCTCGCCGGCTTCTGCCGCAACTGCCTGTCCAAGTGGTACAAGGCCGCCGCCGATGAGCGCCAGGTCGAGGTCAGCCTCGACGACGCCCGCGAAGTGGTCTACGGCATGCCGTACGCCGAATGGAAAGCCCAATACCAGAAAGAAGCCAGCGCCGAACAACAGGCGGCGTTCGCCAAAGGAAAACCCGATGCCTGATCTCAATACCCTGCGCACCAGCCTCCAGAGCGGCGAACATGTCTTCGCCGACACCCTGGCTTTTATCACTGCCGCCTACGACTACCAACCCCAAGCCTTCAACAACGGTGGCGTGCAAAACGCCGCCGGGCAGAACGAAGGCTCGTGCAAGACCCTGGGCCTGGCCCTGCTCGAAGGCTTGAGCGATGAAGAAGCGCTGCTGGCTTTCGGCGAACATTACCGTTCGGTACTGGCCACACCCGAAGGCAGTGATCATGGCAATATCCGCGCGCTGATGGTTCATGGCCTGGCAGGCGTGAAGTTCGACGAGCAGCCGCTGCAACGGCGCTGATCGGTCCTGCCTGCGTGGTGAGGCCCGCTTTTGTGGCGAGGGGATTTATCCCCGCTGGGCTGCGCAGCAGCCCTGAGACCTGCCGCCTCGGTGTGTCAGACTGATTGGGTAACTGCTTTGGGGCTGCTGCGCAGCCCGACGGGGATAAATCCCCTCGCCACAAGGGCTGAGCTCATCCTGGCTGACCAATACTTTCCAACATCCCGACTTTTAAGATTGACCCGGCAACTTTATTTCGTTTGCCGGCCCCCTCTGCTCGCGGCTTAGATAACGGAAATTTCTCCTTCGTCCGGGCCGTCATCCATGAGCAGCGAAACCATCAGCCAATCGATCTCCATCGTGCATCCCGTCCGCCTCAGCCACGGCAGGAACGCCGAGGTCTGGGACACCGATGGCAAACGCTACATCGACTTTGTCGGAGGCATTGGTGTGCTGAACCTCGGCCATTGTCATCCGCGCATTGTCGAGGCGATCCGCGAACAGGCTACGCGGCTGACTCACTACGCATTCAACGCCGCCCCTCACGCCCCCTACATTGAATTGATGGAACGCCTGGCTGCGTTTGTCCCGGTGGATTACCCAGTCAGCGGCATGCTCACCAACAGCGGCGCCGAGGCGGCGGAGAACGCCTTGAAGATCGTGCGGGGCGCCACGGGCCGTACCGCCGTGATCGCATTTGACGGTGCCTTTCATGGCCGCACCCTGGCGACCCTCAACCTCAACGGCAAGGTCGCGCCTTACAAACAGAAAGTCGGCGTCCTGCCCGGGCCGGTGTATCACCTGCCGTACCCCAGCCGGGATAACGGCGTCACCTGTGAAGAAGCCTTGAAGGCCATGGAGCGGCTGTTCAGCGTCGAGATCGATGTGAATGACGTGGCCTGTTTCATTGTCGAACCGGTGCAGGGCGAAGCCGGCTTCCTGGCGATGGACGTGCCTTTCGCCCAGGCCCTGCGGCAGTTCTGTGATGACAAGGGCATTGTGCTGATCATCGATGAGATCCAGTCCGGCTTCGGCCGCACCGGCCAGCGCTTTGCCTTCTCCCGATTGGGCATCGAACCGGACCTGATCCTGTTGGGCAAAAGCATTGCCGGCGGCGTGCCCCTCGGTGCGGTGGTGGGACGCAAGGCGCTGCTGGACAACCTGCCCAAGGGTGGCCTGGGCGGCACCTACTCGGGTAACCCCATCGCCTGCGCCGCCGCACTGGCGACCCTGGACGAAATGACCGACGCCAACCTGCACGCCTGGGGCGTGCAACAGGAAGAGGCGATCGTCAGCCGCTACGAATCCTGGCGCAGCCGCGGGCTAAGCCCTTACCTGGGCCGCCTGACTGGCGTCGGCGCCATGCGCGGCATCGAGCTGAGCCAGGCCGACGGCACCCCGGCTTCGGCGCAATTGACGCAACTGCTGGCCCTGGCACGGGAATCGGGCCTGCTGCTGATGCCCAGTGGCAAGTCGCGACACATCGTGCGGTTGCTGGCGCCATTGACGACCGAGCCGGCAGTGCTGGCAGAGGGGCTGGATATTCTGGAGGCATGCCTGGCGAAGCTGTCCTGAAATGCAGTGCTTCTGAGGACACAAAAACCCTGTGGGAGCGGGCTTGCTCGCGAATGCGGTATGTCAGTCAACACTGTGCCGGCTGATCCACCGCATTCGCGAGCAAGCCCGCTCCCACAGGGTTTGCATGGAACCTAAGTAGAAAAAAACCGGCCGAAGCCGGTTTTTTATGCCCAATGGATCAGAACGAAGCGTTCTGCAGGCCATCCAGGTAACGCTCGGTATCCAGGGCTGCCATGCAACCGGCACCGGCCGAGGTAATCGCCTGGCGGTAGACGTGGTCGGCCACGTCGCCGGCCGCGAAGATACCTTCGACGCTGGTGGCGGTGGCGTTGCCGTCGCGGCCGCCCTTGACCACCAGGTAGCCGTCCTTGAGCTCCAACTGGCCTTCGAACAGCGAGGTGTTCGGCGTGTGGCCGATGGCGATGAAGACGCCGTCGACCTTGATCTCGTCAAAGCTGCCGTCGTTGTTCTTCAGGCGGGCACCGGTCACGCCCATGTTGTCGCCCAGCACTTCGTCCAGGGTCGCGTTGAGCTTGAGGATGATCTTGCCTTCGGCGACGCGGGCGTTGAGCTTGTCGATCAGGATCTTCTCGGCGCGGAAGGTTTCGCGACGGTGGATCAGGGTGACCGTGCTGGCGATGTTGGCCAGGTACAGCGCTTCCTCGACCGCGGTGTTGCCGCCACCGACCACCGCCACTGGCTTGTTGCGGTAGAAGAAACCGTCACAGGTGGCGCAAGCCGACACACCTTTGCCCATGAAGGCCTCTTCCGACGGCAGGCCCAGGTAACGCGCGCTGGCACCGGTGGCGATGATCAGGGCATCGCAGGTGTAGGTCGCGCTGTCGCCGGTCAGGGTGTACGGCTTGGCGGCGAAGTCCACGGCATTGATGTGGTCGAAAACGATCTCGGTCTCGAAGCGCTCGGCGTGTTCCTTCATGCGCTCCATCAAGGCCGGGCCGGTCAGGCCATGGACATCGCCCGGCCAGTTGTCGACTTCGGTGGTGGTGGTCAATTGACCGCCGGCCTGCATGCCGGTGATCAGCAACGGCTTGAGGTTGGCACGGGCCGCATAGACCGCAGCGCTGTAACCGGCAGGGCCGGAACCAAGGATAATCACTCGCGAATGACGCACTTCAGACATGACCTGCTCCTGTTGACCGGACCTCGCGGACCGGAACGCCGGGTGAGCGGCGTGAATAAAAAAGGACCGTTGACGCACTTGGGGAAGGCTTGGGTTCGACAGTCCTGGGAAAGAATGGGTGCAGCGTATCGAGGGAGCGAAGATTAAGGAAATACGGTTTAACAATCCAGCTCATAGGTGAGCTCTATCCGCAGCGGCCCCTTCAATAGGCGCATTCGCTGCCATAAAGGTTGTTACGCGCCATGTCGCCGCTTTCCCGCGCTGGGTAAAGCCGGTAAGGTCGGCGCGTTCACCTTCGCTCGGAGTCACCTATGCCCGCCCCCGTCCTGTCCGGCCCGCAATATTTGCGAGAAGGCCTCAAGCTGGTCCTGAGCCCGGGCCTGCGCCTGTTCGTACTCTTGCCCCTGGCGATCAACCTGGTGCTGTTCGTCGGATTGATCTACCTGGCCGGCCATCAGTTCAGCCTGTGGGTCGATACGCTGATGCCGTCGCTGCCAGAGTGGCTGAGTTTCCTCAGCTATGTGCTCTGGCCACTGTTCGTGGTGCTCGTCGTGCTGATGGTGTTCTTTACCTTCACCATGCTCGCCAACATCATCGCCGCGCCGTTCAATGGCTTTCTCGCGGAAAAAGTCGAAGTGGTCATCCGTGGCACCGACGACTTCCCGGCCTTCAGCTGGGCCGAATTGATTGCCATGATCCCCCGGACCCTCGGTCGGGAAGCGCGCAAACTCGGCTATTTCCTGCCCCGCGCCCTGGGGTTGTTCGTGCTGTCGTTCATCCCCGTGGTCAATCTGGTGGCGGCACCGCTGTGGCTGCTGTTCGGCGTATGGATGATGGCGATCCAGTACATCGACTACCCGGCGGACAACCACAAGCTGGGCTGGAACGAAATGCTCGCCTGGCTGCGGGAAAAACGCTGGCAGAGCCTGGGTTTTGGCGGCAGCGTGTACCTGGTGCTGCTGATCCCGGTGGTGAACATCCTGATGATGCCAGCGGCAGTGGCCGGGGCGACCTTGTTCTGGGTGCGCGAGCAAGGCGCCGAGACCGCCCTGGCCCGTCAGGGCTGAGCCGTCACAAATCCATCATCCTGGCGTCACAATGACGAAATGGCCCCGGTCGACACTGGGGTCATGACCACACCCCTGCACATTACCCTGATCACCGAAACCTTCCCGCCGGAAATCAATGGCGTGGCCAATACCTTGGGTCGCCTGTACGACGGCTTGCGCGCTCGCGGGCATCAGGTCGAGTTGATACGGCCTCGCCAGGCCGACGACTTACGCCAAGCCGGTGACGAGCAGTTGCTGCTGTGCCGGGGCTGGCCGCTGCCGGGCTATCCGGGCTTGCAGTGGGGCCAGGCGTCGATGCACAAGCTGCTCAGGCGCTGGAAACGTCATCGTCCGGACGTGCTCTACATCGCCACGGAAGGGCCGCTGGGTTTGTCGGCGCTGCGGGCTGCACGGCGCCTGGGCATCTCGGTGGTCAGTGGTTTCCACACCAATTTCCAGCAATACACCCAACAGTACGGCCTCGGGCTGTTAAGTCGCGTGCTCACCCATTACCTGCGCTGGTTTCACAACCGCTCCAGCCTGACCCTGGTGCCCAGTCTCAGCCAGCGCCTGGAACTGGAACGACGGCATTTCGAGCGCGTGGCGTTGTTGTCCCGTGGCGTGGACAGCCAACTGTTCCATCCGGTCAAGCGCTCGCCAAGCCTGCGCGAAGCGTGGGGCCTGGGCGACGACGACATCGCCGTACTCCATGTCGGACGCCTGGCACCGGAAAAAAACCTGGGGCTGCTCAAGCGCAGTTTCGAGACGCTGTGCAGCGCTTTTGCGGGGCGACGGATGAAGCTGGTGATAGTCGGCGACGGCCCGCAACGATCCGAGCTGGAGCAGGCATTGCCCGAGGCGATCTTTTGCGGCTCGCAACGCGGCGAGGCGCTGGCCAGCCACTATGCGTCCGGGGATGTGTTTGTCTTTCCGAGCCTGACCGAAACCTTCGGCAACGTGGTGTTGGAGGCGCTGGCGTCCGGGCTGGGTGTGGTGGCCTACGATCAGGCCGCGGCTGCGCAACACATTCGCCACGGCTATAACGGCGTGCTGGCGATGCCGGGGGATGAAGAGGCGTTCTGCGATGCCGCCCGTTGGCTGCTGGAGGAG
Organism: Pseudomonas sp. NFACC37-1; assembly: GCF_900101575.1. NCBI lineage: Bacteria > Pseudomonadati > Pseudomonadota > Gammaproteobacteria > Pseudomonadales > Pseudomonadaceae > Pseudomonas > Pseudomonas sp. NFACC37-1. Next base: position 550 of record NZ_FMUZ01000004.1, on the reverse strand, counting down.
CGCGAGACCTTGCGTTGCGTGCGGCTCAATGCGCGCCAGCATGCCAGTCGCCAGGGTTGGGCGGCGGTGATCGAGCAATTTGAAGCGCAACTGCGAGGGGTTTGCGTGGGTGAGCAGGTGATGCCTGTTGCGCCGACTGTGCGCTGAGTCTTCGGCGATATTGAGATCGCCATCGCGAGCAAGCTCGCTCCCACATCTATGGTCCTCTCAGTTTCTGCAATACTGAATTTGGATGCGTGATTGGCTTGCCGCAATCTATTCGGCGTCGAAAAGATAAATTCGCGCCGCGATGAAAATCGCGCCTGACAGTCCTGATTAGGGTAGATCGGCTTTAGAGCCGTGTGGGAGCCCAGGTTTTCTGTCAGGTCGGTAGGCCGTTTACGTCATCTGTTATCCAGCATCGCAAAACCAGGTGGGTGGTGCTCGGTAACGCAGGGTCAAGCGTTCTGTGCGCTTGGCCCTGCCTCATATATTCCATGGGTATGCGCTAAGGCCCAGGCTATGCGCGCCAGTTTGTTCGCCAACGCGCACACCACAACATTGCGATGGT
>NZ_FMUZ01000021.1:0-106950 GCF_900101575.1 Pseudomonas sp. NFACC37-1 | reverse complement strand
TAGTGTGGGGTTTCCCCATGTGAGAGTAGGTCATCGTCAAGATTAAATTCCGAAACCCCTATCTGCTGATGCAGGTAGGGGTTTTGTTTTGCCCGTCATAAAAGTCTGAGAGCGCTCGTAATAAATTTGCACAGTTATTTTCGAGCTGGAGCACTAGAATAGCCCCACCTTAGCTGAGCCAGAGCTGTTTATGCCCGATCCGTCAGACATTGATAGATTGCCAGATCTACCCCTGAGCGATTTGGTTGCGTGTCATGAGTGCGACTTGTTGATGCGCAAGCCCCAACTGGCCCATGGCGAAAAAGCCGAGTGCCCCCGCTGCGGTTATGAGCTTTATGCTCATCGGCACAATGTAGTCGAACGCAGCCTTGCCTTGGTGATCGCCGCCCTGCTGTTATATGTGCCGGCCAACTTCTTACCCATCATGCAACTCAATCTGCTTGGGCAGTCCTCCCAGGACACCGTCTGGAGTGGGGTAGTGGGTCTGTTCGATACCGGCATGCAAGGCGTCTCGGTAGTCGTGTTTCTGTGCAGCATGGGTATTCCGTTACTCAAGTTGCTTTGTCAGTTGGCTGTGCTGCTGACCATTCGCCTGGACGTTGGCCGTAGCTACGGTTTGTTGCTGTACCGCATTTATCACCATCTACGGGACTGGGGAATGCTCGAGGTTTACCTCATGGGCGTGCTGGTGGCCATCGTCAAGTTGGCAGACATGGCAGCCCTCACCGTTGGCCTTGGCTTGGTGTGTTTCATCAGTTTGTTGCTGGTCCAGGTCTGGCTGGAGGTGGTGATGTCCCCGCATCAGATCTGGCAGGCGTTATCAGGAGAAGATGCCCATGCGGGCGATTGATGCCGGCATTCTGATTTGTACAGAATGCCATGAATTGAATCGGCAGGACGCTGAAGCCGACAAACAAACCTGTACTCGCTGCGGCGCGCTGATCTATCCCCGTCGCCCGAACAGCTTGATGCGAACCTGGGCATTGTTGATCACGGCCGCGATTCTTTATATCCCGGCCAATATGCTGCCGATCATGACCATCAACTCACTGGGCCAGGGCGCCCCGAGCACCATCATGGCCGGTGTCATCGAGTTGGTTCACCACGGCATGATTCCTATCGCCGCCGTGGTGTTCATCGCCAGTATCCTTGTGCCGACCTTCAAGTTGGTGGGCATCGCTTTGTTATTGTTTTCCGTGCAGCGGCACCAGCCCATGTCGGCACGGCAACGCATTCTTATGTACCGTTTCATCGAGTTCATTGGTCGTTGGTCGATGCTGGATATTTTCGTGATCGCCATTCTGGTGGCGGTGGTGAATTTTGGGCGGCTCGCCAGTGTCGAAGCCGGTCTCGGCGCGATTGCTTTCGCCAGCGTAGTGATTTTGACAATGATTGCCGCAATAACCTTCGATCCCCGACTGATTTGGGATAACACGGAGTCGGATAACGACCATGACTGATTTGCCTACCGCTAAAACCCGACCGGCTTCGAACTGGTCAGCCATCTGGGTCTTGCCGCTGATCGCATTGATCATCGGCGGCTGGCTCGGCTGGCGGGCTTATAACGAGACCGGAATCGAGATCACTGTGCGCTTTGAGAGTGGCGAAGGCATCCAGGTCAACAAAACCGAAGTCGTCTACAAAGGGATGACAGTCGGTAAAGTGACGGCGCTCACACTCGATGACGAAGGCAGTTCCAAGGGCGTGGTCGCGACGGTCGAGATGAACAAGGACGTCGAGCAGTATCTCAAGGCCGGCACACGTTTCTGGCTGGTCAAGCCGAGCGTGAGCCTGGCCGGGATCACAGGCCTGGAAACCCTGGTTTCGGGTAACTACGTGGCGATCAGTCCGGGTGAAGGCGAATCGACGCGCAAGTTCAAGGCCCTGGCCGAAGAGCCACCGCTGTCGGATGCCAAGCCGGGTTTGCACCTGACCCTCAAGGCTGACCGGCTGGGTTCGCTGAACCGCGGCAGCCCGGTGTTCTACAAACAGATCCAGGTCGGCCAGGTGAAAAGTTACCTGCTCTCCGAGGATCAGAGCAAAGTCGAGGTCAAAGTCTTCATCGAGCCGACCTATGCCAGCCTGGTTCGTAAACACACGCGTTTCTGGAACGCCAGCGGCATCAGCATCGATGCCAACCTGTCGGGTGTGAAAGTGCGCAGCGAGTCCCTGGCCAGCATCGTGGCCGGCGGTATTGCATTCGCCACACCGGAAAGCCGCAAGGACAGTCCTCCAACGGATCCGAGCCTGCCGTTTCGTCTCTACGAAGACTTTGATGCGGCCGCTGCGGGAATCCGGGTGAAAGTCAAACTCAGCGACTTCGAGGGATTGCAGGCCGGGCGTACGCCGGTGATGTACAAAGGCATCCAGGTCGGCAGCCTGAAGAACCTCAAGGTCGATCCGGACCTGGCCAGCGCGACGGCTGAACTGACCCTGGACCCCTTGGCCGAAGATTACCTAGTCACCGGCACACAGTTCTGGGTCGTCAAGCCATCGATCTCCCTGGCAGGTATCACCGGCCTGGAAGCGCTGGTCAAGGGTAACTACATTGCCATACGTCCAGGCGATAAGGGCGGTGCGCCGCAACGGGAATTCGAAGCCAGGGCGAAGGCGCCGCCGTTGGACCTGCGTTCACCGGGACTGCATCTGGTCCTGTTGACGGAGAACCTCGGATCGCTGGAGGTCGGTAGCCCGATTCTCTATAAGCAGGTCAAGGTCGGATCGGTGCAGAGCTACCAGTTTTCCCGCAAGAAAAAACAACTGATCATCGGCGTGCATATCGAGAAGGAATATGAAGGCCTGGTCAACGGTTCGACGCGATTCTGGAACGCAAGCGGCGTTACCCTCACGGGCGGTTTGACCGGCGGGATACAGGTCAAGAGCGAGTCCCTGCAAAGCCTGATGGCCGGCGGAATCGCCTTCGAAACGCCGGAACCGAACGTGCCGTTGAAAAGGCGCATCCCACGCTTTCGTTTGCATGCTGATCGCGAAGCCGCACAGCAGAAGGGCATGGTCGTGACGATCAAGGTCGACCGCGCCGATGGCTTGCGCAGCGGTACGCCGATCCGTTTCAAAGGGTTGGATGTGGGCAAGATCGAAGAGGTCGATCTCAGCGCCGACATGCAATCGGTGTTGCTCACTGCGCGTATCACCGAAGTGCCGGAGCGTATCGCCCGGGTCGGGTCTCAGTTCTGGGTGGTCAAGCCTGAGTTGGGGTTGATGAAGACCTCCAACCTGGAGACGCTGGTCACAGGCCAATACATTGAAGTGCAGCCTTCGGCGAAAAACCTCGGGCCACAAAAAAGCTTCGTGGCCTTGGCCAACCCACCGGAAAGCGCTGTACCCGAAGCGGGTCTGAGCCTGGTGCTGAGTGCGGCCCGCCGTGGTTCGCTGAAGATCGGCGTGCCGGTCACCTATCGCGAGATCACGGTGGGCAAGGTCACCGGTTATGAACTGGGCCAGACGGCGGACCGGGTGTTGATCCATATCCTGATCGAGCCCAAATATGCGCCACTGGTGCGCAGCGGCACACGCTTCTGGAATAGCAGTGGCTTCGGTTTGGACTTCGGTCTGTTCAAGGGGGCGACGGTGCGAACCGAGTCGCTTGAAACGCTGATCCAGGGCGGTATCGCGTTCGCAACGCCGGACGGTGAACGCATGGGCAATCCGGCCCGAGCGGAGCAGACTTTCCCGTTGTTCGACAAGTTTGAAGACGAATGGCTGACCTGGGCGCCGAAGATCAGTCTTGGCAAGTAGTTGTGGCGCTATCGCGAGCAAGCTCGCTCCCACAGGGATGCAGGATGGTTCATCCAGAAGCAGTCCAATGTGGGAGCGAGCTTGCTCGCGATGAGGCCATCCGTTGCACTGAAGACTCAAAACCGGCGCAATGAAAAAGGCCGCGGTCCATTTGGATCGCGGCCTTTTTCATGCCCGGTTATTCACTTCACACCGGATCCAGCTCCGGCTCGTCGGCCTGGACATTCACCGTGGCCTTCACCGCATCGTGACGACGGATGTATTTCCAGTCCGCTTCGTCGATGTAGATGCCGTTCGGGCCGCTGCCGCCTTCCAGGTCGATGGCGACACTGGCGCAGACTTGCGGCTTCACACTGGCGAGGATCGGCACGAAGCCCAGTTGCAGGCTGGTCTCCAGCAGTGCCGCCTGGTTTTTCTCGTCGATGTCCGCCGCTTCGTCCAGGTAGTAAGGCAGGCGCACGCGGCCGGCCTGTTCGCGGTCCATCAGGTGCAGCAACAAGTACATGTTGGTCAGCGCCTTGATGGTCATGGTGGTGCCGTTGGACGCCGCGCCGTCGATGTCGGTGTGGATCACGGGCTGGCCGTTGACCTTGGTGATCTCGAACGCCAGTTCGAACAGGTCCTTGAGGCCGAGCTGGTTGTGATTCGCCGCCACCAGCCGCGCCAGGTATTCCTTGGCCTCTTCGTTCTTGTTGTCCTGCTCGGCGCTCTGGCTGAGGTCGAACACCGACAGCGTCTCGCCTTCCTCGTACTGACCGGCGCTGTGGATGATCTGGTCGATGTGCTTGAGCGCTTCCTTGTTCGGTGCCAGGACGATTCGGAAGCTCTGCAGGTTGGACACCTGGCGCTTGTTGATCTCGCGGTTGAACAGCGCCAGTTGATGCTCGAGGCTGTCGTAGTCGCTGCGGATGTTGCGCAGGGTTCGGGCGATGTCGGTCACGGCCGCACGGCGCGCCTTGCCCAGGGTCAGGGCCTCGTCGGTGCGGTGGGCATAGGCGTTGATCAGCAGTTGCAGGCGCCGCTCCATGTCATCTTCGCTGTCGAACTTGGCCACGCCCTTGAGGCGCACCTGGGCATACAAGGCTTCGATCTGGCCATCGACGCGCAGCAGCCCTTGCCAGCTGTCCTGGTAGTCGTTGAGCAGCGGCAGCAGGTTGTCCATGGAGTCGTCGACCGGGTCCATGAACGGCGTGCCGAACGGCAGGTCCGCCGGCAGCAATTGGCGACGGCGCAAGGCATCGTCGAGGGTGCGTTGCTTGGCTTCCATGTCGGCGATCTGCCGGCCCACCAGTTGCAACTTGGCGGACAATTGCTGGACGCGTTCGGTGAAGGCATCGCTGGAGCGCTTGAGTTCGTCCTGGGCGGCTTCCATCTGCGCCAGCTGCTCGAGCTTCTCGCCTTCCTCGGCGCTCAGGGTCTGGCTGCGACGGAAGTCTTCCAAGGCTTTTTGCGCATCCAGTACCTGCTGGTACAGCGCCTCGGTCTGGGTCTTGCTCGCGGCGCGGTCGGCGGCCACGGCTTGTTGGGTCTTGAGCTGCTTGAGTTCTTTTTCCAGGCGCTCTTTCTGGTCCCGCAGCGCGGCACGGTCGGCCAGGGCTTGCAGGGCGGGCGGCTCGATGTGGGACAGGTCGATGGACAGTCCCGGCACTTCGAAGCGCTCACCCTTGAAGCCGTCGAGGATCAGCTCCATGGATTTGACCCACTCGCCGTTCTCGTCCAGCGCGATGCCGTGTTCGCCCAGGGGCAGGCTGAACAAGGCGCTGTTGAACAAGCGCATCAGGCGTTCGACATCCTGCTGCGAGAATTCTTCCCGCAGGCGGGCATAGCTGTTGTTGTCGGCGTGATCGAGTTGCTGCTTGACCGACTTCAGGCGTTTTTCCAGGTCCCGCAGGCGCTCTTCCAGGTCTTCGGCGCTGAACTGCCGGGACTGGGCCAGGGCGCCGGCCAGTTCGTCGTGGGCGTCCTTGGCGGCGAGCAGTTGCTGTTCCAGGACCTTGACGTCGTCCACCAGGGCAAAGCGATGCTTGAGCACCGACAGCTCGCCGAGCCAGCGCTGGATGCCGCTGATTTCCCGCTCCAGGCGCATCAGCTCCTGGGTGCCACCGCGCTGGTCGTTCTGCAGCGAGTCTTGCTCGTTGCGGTAGTGTTCGGCCTGGATAGTCAGCTCTTCCTTGCGCGCACTGGCGTAGTCCGACCAGGTGCCCAGCAACGAATCGAGCAATGGCGAGAGGCGATGCAATTTGCCGCGCAGGACATCGCGCTGCTTCACGCCATTGGCCAGGGCTTCCACCAGCGGGCCGGCGGCCACGAGGGAGTTGTAGTCCTGTTCCATGCGACGTACGTCGCGGAAGGCTTCTTCGCACGCGGCAATGTAGTCCACGCTACCGGAGCGCAGGCTGTGTTCGAACGCGTCGAGGAACAGTTGCTTGAGCTTGGCCGCGGTGATTTCGCGCATGTGCAGCAGGTTGATGAACAGCGCGCGGAAGGTCTTGAGGCTTTGCTCGCTGGTGGAGCGCAGCGGGATCAGCGTCAGGTCCAATGGGATTGAGGTGTGCCCACCCACCAGCAGGCGCCGCAGTTCATCCGGCTTGAGCTCGTAGGCTTTCAGGCCTTCGCGCTCCAGGTTGGTGAACAGCTCTTTCTGCCGCAGGCAGGTGTCATTTTTCTGATAGTGGGCCAGGTCCAGTTTGCCGGCATAGGCAAAGAACTGGTGCCCGAAACCGCCGCCGGGGCCGCGACCGACCACGCCAATCACGTGCGGGCCGTGGGGCAGGGCGACTTCCACCAGGATGTAGCTGGTGTCCGAGGCAAAGTAGAAACGCCGGGATTGCTCCAGGCTGTACTTGCCGAAGCTCATGTCCGACATGCGCGCCAGGATCGGGAACTGCAAGGCGTTGATCGAGGCGGATTTACCCAGGTTGTTCGCGCCGTACACCGACAGCGGTTCTTCCAGCGGGAACAAGCCAAGGCTGTAGCCGGCGGTGTTCAAAAGGGCAAAGCGGCGGATGCCGTAGCGTTCCTTGCTCATGCGTCGGTCTCCTGTTCTTCGGCAATGGCGCGGGCCAGGGCGTCTTCTTCGCTTTCACCTTCGAATTCGCTGAGGTCCAGCGGATCATCGGTCTGCAGCAGTTTTTCGTCGCTGTCTTCGTCGATCAATACCGGTACCGGCAACGGCAGCACGCTGTGCAGGCTGGCGGCCAGGTCGCGGTCCTGCTGGACCGACAGGCAGACGTCGAGGAAGCGGTGCATCGGCGGCAGGAAGCGGTACACGCCGTTTTCTTCGCTGGCAAAACCCAGTTGGGTCATGCGGCGCATGATTTTTTCTTCCAGCTCTTCCTGGGTCTGTACTTCGGCCTGTATGAACAGGTCGCGGTATTTTTCCAGCAGCGAAGGCAGCTCATCGCGGCCCAGGCTGCCGCCGTCGAGCACGGCGATCGGGTCACGGCCCTGGTCGGCCAGGTGCTCGACCAGGATGAAGGTGAACAGGGCCAGGCGCTGGGCGGTCTTGTTTACCGCCGCGGCGGCCAGATCCGGGACGAAGTAGTAGAAGCCACGGGTGTCGCATACCAGCTCGAAGCCCAGGGCCTTGAACAGCGTGCGGTACTGGTCCTGGAAGTTCGACAGTTGGGCGTACAGCTCCGGGTCGCGGCGGCTGACGTGGTAACCCTTGAACAGCTCGCGGAAGATCGGCGCCAGCTGGGACAGTTCGGATAGATCAAGATGCATGGGGGATGCTCGCAGAATCCTCGGCGGCGGTGTCGCCGGCCGAGAGCAGGGCGAAGGAGCGCAGGCTGACCTGATGCTCGTGAGTGTGGTAGTCGCGGCGCTCCAGGCGCTCGCGCTTGAAGCGTTTTTCCCGCGACAGGCGCGAGAACCAGTACAGCAATTCGTCGGTGGCGCCGTCCGGTTCCTGTTCCAGCAGCCAGGTCATCAGGTCCGGCATCGGCAGGGCGTCTTCGCAACGCTCGACCATCTCGCGCACAGTGCGTGGCGCGTGCGGTGCTTCGCCACCCTTGTGGGTCTTGTGGGACTTGGGGAAGCGCGCCGGTTTCGGTTCGAAACGGGCCAGGGCATAGACATAGGCTTCGACCTGGCTGGCACTGCCCAGGAAGGTGCTTTGCGGCCGAGTGAACAGCGGCATGGCGGCTTGTGGCACTGCGTCGATGCCTTTGCGGCGAATGGCGGCCAGGGCCAGGGCGGCGCCACGGGTCACGGCGTTGTGGCGGCGGGCTTCTTCGCGCAATGGCAGCAGCAGCTCGCGGGCATGGCGCAAGGTCAGTTGGGCGCTGGTCTGCATCTCGAGGATGCGCGCGTGGGTGCGCAGCAGCATGTCGTCGTCCACCAGGTGCCCGAGGCGCTGCTGTTCGGTGAGCATGCGCAACAGCACGTTCTCGACCTTGCGCACGCCTTGCTCGAAGGCGCCGTCGGCGTTCACCAATTGGATCATCGGCTCGACGTATTCGTCCCAGGTCGCCAACACTTCGGCGTAGCGTTGACGCAGCGGGATCTGTCGGTCGCTGGTCTTGGCCCGTTCGGCCACGGCCACCAGTGCCTGTTCGTCGTTGGCGAGTTTCTTGAGGACGTCGCGCACACGCATGTCCAGCAGGCGCAACTGGCGGGCCAGGTCGGTGCCGTCGCGAATGTCGAAGGCGTCCTGGATGTAACCTGCCAGGCGCTCGAGGTGGCGCAGGTAGGCTTCGATTTCCAGGCACAGGCCCAGGCGGTGTTCGCGGCGCAGGTAGGCGAGGAAGTCGTGGATCTGGGCGTTGAGCTCGAAGCGGTTCGGGCTTTTCGCCACCGGTACGAGGATGTCCAGGCGGATCCACACGTCCAGCAGGTTGGTGATGTCCTGGGGCGTGCTGTCCAGTTGTTGGGCGGCCAGCTGTGAACGCAATTCGTTGAGGCTCAGGGTGCCCTGGTCGAAGTGCTCGCACAAAGGTTCCAGCAATGCCCAGTGTTCAGCGAGGGCGCGCAAGACGCGCTTGGGTTCGATCATCGCAATGGCCGTCGGGTTGGCAATTAAAAGCGGCGATTGTACTGCATCGAGCCGGTTGCGATTCACCCCTTGGACGGACTGTCGTTCTCTATCGATCAACTATTGCTCCAACAGGGAAGCGATCCGCGTCGAAGGGCGGTAGAATCGCTTCCACTTTCAGTTATCCACAAGTGGCCGACCCTTGCTTATCGAGTCCCGTCGCCGCGCCTATCTGACCGCCATGCAGGTGGTCAACTGGCTGCCGCGTACCGAATTGCCGTTCGCCGCCCCGTCGCGGCCCGAGCTGTTGGAAGCGCCCGAGCCCGAGTACCTCGCGCCGGCCGTGATGGCGCCTGTGGCCAAGACGGTCGCCGAGCCGCCAGCGGCAGCCCCCGAGCGTCCAAAGATCGAAGTGCCGCGCCCGAGCCTGGCGTCGACCCGCACCAATGCCAAGCCGGTGGAGGAGGTGGTCGAGGCGCCGCCCAAGGCTCCCTATGTCGCCCCGCCGCGTTTCGCCCTGCAACTGCTGCGGGCCGGGCGTTGCCTGCTGTTGGTGGAGTTGCCCACGGGCGAGCCGTTCCAAAGCCGCGATCCGGCCTATTTGCTGCTCAAGGACATGCTGCGGGCTGTCGGTCTGCCGGACAGCCCGCAAATCATCGGCGAGCCGGTGCGTTGGCCGTTGTTGTCACGGGGCACCATGGACCAAGGGCCGGAAGCGGCGCGGGATTTCGTCCAGGGCTTCGTTTCGGCGCGGCTCGAAGACGAGCCCTGCGTGTGCCTGTGGCTGATCGGCCTGCCGGCGGTGAAGTTTGCCGGCGAGGCGGATGCCGAAGCATTCAATCGCGAACTGCAGGTCGAAGGCCTGGGCTCGGCCTGGGCGTTGCCCGGGTTGGAACTGTTAATGGAAACGCCACAGCGCAAGGCTGATGTCTGGCAAGCCATGCGCCGGCTGATGGCGCGCTGGAAAGAATCGAATGAGTGACGCTGTATCGTTCCGCCCGATGACCGAGGCGGACCTCGACGCTGTACTGAAAATCGAATACGCCGCCTATAGCCATCCCTGGACCCGCGGGATATTTCTCGACGGGCTGGGCAAATACCAGATTTGGCTGATGTTCGAAGGCCAGCAGCAAGTGGGCCATGGCGTGGTGCAGATCATCCTGGATGAGGCGCACCTGCTCAACATTACCGTCAAACCGGAAAACCAGGGCCGTGGCCTGGGGTTGCGCCTGTTGGAACACCTGATGTCGATCGCCTACAAGGCCGAGGCCCGGGAATGTTTCCTGGAGGTGCGTGACAGCAACCGCACGGCGTTCCGCTTGTATGAGCGCTATGGCTTCAACGAAGTGGGCCGACGCCGGGATTACTACCCGGCGGTGGGTGGGCGCGAGGATGCGGTGGTCATGGCGTGTACCTTGGTGGATTGAACTGGACTACCGCTATCGCGAGCAAGCTTGAGGCCAGCGCATAAATGTGGGAGCGGGCTTGCTCGCGAAGGCGGCGGTACATTCAGGATTGATGCAAACTGATTCACCGCTTTCGCGAGCAAGCCCGCTCCCACAGGAGCTTGGCGGTGTGCATCAAGTTTGTGATCAACACAAAACCATGTGGGAGCGAGCTTGCTCGCGATGGCGATTGCCGGGTCAACGCTTGCCATCCAGCGGATCGATATCCGCCATTTCCGCCTCATCCAGCCCGTCGCCCCCGCCAATGTCGTTTTCGTCCACTACGCTCAGGTCCCAGTCCGCCCGCTCGTCGGCTCCGGCTTCGTGGGCATCCCGGGCGCCGTCTTCGTGAATGAGGGTTTCCGGGCTCATGTCGTCATCGGTCGGTTCGTGATCATCCGTCGAGGCGCCTGTCATGCCCGCTTCACGCACGCGTTCACGAGGCATCAGCTGTTCGCGTTCGTCCTGCGGCAATTCGTCGCCGATTTTCGCGCTGGGCTGCTCGTCGTCGAACTCCAACTCATGCATCGAGCCCATGCGATCTTCATTGTCGTCGATGGGTTCCGGTTGCGTCGCATCGAAAGGGCGTCGTGAATCATTCATGGCAATTCCTCATACTGTGGGCCTTACTGGTGTCGACCGACAGCGCAGCCAGGAATTCCAATGCATCGCCGACGTGACCTCGACCGGCGGTCGTCTGTCACAGTTGCGCACTCTCTATCGAGGCTAGACAGCATGAACGAATTACAAGATCTGATTGATAACAACGCGCGCTGGGCCGATGCGATCAAGCAGGAGGATCCTGACTTTTTCGCCAAGCTGGCTCGTCAGCAAACCCCGGAGTATCTGTGGATCGGCTGTTCCGATGCGCGGGTGCCGGCCAACGAGATCGTCGGCATGCTGCCGGGCGATCTGTTCGTGCACCGCAACGTGGCCAACGTGGTGCTGCACACCGACCTCAATTGCCTGTCGGTGATCCAGTACGCAGTGGACGTGCTCAAGGTCAAACACATCCTGGTCACCGGCCATTATGGCTGTGGCGGCGTGCGTGCCTCGATGCAGGACCGTCAACTGGGCTTGATCGACGGCTGGCTGCGTTCGATTCGCGACCTGTACTACGAACATCGCGAGGCGTTGGGCCAGTTGCCGACCGAAGAAGAGCGGGTCGACCGCCTGTGCGAACTCAACGTGATCCAGCAGGTGGCCAACGTCGGCCATACCAGCATCGTGCAGAACGCCTGGCACCGTGGGCAGAAACTGTCGATTCATGGCTGCATCTACGGCATCAAGGACGGACGCTGGAAGAGCCTGGACACCACGATCAGCGGGTTCGAGCAATTGCCGCCGCAGTATCGGCTGCGTCCGGTCGGCGCGCCCTGACGCCGGCTCGTCAGTCGCGGTGACACTGACGACGCCAGTGCCGTAGAAATGTCATTCCCTGCTCATTGGGCGGTTCGTCATAGCCGGTAATCCAGCCATGACAGTTGTACGAACCGCACCGGCAGGCGAACTGGCGGTACAGTTTCTGTTCGGTGCTGGCGTAGTCCATCGTCAGGCAGTCGCCTTCATCGATACGGGCCAATGACCACAGCCACAGTTCGCTCATGTCGAGGAATACATTCGGGTTGCAGGAGTGCAGCAGCAATCCGGCGAAGCGTGGGTCATACATGTGCACGCCTGGCAGGATCTGCAACGTGTGCAGGCGCCGTCGGCTCACCAGCAACCCCGACACCCTGCACATCCTCGTCATGGGCGCGAAGAACTTGCGAGCGATGATGCCGTGGCCGCGCCCGTCGCTCGTCTGGCGCACTTCAAAATCGTGCACAGAGGGGTAGCCCAGGCGGGTGCTGAGTTGTTTTTCCGGGTAGATGCAGTCCCGGCGTTGGGAACAGGTGTCATCGCGGATGAACAGGCTCATGACAGTCCTTGTCGGTGATAGACACTCGACTTGCTGGCGCTGGCGATCCTGCCGGCGGTCGTTGAAAAAGCTTTTGACAGCTTCGCCCAAGTCGAGGGCCGTATCTACTGTCGAGTCTGACAGGAGCCAAAGGCGCTTTCCCGTGTCAGCACAAGCTTACGCGGGAAGGCGCCTCAAGCTTTACACCGCCTCGGCAGGCAGCGGCATGGGCACTTTAAGTTGCGGAAGTTGCGACTTGATCGCTGGCGTTTCGCATTTTTTCGCTGCATCTGCCTCGCTCAGCTTGCGCACCGAGGTGTAGAACAACTCGCAGGTCTTTTCCTTTTGCGTGACCTGCCAGGTCTGCGTGCATTGGTTCAGCAGGGTGCTCGGGTCGGTGCCCGGCTTGCTGCCCATGCCGGCTTGCCAGCAGGCGGCGCTCAGGTCCTGGCCCATGACTTTCAAGCCGGCGGCATCGGCCTTGGCTTCGTCACCGTCGTAGTTTTCCTTGTCCGCGGCATACCAGATATAGCTCGGGTGGTTGGAGCCCAGGACCGGGACCTTGACCCCCGCGGTCGGCGTGATGGTCGCCAGGCCGAGCACGCCAACGGTCTGGCCGTACTGGGTCTTGATCCAGTTCCGAACGGGCGCTCCGAAGGCCACCATCGGCAATGCGGCGCCGCTGGCGGTTTGGGTGACCTGTGTGACCATGGTGGTCTGGTAATCGTTGAAGTAGCTGTAGAGCCCCTCCAATGTGCTGCCAGCATTGGACGGCGCTGCGATGGGCGCGATGTCGATGATGGTCTGGTAGGCCGGCGTCTGTTCAACGGCAATGCCGTTGACGGTCAGCAGCGTGGCCCAGCGATCAGTGGTCGCCGACTCCAGGTAATCCTGGGCCTGGGTCAGGGAGTAGTCCGGCGGGAAGTGCAGCAACTCGACACTCTTGCGGTTTTCCAGGGCCATGCCCAGCGGCAGGAACAGGTACCAGTTGTAGGACCATTTCTTGTCGCTGTTGAGTTTCGAGGCACCGTTGTACGCCAGGTCTCCGGCGTCGAGCAGCGCCTTCAGCGGTTGGCCGTAGCTCTTGGGCACGCCGTCGATGCTGGCATAGACCTTATCGTTGTCGATGTTGACCTGGACCTTGGCGGTGTCGTAGCCGTCGCGCTGCACACTTTGGGTCAGGTAATGCTCGACGGTCTGCTCCAGGGTCCAGTCGCGAAAGCAAATGACGTTGCAGTTGTTGGGGTAGGCGAAGAGGCGGGTGACGCGCTCGGTGCTGCCCAGCTGTACGTCGATCTTGGTAACGTCGGCGGCGTGGACGGTGGCGCTCAGGGTAAGGGCGGCAAGAGGAAGCACTGCGAGTTTGAACATGCTCAGATCCTTTTCAGCGTGAGGGACCCTTGAAAGCAGGGCGTATCCATACTGAAACAGACCGAGCCGAAGAAGAAGTGGGCCGATGGAAATATCGGCCCTTTTTTATGGCTTTATGGCATCACTGGCGGCAAATAACTCAATGTCGTTCCCAGCGCCCATAGCAACGCCAGGACCAAGGGCGTATGCACCAGCAACTGCACGAAGGAAAAACCGATCAAGTCCCTCGCCTTCAGTCCCAACACCCCCAACAACGGCAGCATGTAGAACGGATTGATGAGGTTGGGCAGCGCTTCGGCGGCGTTGTAGATCTGCACGGCCCAGCCCAGGTGATAGTTCAGGTCGTTGGCCACCTGCATGACGTAGGGCGCTTCGATGATCCACTTGCCGCCGCCGGAAGGAATGAAAAAGCCCAGCACCGCCGAATAGACGCCCATCAGCAAGGCGTAGGTGTCATGGGAGGCGATCTGGACGAAAAAGGTCGAGATATGGTGGGCCAGGGTCTGGGCATCGCTGCCCTTGACCGTGGTCAGCAGCGCGGCGATCGAGCCGTACAACGGGAACTGGATCAACACGCCCGTGGTGGTCGGCACCGCGCGGGCCACGGCGTCAAGAAAGCTACGCGGCCGCCAGTGCAGCAAGGCGCCCAGCATGATGAACAGGAAGTTATAAGTGTTGAGCCCGGAGATGGCACTGATCGCAGGCTTGGTCGAAAACTCATGGAACAGCCAGCCGGCGGCCAGCAGTACCAGGGCGATGGTCAGCAGCGGACTGTGCTCCAGCCATTCTCCCGGGCGGGTACGGGGCTGCAACGCCGGCATGCTGAAACTCGGGTCGACCCCGCAGGCGGCGGCGTCACGGGCGCTGTTGGGGCCGGGCGCGGTGGCGTAGGCGACAATCAACGAGATCACGATCAGCGCCAGCAGCATCACGCCAGACTGCCAGAGGAAAATCGTCTGAGTGAACGGAATGACGCCGGTAATCGACAGGATCGAAGGCGGCAGGCTGGCCGGGTTGGCCTGCAGTTGCGCCGCCGACGAAGACAAACCCAGCGCCCACACCGCGCCCAGGCCCAGGTAGGCGGCGGCACCGGCGGCGCGGTAATCCATCTTCAGGTCGGTGCGACGGGCGAGGGCGCGCACCAGCAAGCCGCCAAACACTAACGACAGGCCCCAGTTGAGCAACGACGCGACCATGGAAATCAGTGCCACCCACGCCACCGCGGAGCGACCGTTGGTCGGAATACGCGCCAGGCGATCGATCAACTTGACGGCGGGCGGCGAGCTGGCGACCACGTAACCGCCAATCACCACGAAGGCCATCTGCATGGTGAACGGGATCAGGCTCCAGAAGCCGTCGCCAAATGCCATGGCCGCCGCCGTGGGCGTGGCGCCGATGAATTGCGTCGCCACGGCGACCACCAGCACCGCCAGCGCGGCGAAGACCCAGGAGTCGGGGAACCAGCGCTCGGCGAAACTGGAACAGCGCAAGGCGAAGCGGGCGGAACGGCTGTCTTCGATGTCAGTGGTCACGGCAATTACCTCGTTTTTATGGTTATGGGTATTCATGGCGGCAAGGCTTCAAAGGTCAGGCGCAACAGTAGAACAATCCAGTGACCATGGGAGGTTTATCGGGTTCGAGGTCACCCGGGAATATTTTCAATAGGGCTCACGGCGCTCTTTAGAAAAAAAATGCCGGGCCGATGGCAAGGGAACAGCCTAATAATTCTTCTGCTGTTCCTGGAGCTGCCCATGTTCAACAACCGCCTGAAGCAGGAGCTACTGGCTCTTCGCCAAGAACTGTCCAGCCTTGTGCAAGTCAAGGAAAGCCTGGACCGTGAAATGCTTGGTCTCACCCTGGATGCCGATGGAAGGATTCAATCGGTCAATCAGAATTTCCTCGACGAGATGCACTACAAGAGCCAGGACCTGATCGGTCGGCCTGTGGATGAGTTGGTTCCCGCGTATTTGAAATCCAATGAATTCCAGGCTCGCTTCAAGTCGGCGCTGACCCGTGGCGAACACTTCTCCGGTGCCGTGCGCTTGCTGCGGGGCAACGGCCAGGAGGCCTGGCTGCGTTCGATCCTCCAGCCCGTACGGAATGCCGACGGGCGGATCCGCTTTTTTTCGATGTATGCCAATGACCTGACCCGCACCATCGAGGGTTCCCGTGAACATGAAAACCTCATCGGTGCGTTGGTGCGTTCAACGGCGGTGATCGAGTTCGATCTGGGCGGTCACGTACTGACGGCCAACGATCGCTTCCTCAATGCCATGGGCTATAACCTCGCGCAGATCAAGGGCAAGCATCACCGCATGTTTTGTGAGCCCGAGGAGTACAACAGCGCGGAATACCAACAATTCTGGAAGCGGCTGAACAGTGGCGAGTTCGTGGCGGGGCGCTTCAAGCGCATCGACAGCAACGGCCGCGAGGTCTGGCTGGAAGCCTCCTACAACCCGGTGCTCGATGCCAACGAGCGACTGTACAAAGTGGTCAAGTTCGCCACTAACATCACGGACCAGGTCAACCAGGAAAAAGCCGTCGCCGAAGCGGCCAACATTGCTTACAGCACCTCGTTGCAGACTGACAACAGCGCCCAGCGCGGCACGACTGTGGTGACCCAGGCCGTGGACGTGATGCGGGACCTGGCCCGGCACATGCAAACCGCTGGCGAAGGCATCGAGGCGTTGAACGAGCAATCCCAGGTGATCGGTACCATCGTCAAGACCATCAGCGGCATCGCCGAACAGACCAACCTGCTGGCGCTCAACGCCGCCATCGAAGCGGCCCGGGCCGGCGAGCAAGGGCGGGGCTTTGCGGTGGTGGCCGATGAGGTGCGCCAACTGGCATCGCGTACCAGCCAGGCGACCGAGGAAATCGTCGGCGTGGTCCGCCAGAACCAGGACATGGCCCGCAACGCGGTGGCGCTGATGACCGACGGCCAGCACCAGGCCGAACATGGCCTGGCCCTGGCTGCCGAGGCGGGGACGGTGATCGTCGAGATCCAGGATGGGGCGAAGAAGGTGGTCGATGCCGTGAGCCAGTTTGCCAATCAGCTATCGACTTGAAAAAACTGCTGAGCGAGCCGCCATCGTGAGCAAGCTCGCTCCCACAGTTTTACCAAAGTGTTCAAAAACCTCGCGTACGCTACAACCCCCTTGTGGCCCCGCTCCCACAAATGCTGATCGGCGAGTGCTTAATCTCCCAGCGCGGCGCCTTCCCGCCGCGGGTCCGCACCGCCGGCCAACGAGGTTTTCCCTTGGGCGTCACGCACCCGGACAATCGCCTGGGTGCCGCTGTTCATGTCGATCTCGCTCACCTCATGGCCTTTGTCTTTCAGTGCCTGGATCAGTGCCGGGCTGAATTGGCCCTGCTCCAGTTCGGTAGGGCCGTTGCGGCTGCCGAAGTTGGGAAGGTTGATGGCGGTTTGCGGGTCGAGGTCCCAATCCAACAGGCCAATCATTGACTTGGCGACGTATTCGATGATCTGGGAGCCGCCGGGGGAGCCGACAGCGGCCACCAGTTCTCCCCGACGGTCGAAGATCAGCGTCGGTGCCATGGACGAGCGTGGGCGCTTGCCCGGTTCGACGCGGTTGGCGACTTTTTGCCCATTTTCTTCGGGGATGAACGAGAAATCGGTCATCTGGTTGTTGAGCATGAAGCCCTGGACCATCAAGTGTGAGCCGAACGCCGACTCCACGGTCGTGGTCATGGACACGGCGCCACCCTGGTCATCCACGGCCACCACTTGCGAGGTGGAAATACGCAGGGGGGAACGGTCCGGGGCGTAGGCCACCTGGATGCCCGGTGGTGTGCCGGGCTTGGCGACGCCCATGCTACGAGGGCCGATCAGGCTGGCGCGGCTGGCCAGGTACCCGGCATCGACCAAGCCTTTGAGCGGCACGGCGACAAAATTGGGGTCGGCAATGTATTGGGCACGGTCAGCATAGGCCAGGCGCTCGGCTTCGGCGATCAGGTGCACCGCTTTGGGGGAGGGTTCGATGCCGGCGGGCTTGTCGGTCTTGACGGGTTTCAAGGGCGCGAGGGCCGCGTGGCTGTCGCGCCGTTCCAGGGCCTGCAACGTGCCGAGGATTTGCGCCACGGCAACCCCGCCCGAAGACGGTGGTGGCATGCCGCAGACTTGCCAGCGCTTGTAGTCGGTGCACAACGCCGGCCGCTCCCGTGCGGTGTAGCCTTGGAGGTCATTGAGCGAAAGGCTGCCGGGGTTGGCGTGGTTTTGTACCTTGGCGACGATCTCCTCGGCGATCGGGCCTTTGTACAGCGCATCGGGGCCTTCGTTGGCGATGCGCTTGAGCACGCCGGCCAAGGCTGGATTCTTCAGCACCGTGCCAACCGCCTTCGGGCTGCCATCAGCGTTGAGAAAGTAGGCGGCCATGTCTGGTGAGCCCGGCAAGGACGGGTCGGTAGCGATCAACGTGTGCAGGCGGGGGGAAATCGCAAAGCCTTGTTCCGCCAGCGTGATGGCTGGCTCGAACAGCGTCGCCCATTTGAGGCGGCCATGTTTGCGATGGGCCAATTCCAGCCCACGCAACACCCCCGGTGTCCCCACGGAGCGACCGCCGATCTGGGCGGCGGTAAACGGCATGGGGTTGCCGTCGGCTTGCAGGAAAAGTCTTTCGTTGGCGCCAGCCGGTGCCGTTTCGCGGCCGTCATAGGTGCGCACGGCCTTGCCATCCCACAGCACAATGAACGCACCGCCACCGATGCCCGAGGATTGCGGCTCCACCAGGGTCAGCACGGCCTGCATCGCGATGGCCGCGTCGATGGCCGAGCCGCCGCGCCGCAACATCTCGCGCCCGGCCTCGGCCGCCAAAGGGTTGGCCGCAGCGGCCATGTGCTTCTCGGCGTAGCGGGTCTGCAGATCGGTGCGGAAGCCGGAGATGACCTCCGGTGGGGCGGGCAATGCCGGTGTCGCTGTGGAGGGGGGTGGCGCCTTACAGGCCGCGAGTGTTAGAGCGACAGCCAGCAGCGAAACGGCTGACAGGCGATGAAAATTCGGTTTGAGGTCTGTAGGCACGTGTCGCTCCATCCGTGGTGTGGAATATAGAGACCGACTGTAGCGATGGGAGGTGTAGGGCGCAAACCAGAAGCCGAATTGTTCACGCGCCATTCCCAGTCTTGGGGGCTCGACAGCGCATTTGCCACGCCGCAGTGTGGCGTGGCATGCCGGGCCGATGAACCTAAGGGGCGGGCGTCAGTGTCAGGGTGCCTTGGGTATGCCGGGCCACGTCCGTCGATGAAAGGTGCAAGGCCTGGTACTCGCCGCGCATGAAGGGCAGGACCTGATCCTCATAGTGGCTGTTGAACGGAACGCCGCTCTGGCCCACCGGGAGTATGCCGAGGGCTTTGTCCGGCGTGGCCAGGTCGATGACCCGTCGCGTCGAGGGACCGTAGGTGACCGACCAGGGCGCCGGACTCAGCGGTGCGGAGAAGTTGTTCGGCACTTCGTGGCTCCCAGGGGCCGGATAAGGGCCTGCGTTGAGCAGCGGTGCCAGCCATTTCTGGCTGCCAAGCGGATGCCCCTGCGTCAGTTGATGCACCTTGCCCCATTGCCAGTGCGTGGAGTCGTCACCCAGGGTGGCCCGCAGATGGGCGATGCTGGTGTTCCAGGCACGAACGATCACGTCGGCCCGCGTCTGCACGTCCGGTTGTGTCCTGTCCTTCCACCAGGGCGAGTACTCGTCGGCGACCAGGCGCGGCAGCGCAGCGTCTATTACGCGGGTGCTCAACAGATTCTGGAACATCGTGTCGCCCAGCTCATCGTGCAGGGCGCCATAGCTCAGGTCGTAAAGGAACTGCGTGAACAGCGTGGCGTCGATCGAGTCCAGCGGGTAGTCGCCCTGCCACTGCGCAAGCCCCTCCAGCCACTGGCGTTGGCGCGGGTCGGCAATCGCCGCGCGCAGGATCGGCAGCACCGGCTGCAACACACGTTGGGCATAGCCGGTCTGGGTGTCGAGTTGCAGCCGGGTGCTTTTTTCGATGTTCCACTGATCGTCCAGGTCCAGTTGTCGGGTCAGGCGTCGGCCTCGGTCGGGCAGGTTGTAATAACCGGGTATCGCCATGCCATCTGGCGAGACGGGCTGGGCGTTGGCGGAGACGATGTAGCCCCTGGCCGGATTTTCTTCATGCGGGTTGGCGCTGAACGGGTAGTAGCCGTCCTTGTCGGCGTCGGGGGTGCTGCCGTCGAGAATGAAATCCGCGGTGACTTGGGACGGGCGCCTGGGCAATCGCGCAGCCGCCCACCAGGCGATGTCGCCTTGGGCATTGGCGTACACCACGTTGAGTCCCGGGGCCTTGATCAATGACGCCGCCGAGCGAGCCTTGTCCAGCGTGTTGGCGCGGTTGAGCTGATAAAAGGCATCCACCACCGGGTTATCGCCGTCCAGGTACGACCACCAGAGGGCGATGGGCCGGCCAGGGGCATTGTCGCCCAGCGCATCATTGATGATCGGGCCGTGGGGGGAGCGGCGCAGGCGCAGCATGACCGGTTCGGCATCACGCACCTCGATAGTCTGCTGTTCTTCCTGCATGGCGACCCAACGGCCCTGGTACCAGACTTCATCGGGGTTGTCGGGATTGGTGGTTTCGCCAATCAAGTCAATGTCATCGTTCTGGAACATCGTGAGGGTCCAGGCGAAGTCGTTGCTGTGCCCCAGCAAGGCGAACGGCACGAGGCTTTCGTAATCGCCGTAGAGTTCGAAACCGGGGGCGTTGAGGTGGGCTTCGTACCACACCGATGGTACGGAAAAACGGATATGCGGGTCACCCGCCAACAGCGGCTTGCCGCTTTGCGTGCGCCGGCCCGAGACAACCCAGGCGTTGCTGCCCTCCATCTGCGGTAGCCCGGAATGGTTCACGGCCTGTTCGCTGAGCTGCGCCAGCGCCGCCATCGATTGCCAGTCGGTGGCGTTCAGTGCCTGGCTGCCAAGGGCGCCCTTTGGGTCCCAACTGCGATCGAAAATGGCCAGGTAGGGTGCCCCCAGCGAGTCCTTGACGTAGGTCAGCATGGGTTCGGTACGAAACGCAGCCGCGAAGCTGTAGGCCATGTAGCCGACCACGCTGTAGACGTCCTGAGCGGTGAACGGCCTCTTCTCGATACCGAGCAAGTCGAACTCTACAGGGCGTGGATTTTCCATCTGATAGGCGTTGATACCGTCCAGGTACGCCTGCAACGCCTGCCAGGTCGCGCTCTGGTGATCGGCATGCGCTACCTGCCAGTCTGCTTGTTCACGGATACGCAGGGTGCGGAACAGTCTGTCGGTGGGCAGCAGCTTGCTGCCCAGTACGGCGGCCAGTTCACCACGGGCCAGGCGCCGGAGCATTTCCATCTGGAACAGGCGGTCCTGGGCATGCACGTAACCCAAGGCTCGGTATGCGTCGGGCTCGTTGCCGGCAGTGATATGCGGTACGCCACGCTCATCGAACCGCACCTCGACTGGCGACTGTAGTCCAGGCAGGCTGGCCAGCCCCTGTCGCTGCGGTTGCTTGCCATAGAGGTAGATGGCGATCACGGTAACGCCGATCAGCAGCGCCGCCGCAACGAAGACGCCGATGCGCTTGAGCACGCGTGGTTTTGCAAGGGGCGTGGGGGGCAGGGAGACATTGAGGGCGGTCATTGCACGCCCAGCCTTTGGCGAGCGTGACGCAACCGTTGCAGCAGGTTGAGCAAGGGGCCGGTCATGACCGTGGTGACGACGGTCATGATGACAAAAAGGGTAAAGAGCTCTTTGCCGATAATCCCCAGGTCGAGGCCGATTTTCAGTACCACCAGTTCCATAAGGCCCCTGGCGTTCATCAATACGCCGATGTCAATGGCCACCGGTGTCGAATAACCGGCGAAGCGGGCGCCCAATGCCCCGCCCAACAGTTTGCCGGCGATTGCCACCAGCAGCACCAGGCCTAGCAGGCTTACACCGACGGCCGAAAACGTCGCAGCGGTGGTGTTGAGCCCGGCGAGGGCGAAGAAACCGGGCATCAGCACAATGACCGCAATGTGCTCCACTCGCTCGACCAGCATGTTCAGCAGCCGTTGGTCTCGCGGCAGGCACGCGCCGAACAGAAAAGCCCCGAACACTGCATGAACTTGCAGCCATTCGGTGATGCTGCCGTACACCAGCGCACCACACACAAGTACCGCGAGCAGGGTCAAGGTACGCCTGCCCTCGAGGTGGGCTATCCAGCGCCTCAACAAGGGACGTACGCACCAGAATGAAGCGCCGCACAAGGCTGCCAGGCCACACAACCGCAGAGCCAACTCCTGCCATTGACGGTCCAATTGCAAACTCATCGCGGTGATCGCCAGCAACACCCAGGCACAGACATCACTCACGGCGGCAGCCATCAGCGAGAGCGCACCGACCTCACTGTCGAGCAACCGTCGCTCCTTCAGAATGCGCGCCAGGACCGGGAACGCGGTGACCGAAAACAGCGTTGCAATGAACAGGTTGAAGCCTAAGTGGGGGACGCCGGCAGGTGCGAAGGTGCTGTAGAGAATAGGGGCGATCGCAATGCCCAGAATGAAGGGCAGGGCAATGCTGCAGCCAGCGATCAACAGCACTTTGCCATGGGCGTAGGGGGCGTGCTGTTCAGGCATACGGAACTCGGCGCCGACGACAAACATGAACAGCAGAATTCCGAGGTCGCTGAGCACCTTTAATTGTGTAACAGCGTCGCCCTTAAATAGTGCATGGTGGAAGTCGGGAAAGAAAAAACCAAGTACTAAAGGGCCTAATACAAACCCGGCGATCATCTCGCCAACCACTTCTGGTTGCCCTAGTCTTTTCAGAAAGGCACCCGCAACCTTGGCCGTTAATATTATAAAAACGATTTGCAAGAAGAGCATGGGGTTACCTTGTCCGAGAATTGAGGGTACGCCGCCACCGGGCTCTATATAACGTGCTGGCAGTAGGCAGAGGATGTTAGCGGAGCGCGCGGGGATAAAAAAACTACCAGATCTGGTAGTATTTTTTGATGAGATGAACCTGTTAGATTTTCCTCGCTTCGTTGTTGTGCGGCTTGTTAGTCGTGCCCGACTCATGTTTGCCGATAATTCAGAAGGTCGATTATGAAAGACGCGATATTTACGATCATTCATCAAGCCCTGATTGAAGTTAATGCCACACGTAAAGAGAAGATCGATTTGCAGAATATCGATACGTTGGCGCTTTATGGTACTACCGGGGTGTTCGATTCCATGCAATTGGTCAGCTTTCTGGCTGCGGTAGAAGAAGGCTTGGACGATGAACTGGATATTGAAATCTCGTTGACGTCGGAAAAAGCGGTGTCACAGACCGTCAGCCCGTTCAGCAGCGTTGCCTGTTTGATTGATTTCATTATCGCCGAGCAGCAGGTTCCTCAACTGGCCTCTGCCTGAATGAACGCCACGCAGGGAGCATTGACGTGAACGTGACGGTCCGTAAAGCGCTGAGCAGTGACATGTACCCGGTGTGCAAGCTGTTGCGCGAGTCCACCTTGAACTCCAACTGGATAGGCGTAAATGTGCGCAAGCGCATGTTTGCCGATATCTGGTCCGGGGGAGAGGACTACTTCGGCTATGTGATGCTCGACGGCGACGTGGTGGTGGGTTTTCTCGGTTTGCTGTTTACCACCCAGCCCTGCAACGGGCAGCAGCGCTTCTGCGAATTGCACAGTTGGTACGTGCAGGTCGAGTACCGCAAGGAAAGCCTGAAGCTGTTGTTGCCGGTACTGTCGATGCGCAAAGTCACGCTGCTCAACTATACGCCCACGCCGGATGTGTACGAGATCAGCAAGAAGTTCGGCTTTATCGACCTGGAAACCGAACTGGTGCTGATGTACCCCTTCCCCAATCCGCTGAAAATACGTCGGCGCTATCGCCTGGAAACCGATGTCCATCGAGTCGCGGGCTGGCTGAGCGAGCAGGAAAGCGTGGTCTTCCGGGATCACGCGGGGGTCGAGTGTCGGCACCTGATGATCGTCGATTCAGTGACCGGCGAGTCCTGCTACCTGATAGTCAAGCGCATGACCCGGCGCTGGTTCGAGCCGATCGGTCGGGTACTGTTCATCGGCAACCCGCAGTTGTTTGCACGCAGTCTCGACAGTTGGCGATTGTCCTTATGCCTGCAAATGCGCGTTCAGTGCCTGGTGAGTAATGCGGCGGAACTGGCGGGGTATCCCCTTAGCGGTGTTCGGTTGATCAAGCGCGAAGTTCCGTCACTGATAAAACCTGCTTCTGGCAGTTTGGCAAGTGCACCGATAAAGCCGCTGTACAGCCTGCCGCTACTCATCGGATATAAGTTGCATTGATATGATTATATTATTGACGGGTACCCGCAAAGGTGTCGGTAAAGAAGCGGCGCTGTATTTTCTGGAACAGGGCCACTTCGTCATTGGTTGCAGTCGCGGTGAAGGTTCAATCGAACATGAGCGCTACACGCACTTCTGTCTGGATTTGAATGACGCCAGTGCGGTCAGGAAAATGATCAAGCATATTCGCTTGAATCATGCGCAACTGGATGTGCTGATCAATAACGCCGGTGAAGCCAATATGGCACCTTTTCAGTTGACGCCCGCCGAGACGGTCCAGGGTTTATTTGCGAGCAATGTATTTGGCTTGATGAATGTTACCCGCGAAGCCGTCAAGTTAATGCAGAAGAACGAGCATCCGGGTGTCATCGTGAATATATCTACCGTGGCGACCCATTGGGCCATTCCAGGCCAATCGATATATGCCGCCAGTAAAGCCGCTGTCGAACAGCTGACCCGAACGTTGAGCAAGGAACTTTCGGTTTTTGGCATTCGCATCAATAACCTGGTGTTACCGCTGTACCGAAGCTCTTTGACCCGCACACTTCCTCAAGAGATCAGACAGAAGATGATTGAGCGCCAGACGATAGCCAGGCCCTGTGTGTTTACCGACCTGATCGGACCCTTGAAGTTTCTTATCTCCAGCCAGTCGGCTTTTGTGACGGGTGAAACCCTCAGCCTGGGAGGTGTGCAATGAGCCGCGATGCCTTGCTGGCAACGCTGGCCGAACCGGGGCAGCGCGTGGCGCTGTTGCATGGCGAGCAGCAGTGCACCTACAACGATCTGCATGCCAAGGTGCAGCAGTGCCTGGCCTGGCTGGTCGACCACGGCGTCAAGCCGGGGGATGCGGTCATCCTCAACAGTGACTACAGCGTGCCTGGCGTCGCTGCGCTGTTGGCCTTGTACCTGAACCGCAATATTGTGGCGCCGCTGGTCGATCTCAGTGAGCGTTCCCTGCAAACCCTGCAAGGTGCCGCACGGTGCCAGTATCGGATCGAGATCGTCGCCGATGCCTGGGTGCATCACTCGCTGGCACAACCGGTCGCCGACGAAAGCCCTGAGTACTACAGCGCGCTGCGGGAGAAGGGGCGCTCAGGCCTGGTGTTGCTGAGCAGCGGCAGTACCGGCGCGCCCAAGGCGATCCTGCATGACCTGGATGACCTGATCGACACCAAGCTGGGCAAGGAGCGCAAGAAGCCCCTTTCGATCCTGATGTTCCTGTTGTTCGACCACATCGGCGGCTTGAACTCCTTGCTCAACACGCTGGCGGTGGGCGGGTGCGCGGTGATGCCGGTCGATCGGGCCCCCGAATCGATCTGCGCGCTGGTGGCGCGGCATGGGGTGAAGGTGCTGCCGGTCAGCCCTACCTTCCTTAACCTGATCCTGATGGGGCGGCATCACGAACAGCATGACCTGTCCTCGGTACGGTTGATCACCTATGGCACTGAAAGCATGCAGCAAAGCCTGCTCAAACGGGTCCAGCAGGCGTTTCCCAAGGCCAAGATGCTGCAAACATTCGGCACCAGTGAAACGGGTATCAGCGCTACGGTCAGCCAGTCCTCGGCCAGCACCTTTTTCAAGCTGGCCGATGCGAACACTCAGTACCGCATTGTCGATGGCGAGTTGCAGCTCAAGACCCGCAGCCAGTTTGTCGGCTATCTGAACCAGGACACCGATAACGTCACCGAAGATGGCTGGTTCCGTACCGGTGATCTGGTGGAGCAGAACGAAGAGGGTTATCTGCGGATCCAGGGACGGCAAAAGGAGCTGATCAACGTCGGAGGGCTCAAGGTGCTTCCCACCGAAATCGAGGACGTGATGCTGCGCAGCTCGCTGATCGACGACTGCGTGGTCTACGGCGTGCCGAATGCGATCACTGGCCAGGCTGTACACATGGATGTCATGGCCGCAGGCGTGGAGAGCAAGAAAGCCCTCAAACAGCATGTGCTCGAGCATCTGGGCAGTTGCCTGGAAGCCTACAAGTTGCCTGTCAAAGTCAACAAGGTCGACGAAATCGCTTTTTCCAATCGGTTCAAGAAGACCCGGGCGGTGCTCTCATGAGCGATATCGTGATCCTCGGCGCCGGGCGCTTCGCGCTGGAACTGGCGACTTACCTGCAAGACATCGAGCCGTTGGCAGTGGTGCGTCACCTGATCGTGCCGGATGAGGCCGGGGGCGATGCCGCCCCTGCCGCGCCGTGGCCCGCCCAAGGCCTGGACCCACGTTATCGCTACGTTCTGGGGGTGGCCGATATTGCCTTGCGCCAGCAACTGATCGACGCGTACTTCAGCGATGGCCGCTTGTTGGCGCCCAACTTCATCCACCCCAGCGTCCGTCATCGGTTGGACCTGCGCACCAGCCGCGGCAATGTCATCGCCGCCGATTGCCACGTGGGTGTCAACACCCGGATCGGTTCCTGGAACATGATCAATTACCACTGCAGCGTGGGCCACCATTCGCAGTTGGGCGACAACAACTTCCTGTCACCGCATTTCAATGCCGGTAACAGCGTGACCCTCGGTAATCGCTGCTTCATCGGGCTCAGTACCGTGGTCACGCCCCAGACGGTGATTGAAGACGATGTGACGATCCAGGCCGGTTGCACCCTCAGCGAGTGCATCCCGGCGCATTCGCACTGCACATCCACGGCCCGCCAGAAAATCCTTCAACTGGTCTAAAGGAGTAGTAACCGCATGAACAAGTCTGCACACGTCATTATCATGGGCGGTGGTCCAGCTGGCAGCATCGCAGCGTTGACCTTGCAAAAACTTGGGCACCAGGTGACGGTGTTCGAAAAAGAGAAGTTCCCGCGCTACCGCGTAGGCGAATCTTTTTTGCCTGGCACGTTGTCGATCCTGCACCGCCTCGGGCTGAGTGAAAAGATTGCGCAGGCCGGCTACGTGCTCAAGCCTTCCGCCACCTTCCTGTGGGGCAAGACCGAAGCGCCGTGGACCTTCTCGTTCAGCACGCCCAAGACCGAAGACTGGGTGTTCGACCACGCCATCCAGGTGCTGCGCTCGGACTTTGACCAGATGCTGCTCGACACCTGCCGTGAGCGCGGTGTGCGCGTGTTCGAGGAGGCGGCAGTCATCGATGTGGATACCGAGCAGGCCGACAAAGTCAGCGTCACGGTACGGCACAAGGACGAGACCAGCGAATTCACGGCCGACTACCTGATCGACGCTTCAGGCAGCAATAGCCCGCTGGTGCGCAAGCTGGATCTGCGTGAGTACGACGAGTTCTACAAAAGCGTGGCCTTGTGGTCGTACTTCAAGACCCCGGACCCGTTCAAGAACGACCTCAATGGCACCACTTTCTCGATCACTTTCGAAGATGGCTGGATCTGGATGATCCCGCTCAAGGACGGTATCTACAGCGTGGGTACCATTGTCGACCAGAGCAAGCTGGCCGATATCAAGGCCATGGGGCTCAATGCTTTTTATGACAAGACCCTGGCCAAGAGCGAGCGAGCCCTGTCGATCCTCAACGGTGTGGAGCGTTACGAGGATGTGAAGCTGGTGCGTGACTGGTCCTACGAAACCAAATACTTCTCCCACAACCGCTTTTTCCTGTGCGGCGATTCGGCCTGCTTCACCGACCCATTGTTCTCCCAAGGGGTGCACCTGGCCTCGCAGTCGGCGGTCAGCGCAGCCAGCAGCATTGACTACCTGATGCAGCATCCGGAGCAGAACGAAAAGGTCCACGCCTGGTACAACCGCAGCTACAGCGAGACCTACAACCAGTACCACGAGTTTCTGGCGTCCTTCTACACGTTTGCCTCGTTCACTGAGCCGGAATCCGAGTTCTGGACCAAGCGTCGCATCAGCGAGTCGGCCGACGAACGCTTGAAGCGCAAGGAGTGGTTCGAGCAATTGGTCAACGGGGAAAAACAGAACCGCCCGCAGATTGGCGACTTCAAGGACCGCGCCTCCACCATGATTGCCATCGGCCGGCACCAGCGCAATGAGTTGACCGACGAGTTCATGGATGCCGAGCTTAACCCGGCTCGCGTGCGTTGGATCTCCGACTTGACCAAACAGTTGAACCGCATCGCCAGCTTCAACTGGTTGGGCGACCGGGTCGAGACCGCCGACTATTTCAAGATCGAGCCCCTGAGCTTCAAGCTGAGCCTCAAGCGGATCCTGTCCAACGGGGCCGGCAAGGACATGACCAAGTACACCGTGAGCGAAGCGCTGGTGCAGCTGTTCAAGGACCTCTACGAACAGAAATTCGGCTACAAGGAGTTGATGGTGCGCCTCAACGAAGTGGGGGAGGTGAACTCCTCGCAGTTCGTTATCCGGCTGATGGAGGCCGGTTTGCTCGATGGTTTCGACAAGCATGGGCAACGAGTGCTGGTGCAGGATCGCCTGCGCTTCGATGGGGTAGGTGTCGAATATGAAGTATGACGAGGGGTTCAGTTGGCTTTTCCTGGCGGGTGTCGGCAACTCCGGCGATACCCACTGGCAACGGCATTGGAAGACCGAGCATCCCGATTCATTGTGGCTGGAGCACCGTGATTGGGATAACCCGGACTGCGAGGAGTGGGTCGCGGATTTGCAGGCGCTGTTGTCCGGGCAGCAGCGACCGGTGGTCGTGGTCGCCCATAGCCTGGGGTGCCTGTTGCTCCTGGAGTGGGCGGCGCGACATCGCTCGGACCTGATGCGCGGCGCGTTTCTGGTCGCGGTGCCGGACCCCAATGGCAAGCAGTTTCCGGAGCAGGCCCGTGGCTTCCGACCGGCCGACCAACTGAGCGTCGACTTTCCGGTCACGGTGATCACCAGCCAGAACGATCCCTACGGGGACCTGGATTACGTTCAGCGCAGCGCCCGCCAGTTGGGTTGCGGCTGCACCAACCTGGGCGAGCTGGGCCACATCAATGGGAAGTCGCAGTTGGGGTACTGGGATCAGGGCTACAACCTCTTGCAATCCTTTGCCCGGTCACTGAGTCACTGAGTGACGATTGAACACAGGCTGCCCACGGCGGCCTGTATTTCTTTAAGCCATCAGGACGATGCTATGTCAGCTAATGCCGTGTCTGTGCTGCCGGGCGATGAGCTTGGCGCCGCATTATCGCCATCGGTTCGAGGGGTTGCGCAGGGGCAGTGCCACCGTATCCCGGTGCATGCCCGATTTGAAGGGCACAGTGTGCCGGCCACGTTGGCGGTCCGGGACGAGGCGCATTGCGTGCTTGAAGTGCCGGCCGGTCTCTACAGTGCCAACCCCGAGCCTTTTACCGTGACGCTGTGTTTCCAGCAGTGCCTGCATCGCCCGCAAGTGCCGGTGAACATGCAGGGACGGTGGTCAGGCAATGACCGACCCTGCCTGGAACTGGTGAGCTGCGGCTCCAGGCCGGCGTACCTGAATGAGCGCGATCGCGCCGACGCGTCACTCAGGGCGGCGGCGCGAAGCCCCATACTGTTCAATCGTCGCCTGACCGTACAATTGCATTACCTCAGCCCGCTCAACGGCGCCTTCGAGGTACTGGACCGAGATGTAGTGATCGTGCCGGGCGTGGACCTGGAACTGCAGTTCAACTGTCCCTGGAGTGGCCAGGCCATGGTGCGTGTGCAGGTCCTGGGGCGTTTCGAGGACCAGGGCCGTTTCCTCTGTCATTTCCGGGTGCTGGACAAACCCTCGAGCACCGCGGTGGCGTTGATGCTGCTGTGCCAGCGTCGGCACTTTTCCTTCGACAGCCTGCCCGTGGCGCTACGCAAGAGTCCGGCCATCGGTCGCCTGATCCATGTCGCGATTATCGAAGGGACCGGCGCCATGGACGATTTGCTGACGTGCCGCCTGGCTGCCAACCGCCACTACGGTCGGCTGGAGGACGTGCAGGATCCGCGAGTCTTGTGGGATGAATGGGACCCTTACGCCATCCAGGTCAGCGCGCGGCTGGGCAATAAATGTGTGGGGGCGGGGCGTGTCGTCGTCAACAGCGGCTATCGTGAGCGCTGCGAGATCGAGATGTCGACGCCCTTGCCACAATGGTTGTGGGCGGCGGGCTTTGTCGAGATGTCCCGGGTCGCCATTTTACCCGAGTACGCCGGGCATCACGTGATGCTGGCACTGCTGCGCGAACTGGGCAGGATTACCCTGCATTTGCAGAGCCGGTACATCGTGCTGGACGCCATCGATATCCTGGTGCCGATCTACACCCGACTAGGGGCGCAATGCCTGCCGATCAGCAAAAAGCACCCCTATAGCGGTGAAACCGTGCGCGTCATGTATTTCGACGTTGGCCGTCTTCTGAGCCGTCTCGACTGGCATTTGCCCCAGTGGCTGTTTGTCTTCGGTCCTACCATCGGGCACAGCGTGCATCGCCAGCACATCAGCCAGTTGGCCGCTCAATTCCGGGTGTCGGCCACGGGGATACGGGTCAAGCGGGGGATCGCGCGTGCGCTCAAGAAACTCATGGGTTAATCCCTCGGTCGTGAGGCTTGTCAGCTCCACCGCGTCGGCCACCCTGTACGCCGGTTGGGTGGCATTCTGCGCCCGTCAGTTACCCTGGATGGCCATGGCGCAATCGGCCTTGGCGCAGTGGCTGCTCAGTTTCGCGGCTACTTTCGCGTTCTCGGCCTTTATCAGCCGCCGGATCGGCAGCAGCCCGCACCAGGCCGTTGCGGTGCGAGTGGCCGCTTGGGCGATGCTGATCTACGCGGCTGTGCTGCTGAGCGTGCACATGATGATCGGCACGCCGGATCCGGTGCTGACCCTGCTCCCGGTATTGGGCCTGGCGGGAGCCTATGCTTTGTTCTATGCCCGGTTGCAGGTCCGTCACAATGCCCGTGAACAATCTGCATGAGCGCGTTGCAGTTGGTTGTCTTCCCGGTCCATGCACTGGCTGATGTCGCTTGGCATACCGTGCTGGACGCACAGCAGATGCGACACGCCGCGACCTTGGGCGAGCGCCAGCGAGTTCGTTACCTCAACGCACGCATTGCCCTGCGCCTGACGGTGGCCGGGCTTGTGCAGTGCGATCCGCAACAAGTGGCGATCGAACAGCAGGCCTCGGGGCAATTGTGCATTTGTACCCAGCCCCGACTATTCGCCAGCGTGACTTATGCACAGCGCCTGGGCCTGCTGGTCGTGGGGTCGTCCCGTGTGGGCCTTGACTACGAGGACGGTGCCGCCCCGGTCTTCTGGCGCAGTGCTGTGCGTCGATACTTTTGCGAGAGTGAGCGTCGCTGGCTCCAGAGTCGCGATGAGGGTACGCGGGAAGCCGACTTTGTGTGGTTGTGGACCCGGCGCGAGAGTCTGCTCAAATACCGGGGGAGTGGGATACGCGGTGATACGCGGTGCTTATGTCGGCCCGAAGATGCCGCCCCTTCCCAGCGCAGTTTCAACCTGGCCGGAGGAGTCGGCACACTCACCGGTGAGGTGCTTACAGCCGATCTGTTGCCTTCGCGGTTGGGCCTGTGCGGTGAGTGGTCGCCAGAACTCGATTTCAGCTGGCACCCGGCGCCTGGCCGGATGCCTTGCTGTGTCAGATCTGAATGAGCTGCATCGACAGGGCCTGGACAACGGCGGCGCTACGCGTCGTCACGCTGAACTTTCGGCGGATATTCTTGAAGTGATAGTCCACGTTGGCTTCCGAACAGCAGCAGATATTCGAGATCTCCCAACTGGTCTTGCCAAAGGCACTCCAGCGCAGTATTTCCTTTTCACGCCGGGTCAGCTTGACCTGGGTGACGGGCGCTGGCGGAACCATCAGGGCCAGGGCGGCTTGCAGGGCTGCGTCCCTGAGCATCGATAGCGTACCCATGTGGTGCCTGATCATCGATTGCGCCTGATCAGCGTCGCGTGCCTGGAGATTGAGGCCCAATGTCCCGAACTGGCCTTGCGGGCCGTGCAGGGCGAAGGTGACGCCATGCTCCAGGCCGTGGGCGATGGCCAGCGCTCGCAGGCTGTGTTGTTGCGGTGAGCTGTACAGTCGCTCGGTCCAGACGATGGGCGTGACGTTATGCATGCAGTGCAACATGACCGGGTCGATCCTGACGTAGCCTGCCTGTTCGTAGGCCTCATGCCAGGCTTGTGGGTAATCGCCGATGACCAGTTCGCTGCGCTCCCGTGCGTTTCTGTCCTGTTTGAGGCGCAGTTCATAGCGGCCAAAGCCCAGTTGCAGAACCGGTTCTTTCAAGCGATCGAACAGATCGCTGCTGGTCGAGATGCCGGGGCCGTCCAGAAGAAACTCAAGCGCTTGCGATAACATCATTCATTTCCTTTTCAATGATTGCCGGCTCAGCATCGCAGGATGCGGATCAACGGTTCATCAGCCAGATCGAAGCCGCGACCAACAAACCTCCAAGGCATTGCCAAACGGAGAGTTGGATATCCAGTACGGCCCAGGACAGCAGCACCGCGAACATGGGCGCCAGGAACAGCCAGCCACTGGTGCTGGTGGCGTCTGCCTGTTTCAGCGCGACGAACCACAGCCCGAACGAGCCGGTCGAGGCCGGTATGGCCAGCCAGGCAAACCAGCCCCACTGCTGGATCGAGAGGTGAGCGGGCCAGTGTTCGCCGGCCAGGAGGGCGCAGGCGAGTGCCCCCAGGGCGCCGATGAACAGTTGCCAGAAACTCAAGGTCCACGTGCCGACCGCCACCGGGTTGCGCTTGATGATCAGTGTCGCGGTGGCCCAACTGACGGCGGCGCCCAAACCCAGCGTTACGCCGATCCAGGCGCCAGGCTGTGGGTCTTTTGCAACGTCAGCGCCAATGGCCAGCGCTACGCCGATCAAGCCTGTAACCAGGCCCAACAGGCGGTTGGCCTTGAGCGGCTGCGCGAAGAACAGTCGGTTGCCTACCGCGACCCACACGGGGTTGGTGAAAAGCAGGATCGCGGCCGTGGAGGCCGAAACGGTGCGCATTGCCAGGAACAGCAGGCTCATCACGGCCGTCGTCTGGGTAAGGCCGATGAGGGCGATCACCAGCACCTGTCGGGCGTCCAAGTGGCGTGGGAGCAGGTTGGTACGCCAGGAACCACCTTGCATGAATACCAATGGCAAGGTTGCCAGCGCGGCCAGGAAGAACCGCCAGCCCACCAGCATCAAGGGATCGAATCCCTGCTCGAGCAATATCTTGCCCGACACGAAACTTGAGCCCATCAGAAATGTGGACGCCAGGATCGTGACAGCGAAACCCAGTCGGCTATGGAGGCCCGTCGCCTCGCCAGCCACTGACATTGCCATCAGCGGATCTCGATCCGCAGCGGCAGGACCCGGCTCGGTAACAATGGTGCGATGCGCCATTGGCCCAAGCGCTTGGTGGTTTCCTGTGGTGCCGGCGCCAAGGCAAGCTGCAGCACCCCGGTTCCGTCGATCAGCGCTTTGCCGGCGCTCAACCTGAGGCTCTGGCTCTGCTCCAGGAGCATGTCGCGACCTTCCCAGCTCACCCAATGACTGCCGCTCAGGGCGTGAGCGATGATGTCCTGGCGCAAGTGCAACGACATCAACTCGGTCGGGCGAAGATAGATGTAGACCCAGTCCGGCTCGCCGTCGGATGCCCCCTGGGAATTGGCATTGAAAGAGACCGTCAACGTACGCACCCTGGTCTTCCTTCTGAAAAAGTCATTGGAAAATACATCTGCGCTTACATTAAATGGCCGGTTTCGGTAAAAACATCAGTAATTTCTTGAAGTAATTGTTAGCGGGGCTTACATGTCGGCGATCCCTCCCCTCAGTTGTCTGCGCAGTTTCGAAGCTGTCAGCCGCTTGTCCAGTGTCACCTTGGCGGCGACGGAGCTGCACGTCACTCATTCGGCGGTCAGCCAGCAGCTCAAGGTGCTGGAAGAGATGCTGGGTGTGACACTGTTCGTGCGCGAGGGGCGTACCTTGCGCATCACTGAAGACGGTCGGTTGTACTCGTTGCAGGTGCGTGAATCGTTGAAGAACATCGCCGATGCGACTCGCCAGGTTAAAGCGCAGCCCAAGGCTTCGGAGCTGGTGGTGGCGGTCATGCCTTCCTTCGGCTTCTCCTGGCTGCTGCCGCGCATCGGTCGATTCCAGGCGCGTTACCCGCATATCACGGTGCGCCTGCAGGCCAGTCTCACCGTGACCAATCTGGCGCAGGAGGCGGTGGACGTCAGCGTGCGCATGGGGCGGGGCGACTGGGAACTGGTGGAAAAACAGCTGTTGTTTCACGACGAAATGATCGTTGTCGCTTCCCCGGGCTTCAATGGCGGACAGCTACCGCATACGCCGGCGCAGATCGTCGCGAGCCCGATCATTTTCACCATGGACTCCTGGCAGCCCTGGTGCGAGGCGGCGGGGCTGGACACCGAGGTCACGCGCAAGGGGCTGTGCAGCAACGATTCGAATCTGGTGCTGGAGGCCGTGCGACTCAAGCAGGGTATCGCGCTGGTGCGTCGCAGCCTGGTGCATGACGCCATCGGGCGTGGTGAACTGGTGCAGTTGAGCGAGCATGCGGTGCCGTATGCCTACCCGTATTGGCTGCTGCTACCAGACCGCGAGCGTGTCGAGGCCAAGCGGCAGCAGTTTGCCGAATGGCTGGGTGAGGAGGTTGAGTCGTATCTGCGAGAGCTCAGCCAGGCACGTCGACTGCCGGCCTGCTGAGCGATCCTTTTTTCGAGGCATAAAAAAACGGCCTATCTTTCGATAGGCCGTTTTTAGTACTTGGTGGCTACACAGGGACTTGAACCCCGGACCCCAGCATTATGAATGCTATGCTCTAACCAACTGAGCTATGTAGCCAAGTGGCGCGCATTATTCGCCGGTAACGAAGATGTGTCAAGCGTAAATCTGAAATATTTCTCTGCGCTTTCAACCGCTTAACAATCCCCGCCGCAAATCCCTGTCAGCTGAGCTGAAATCTCCCTGTGTTGGCACTCAAGGCCTGGCTCCCCTGGCTCAGGGTATCCGCCGCCACGTTCACGGCCCGTGCGCCTTCGAGCAAGCGCATGGCCGCCTGGTCGACCTGCTGGATATTGCCGCTGACCTCGTCGGCGGTGCTGGCTTGTTCATCCACGGCAGTGGCGATTTGCGCCAGGGTGTCGGTGACACTTTGCACGGCGCTGGCAATTTCTCCCAGCCGTTCGCCCAGGCCGGTGACGGCTTGGGCGTCGGTCTGGGCCTGGCCGCAGGCGGCTTCCATCAGGCTGACGGCTTCGTTGACCGTGGCACGCAGGCTGTCGACGGTGCCGGCAATCTGTTGCGTGGAGGACTGGGTGCGTTGCGACAGGCTGCGTACTTCATCGGCCACCACGGCGAAACCACGGCCCTGTTCCCCGGCGCGAGCCGCTTCGATGGCGGCATTGAGGGCCAGGAGATTGGTCTGCTCGGCCACGCCACGAATGGTATCGACCACCAGTTGGATCTGCTGCCCTTGTTCGCTGACGCGCCCCAGTGCGGCGGCGGTTTCGTTGAGTCGCTGGTTGAGCTGTTGGATGCTCGCCGTGGTGCGCTGGCTGTCGCGGCTGCTGTCGGTGGCGATGCGGCGGGTCTGCTGGGCACTGTCGGAAGCCTGTTCACAACTCTTGGCCACGCCCTGGGAGGTGGCGGCCAGTTGCGTCGCGGCGGCGGCGATCTGGCTGATCTGCATCTGCTGGGCCTCGACTTCTCCCAGGGCGCCGCTGGAGTGGGTATTGAGGGTGCGTACGGCATTGCTCAACTGCAACGTTTCGTGGTCCACCCCCAGCAGGCTGTTGCGCAACTGCACCACGGCGACGTTGAGAGCGGTGCTGATGGCCGCCAGCTCATCGCGCCCTTGCACCGGCACTTGCAGGCTGAGATTGCCGTCGCGCAGGGCTTCGGCCAGCAGGGTGATGCCGCTGGCGCTGCGCCGGATCGACGCTTGCAGGCACACAAAAAGATACAGCGCCGCCAGCAGCAGGCAGCCCAGCACCGTCGCTACCAGGCTGAACTGGCGAATCGCCGAACCGTGGTAGTGATCCAGCCGCGTATCCAGTGCCACCAGTGATTGTTGCCGCAGGGTCGCCAGGTCGGTAAGGAGGGCGTCCATGTGTTTTTCGAAGTCTTCCGGCTTCAGGTTGATGGCGCCGCCGAATACGCCGTCATCCAGCACTTTCAGGCCGGCGTCCAAGTGCTTGAGGCTGCCTTGGAATTGTCCGGCCCAGGTTTGCAAATCGCTGGGCAGGCGGGTTTCCAGCAATGCTCCGGTCTTGACCAGTTGGTCCCGGGCGTCACCGATACGGCTGCGCAGGTCCCGCAGTTGCAGGCGACTCTGCAGCGTGAACTGGCCCGATACCACAGAGGCCTGGCCAACGCTGGCCAAGCGGCCGACCCGTTCGATCAGGTCCGGTGTTTGTTGGGTGGAAATCTGGGTCAGCAGGTAGGTTTCCAGCCAAGAGGCGAGGGTCAGGCGGTTGTCCATGACCATCTGCTCGCGCAAGGCTTGCAGGGCGCTGAGGGCCGCGGTGAAACGGTCGTAGCCGTCCGGCCACCAACCCACGCTGCCCAGGCTCTTGGAGTCCAGACCGTTGAGGCTGGTTTGCAGGGTTTGATAGCGGGCAAGCGTGTCGGCTTCGGCACCTTCGCTTTGCAAGGTGGTGCCCAGGTCGCTGGCGGCCTGGTTGAGGGCCGGCTGCACCGCATCGAAGGCCGCCATGGCGGCGATGGTCGCCGGGGTCGGTTGGCGATTGGTTTCCGTGGCGCGCCAGCGGGCGGCGCGGTTGCGCTGGGCGGTGAGCAGGTTGTCGAGATTATCCAGTGCCAGCAATTGGCGAACCCCGGCGCGCTCTCCGGAAATCAGGCTGAGTTTGTCACGATAGTCCTGGCCGATGAGCCACAGGCTGCCCATGAGCGGCAGGATAAAAAGCAGGAACAGCAATTGGAATTTGCGGGCGAAGCCGAAATGCCCCAACAACCTGATTCCCGGTGATAGAAAAGCCTGCATGCCCATACTCCCCTGGACACCCCTGCACTGTTTTTGTGCGTTTTTTACACAGTGCTAAAACGGGTGCCCTTTTAAAAGGCTTCGAAAGTTTGTCCAAATCGGCTCGGTAGGCCAGCTCTGTAGCGAAACTTCCCATTCTCGGTCTCCTTTGTAAGGAAGCCGCGTTGTAGCTCATTAACAAGGCAAGATTCAGACCATGGCGTTGGGCTATCACCTTGGAATTCGACAATTTTTTCAAGGTAGATAGCAAGCTAAGGGGATAGCCTTGTCGCACCGAAAAATGGCACATTGACGCACCTGCCCATGTGCACCCTCTGTCGTCTGGAAACTCCCATGGCTATCAGCAATACCCAAGCCGCCACCCCATCCGTTGCCGCCCCGGCGCAAAGCAGCCCGTTGGTCATGCGCATCATCGGTGCCGTGGCGCTGGCGCACCTGATCAACGATTTGATCCAGGCGGTGCTGCCGTCGATCTACCCGATGCTCAAGGACAGCTATGGCCTGACCTTCACCCAGGTTGGCCTGATCACCCTGACGTTCCAGTTGACCGCATCTTTGTTACAGCCCTGGGTCGGCTATCACACGGATCGACATCCCAAGCCCTGGCTGCTGCCGGCCGGGACGGTGTGCACGTTGATCGGCATTGTGATGATGTCCATGGTCGGCAGTTTTGCCTTGATCCTATTGGCGGCGGCATTGATCGGTATCGGCTCGTCGACCTTCCACCCGGAAGCATCGCGGGTGGCACGACTGGCGTCGGGTGGGCGCTACGGGTTGGCGCAATCGACATTCCAGGTGGGCGGCAACGCCGGCTCTGCCTTCGGCCCGCTGCTGGCGGCGGCGATCATCATTCCCTACGGGCAAGGCAATGTGGCCTGGTTCGGGTTGTTCGCCCTGTTTGCGCTGTTCGTGCTGTACCGCATCAGCCGCTGGTACGCCAACCACTTGAACCTGTTCAAGCTCAAGCAAGGCCAGGCGGCCACCCATGGCCTATCCAAGGGCCGGGTCTTGAGCGCGCTGGTGGTGCTGGGGTTGCTGGTGTTTTCCAAGTACTTCTACATGGCCAGTTTTACCAGCTACTTCACGTTCTATCTGATCGAGAAGTTCGAGCTGTCGGTGGCCTCTTCGCAGTTGTATCTGTTCCTGTTCCTCGGCGCTGTGGCGGCGGGGACCTTTTTTGGCGGACCGATTGGCGACAGGATCGGGCGCAAGGCGGTGATCTGGTTCTCGATCCTCGGTGTGGCGCCGTTCACCCTGATCCTGCCTCATGTCGACCTGCTGTGGACCAGCATCCTCAGCGTGGTGATCGGCTTCATCCTCGCTTCGGCGTTCTCGGCCATCGTGGTGTACGCCCAGGAACTGGTGCCGGGCAATGTCGGGATGATCGCCGGGGTGTTCTTTGGCCTGATGTTCGGTTTCGGCGGGATTGGTGCCGCGCTGCTGGGGCATCTGGCGGACATCCGTGGCATTGAGTACGTGTATTGGTTGTGCTCGTTCCTGCCGCTGTTTGGGGTGTTGGCGATTTTCCTGCCAAGGACTAAAAAAGTCTGATCCGCATCCAGATGGCCGTTGCCAATGAATATCGAGTTTTATGCTGAAAAATCTTTTGATCAGAACGGTGACCGCCGCCATGGGTAAGCGTAAACGCAAGACACTGCCGAAGGATTTCGGCCAGTTGCTGGAGCAGGCCTCGTTTGCCGAGTTGGTCGCCGTGTTCGATGCGTGTGAGATTGAAGCCACCGGCGGCTACAGCAAGAGCACCGCGCTGGGTTTTTACAACTGCCCCGACGAACTGGCCCGCTGGCTGGTGGAGCAGGGCGCCGATATCAATGCCCGTGACACTTACCAGCGAACGCCTCTGCATCATCGCAGTTCGAGTTGGATCGGGGGTATCGATCTGCTGCTGGATCTGGGCGCCGATATCGAGGCGCAGGATTACCAGGGCTACACGCCGTTGCATGCCGCTGCCAACAGCCACAAAGCCGAGGCCATCGCGGCCCTGATCCGCCGGGGCGCCAATGTCGATGCCAAGAGTCGGCAGGGGCACGGTGTCCTGCATATTGCCTTGGCCACCACCCGCAACGCCGATATCGAGGCCACCGCGGAAATCGCCCAGACGCTGTTGGCGGCAGGGCTGCAAGGCGATGACGGTATGCTCGCTGAAGTGCAGCGCATCGGCCGTGAGTTCGAATTTCACCGGGCCTCTTTCAACCCGGACTACCTCGAGGCAACGGACGCCGCCCTGACCCGTCTTTATCGCCTTTTCGACGTCGTGCCCGTTGCCTCTCGCAAGGTTCACGACGGTCAGGCCGCCATCGTCGTGACGGCCAGTGGCTGGCCAGACCAGCATCAGCAATTGTGGGAGCTGCTGGTGCCATCCTCAGGCGCCGCAGCGACGGCGCAGGGTGAGGTGATCCGCATCAGTGGCCGTATCTCCCAAGAGATTCACCACAACGGATCGGCCAACTGGGACGCCGATTTCAAAGCGATGTTGGTGGCTCTGGTTGACCATCTGGGCAGCGCCGTGCCCTTGCCTGAGGCCGACCTCGCTGAAGCCCGGGCACTGGCTGCCGGCCTGCGGGGTGGCAACGATAACGACGAGCAGACTGATCGTCTCTGTGAATTGGCCGTGCGTTGGGTGATCGCCAACCCGCAGCCGGTGCCATTGGCGGCGCCTTCCTACAGCAGGTGACGTGACGGCGCGTCCCGCCTCTTCAGGAGCGAATAGCCCGGCGTGACACCTCGTGCCGCACTTGTATTGAATTACGACCAAAGTACTGTTTTGTATAACGCCTAAGTTCGATTTTGTACAAAAGTCGGTCGTGTTAATTTGTGGCTGTGGTTATTGGTCTGAATGGATTCTGCGAGATTATTCAAGAGTGACCCCAGGGTTACTGGAAAAGCAGGGATCGCGCATTCTTTCCACCTATCGCCCTTATTGCCCTGGCACCTAAGGCCTTCGGTTCTTGATTTGGATACCTCTAGCTGCTTTTCAGGCGGATAGAGCGGATTTACGCCCCAACCTGCCACGTTTCAAATACTTATAAAGTGCTGTATCGCCGTGCCCTTTCAAGGCGATTGGCTTGTGGGCAGCGTAAACAGCCGTAATCGATTGTTATTTGCCGCGTCGTGCATAAGTTAGAGACCGTCGTCTCTAGCGTTGGCAATAAATAGAATCAGGCAGGGGATGATATGAAGTTCAAGTCATTGCAGGCACGCATTTGTGTCACGGCAGGCGTATGCCTGTTTGTTTCATCCGTCAGCCTGGTGGTCTACGGGCTCTTTACCGCTCGGACCAATGAGCAATATGTCGCTTCCGAAGTCTCGGCGCTGGTTGAACAGTCAACAATCCGGGAAATCCAGAACCTGGCCGAGTCCCGTGCCAATGCCATCCAGGCCAAGCTGCAGAATGCCCTTGACGCGGCCCGCACCATGGCCAACACCTTTGCCGCCAGCAAGGCCGCGCAAAGTCCCTTGGCGTTGGGGCGTGAGCAGATCAACAGCGTATTGCTCAGCATCCTCAAGGATAACCCGGACTTCAACGGCACCTACTCCTGCTGGGAACCCAATGCGTTGGACGGCCAGGATCCGGCGTTCCGTAATGCTACCGATGGCAATAATCCCCTGACAGGACGCTTCACGCCTTACTGGACTCGCAGCGCCGACGGTCATGTCGCGGTGCAGCCATTGGTCGAGTATGACTCCCCGGATCGTCACCCCAACGGCGTGCCCAAGGGCGGCTGGTACAGCGGCCCGCGCGACACTCTGAAGGAGAGCGTGCTCGATCCCATTCCCTATGTGGTCCAGGGCAAGAACGTCTGGCTGACCACCCTGTCGGTGCCCATCGTGGCCAACGGCAAGTTCTACGGTGTGGTCGGGGCTGACTTCGATATCGCCTTTATCCAGAAACTCAGTGAGCAGATGTCTGCCGAGCTCTACGGCGGCAAAGGCACGGTTTCGATCCTGAGTAACCAGGGCTTGGTGGTCGCAGACAGCCAGCGCACCGACCTGATCGGGCAATCCATCAAGGTTTTGTTGCCTGACTCCTGGGAAAAAGTGCTCGGCGATATCCAGGGCGGTCGGGGAGACGGTCTGCTCAATCCGCAGACCCAGAACATCGAAGTGCTGATGCCCATTGCCCTCGGTCGCACGGGCAAACCCTGGGCGGTGTTGATTCGTTTGCCCAAGGCCGTGGTAATGGCCCAGGCCATCGCCCTGGAGCAGGAGTTGCAAGCGCGCAGCATCAACAACAGCATCTGGCAAGTGTCGGTAGGGCTGGGCATTTCCTTGTTGGCGTTGGTCGCCCTCTGGTTCGCCACGGCGAAAATCGTCGGCCCGATCCGCGAGGCCGCGGCGTTGGCCGCCAATATCAGTCTTGGCGATTTCTCGCGCCGCCTGGTGCAGCAATCCGAGGATGAAGTCGGGCAACTGTCTGCCGCACTCAATGACATGTCCGAAAGCCTGCAGCGGCAGGTGAGGGTGGCCGAGCGTATTTCCGAGGGGGATCTGGACCTGGAGGTCCGCTTGTCGTCGCCCCACGATACCCTCGGCAAGTCACTGGAAAAGATGGTCAGCAACCTGAACCAACTGATTTCCGAGGTGCAGACCAGCGCCACCCAGATTACCGGCAGCTCGGCGCAGGTCACCGATCTGAGCCAATCGTTGTCCGATGGTGCGTCGAACTCCGCGTCGTCCATTACCGAAATCAGCGCGGTGATGACGCAAATGGCTGCGCAGACCCGGGACAATGCCGCCAACGCCAAGAAAGCCGATGAGCAATCCCAGGCCTCACGGGCCGATGCGGGGGAGAGCGATAAATTGATGAGCGAGCTGATTGCCGCGATGGCTGAAATCGACAACTCGGGCAAGGACATCACCGCGATCATCACCACCATCGACAACATTGCCGCACAAACCAACCTGCTGGCCCTGAATGCGGCCATCGAAGCCGCCCGGGCGGGTGAGCTTGGGCGCGGTTTTGCCGTCGTCGCCGACGAAGTACGCAGCCTGGCCGCCCGCAGTGCCGAGGCCGCCCAACAGACGGCCGCGTTGATCGCGGATTCGTCGAGCAAGACCCAGCGCGGCATGATCATCGCGGGCCGGACCGCCGAATCGCTGAAAAACATCGTTCATGGAACCAGCGCGGTTTCCAACCTGGTTTCGCTGATCTACCAGGCCTCCAGCGAGCAGGCTTCGGGCTTGCAGCAGGCCAGCATCGGCTTGGAACAGATCGATGAAGTGACGCAGAAAAACCAGTCCAACTCGCAAGAGTGCGCGGTGGCGGCCAAGGACCTTTCGGAGCGGGCCTCCCTGATGCAGCGTGTGCTGGGTCGTTTCAAAGTCAAAAGGGGTTAGTGGTTTTCCAGCCGGCTCCAGGCGAATCTGTAATGTAATGACGCAAAATCCCCGTATCAGCCAATGTTGACGGGGATTTTCTGTTTCAGCGCTTGGCCGGGCTGGTTTGACTGACTTACCGTAAGTGATCGCAATTGCATTGCTTGACCGATGGGGCCTCGATAACGCTCTTGAGGGTGTACTATCGATATCTGCCCATCGGATATCAGTTAGCCATGTCCACGCTAAGCGAAGAGAGCCGTCAGATCGTAGCTTCTCTGACGCACCGCGTTGGCCCCAACGCTGACATTGCAAAGACCGCCCACGCGATCATTTCAATTTTGCAGGATATAGAGGCGGCCCTCACGCCCGTTATTGGTCAACAAGGCGTTGCCGCGCTTTATCGCCGCAGTTTGCATCTGTGTGGGGCCAATCATCCGCGTCTGACCAGCCCCTGCGACAGGGTGCAGGCCGGCCAGGTGCTGACTGCCCTTAAATCCGTACTCGTTGAGCAAAGCGAAGCCGATGCGCTGTTTTTCGGTGAAATGTTGCTGACCATCTTCTACGAGTTGCTGACCACGCTGATCGGGCCCTCGCTCACCGCACGTTTGCTTCGTGGCGTGTGGGAACCTTCCTTGAGCGACACCCCTTCGCAGGAAAATTCGCCATGAGCACCAAAGTGACTATCAACCGCTTGGCCACCGGCGTGCCAGGACTGGACGAGGTCTTGGGCGGAGGATTGCCGGAGTTTTCGTTCAATCTGATCGCCGGTCCGCCTGGTTGTGGCAAGACCACCCTCGCGCACCAGATGATGTTTGCCCTGGCGACCCCCGAGCGTCCCGCGCTGTTTTTTACCGTGCTGGGCGAGCCGCCACTGAAGATGCTGCGTTATCAGCAGCAGTTCGATTTCTTCGACAGCGAAGCGATCAATCAATCGATCCGTTACGTCAATCTGGCTGATGACACCCTGGCCGGGGACCTGGACGAGGTGCTGCGGCGCATTGTCAGCGAGGTGGAGGCTCACTCCCCGGCGCTGGTGTTCGTTGACTCGTTCCGTTCGGTGGTGCTGGCCAGCCAGACCCAGGACAACCCGAATAACAACCTGCCGCAGTTCGTCCAGCAACTGGGCATGCTGATGACCACCTGGCAGGCCACGACGTTCCTGATCGGCGAGTATTTCACCGAAACCGATACCAACCCGATTTTCACCGTGGCCGATGGGCTGATCTGGCTGCGCCAGAGCGTTCAGCGCAATTCCATGGTGCGCAAGATGGAAATCATGAAGATGCGCGGCCAGCCGACACTGCCGGGGCTGCACACTTTCCGTATCGCCTCGTCGGGGATCAAGGTCTTTGCTCCTGCGCCGCTCAACCCGGTCGAAGCCCCGCTGGAGTTCCCCATCAAGCGCCTGGCCATGGGCGTGCCGCAGCTCGATGAAATGCTTGGCGGTGGCTTGCCGCGCGGTTATTCCTTGTTAGTGGCGGGGCCGTCCGGTTCGGGCAAGAGCATTCTGGCGGCCTCCTTCCTCGACGAAGGCGCGCGCAATGGCGAAACCGGCGTGATCGCGGTATTCGAACAACGTCCCAATCATTCCCAGAACGCCACCCTCGCCAACTTGATTCAATGTGGAAAAGTCGGGCTGGTGGATAGCC
The DNA here is from genome assembly GCF_900101575.1 of Pseudomonas sp. NFACC37-1. NCBI lineage: Bacteria > Pseudomonadati > Pseudomonadota > Gammaproteobacteria > Pseudomonadales > Pseudomonadaceae > Pseudomonas > Pseudomonas sp. NFACC37-1. The sequence continues at coordinate 63,348 of NZ_FMUZ01000021.1, read as the reverse complement.
GGGCACCGGACCTGTCCATCGACGAAATCGTGCATCTGCTGCTGGGCGAGATCGCCCGCCTGAAAGCGACCCGGGTGGTCATTGATTCGCTGTCGGGTTTCGAACTGGCGCTGGCGCCGACCTTTCGCGAGGACTTTCGCGAGTCGCTGTCGCGCATGGTCACGGCGTTGACCAGCGCTGGCGTCAGTGTCTTGCTGACCTCGGAGCTGGAAGACCGCTACACCGACCTGCGCTTCAGTCCTTACGGCACGGCGTTTCTCACCGACGCCATCATCGTCCAGCGTTACATTGAAGTGCAGAGCCGTTTATTGCGCATCATGGCGGTGGTCAAGGTGCGGGCCAGCTCCCACTCTGATGAATTACGCCTGTATCGCATCGATGACGGCGGTTTGCAGATCGGTGAAATGTTGCCGGACCAGGAGGGACTGCTCGGCGGCCGGCCTACCCGGCAGCGTGCTGTCAACGACAGTGAATGAGTCAGAATAATGGATGAGGCCAATGGCAAGGATGAGCAAGCGATGACTACGGTCGCTCGCGAGCTGTTCCTGCTCGGCCAGAAAACCGTCGAGGCGCGGGCGGTGCTGGCGGCGTTGCACAAGGAACTGAGCGACGCCAACACCCAGCTCGCCGACAAGCGACAGATCGAGCAATTGATCGAGGCCAACCAACAGTTGGTCCTGGCGATCCTGTCGGCCCAGTCCGAGGCGCAAAAGCCAAAAAACACGCCGGTCGAACAACAGTTGTACCTGGATATGCGCGAAGCCAATGAGCTCCTGGTCATCGCCGCCCTCAGTGCGCAACACCTGAGGACCTCGGCCGAACGCGCGCTAGAGCGTCAACGTAACGTTCTCGCCCTGGTCGCCCATGAACTGCGCAATCCGCTGACCCCTATCAGCATGATTGCCGGTCGACTGGCGCGGGTGCCCAGCGAGGAACTGCCGCGCATGCAGACGCTGATCGAAGGCCAGGTGCGGCATATGTCCCGTTTAGTCGAAGACTTGCTTGACGTCTCTCGCGTCAAGACCGGCAAGCTTCGTCTCGATTGTCAAAGGATCGATCTGCTGCAGGTCATTGATGAGGCCATGGACATCTGTAAGCCGGTCATGCTCTCCAGGGACCTGCATTTCATTGCCAGACTGCCCGAATGTGCCTTGTCGTTGAACGGCGATCCGGTGCGCCTTGCGCAGATTCTCGGCAATCTGCTGGGCAATGCGGCCAAGTACACCCCGGCAGGTGGCACCGTCGTACTTTCGGTCACCGCCGAAAGCGACGCAGTGGAAATAAGCATCCGCGATACCGGCATCGGTATCTCGCCCAAGGCACTGCCGTTCATCTTCGAGCCTTTTGTGCAGGATGTTCACGCCATCGGGTTCAATGGCGCGGGCCTGGGCATTGGCCTGACGGTGGTGCGCGAGTTGGTCGAAAGCCACGGCGGCACGGTGATCGGCAAGAGTGCGGGGGATGGGCAGGGTAGCGAGTTCGTGGTGAGGTTGCCGTTGGTGAGTCAACTCACCGGTGAGGATGGGCTAAAGCACAAGACTTCCGATTGAAAAAGCGGATAATGGCCGCCTATTTTTTGCTCGTGATGCTGGTAATCCCGTATGGAAATCAAGGTCAACTTTCTCGACAACCTTCGACTTGAAGCCAAGTTTGATGACTTTACGGTGGTGGCCGATCAACCTATCCGCTACAAGGGCGATGGCTCGGCCCCCGGGCCGTTCGATTACTTTCTGGCTTCGTCGGCGTTGTGCGCGGCTTACTTTGTGAAGTTGTATTGCCAGACGCGCAATATTCCTACCGATAACATTCGCCTGTCGCAGAACAATATTGTCGATCCGGAAAATCGCTACAACCAGATCTTCAAGATCCAGGTCGAGCTCCCGACGGATATCAGCGACAAAGACCGCCAAGGCATTCTGCGCTCCATCGACCGTTGCACGGTGAAGAAGGTCGTGCAAGCCGGGCCTGAGTTTGTCATTGAAGAGGTGGAGAACCTCGACGCCGATGCCCAGGCGTTGCTGATGCCCAATTCGGTTTCCCAAGCGGGTACCTATATCGCCGGCAAGGACCTGCCGCTGGAGCAGACCATCGCCAATATGTCGGGTATTTTGGCGGCCCTGGGCATGAAGATCGAGATCGCTTCGTGGCGCAATATCGTGCCCAATGTCTGGTCGCTGCATATTCGCGATGCACACTCGCCGATGTGTTTTACCAATGGCAAGGGCGCGACCAAAGAGGCCGCCCTGGCGTCGGCGTTGGGCGAGTTCATCGAGCGACTGAACTGCAATTTTTTCTACAACGATCAGTTCTGGGGCGAAGACATCGCCAACGCGGCGTTTGTGCATTACCCGGACGAGCGCTGGTTCAAGCCTGGCCGTAAAGATGCGCTGCCGGCGGAAATCCTCGATGAGTACTGCCTGAAAATCTACAACCGCGACGGCGAGCTGCGTGGCTCCCACCTGATCGACACCAACTCGGGTAATGAAGAGCGCGGCATCTGCTCGCTGCCGTACGTGCGCCAGTCGGACGGCGAGGTGGTGTATTTTCCGTCCAACCTGATTGAAAACCTGTTCCTGAGCAACGGCATGAGCGCCGGTAACACACTGGCTGAAGCTCAGGTGCAGTGTCTGTCGGAGATTTTCGAGCGCGCGGTCAAACGCGAGATCATCGAAGGTGAATTCGCACTGCCGGATGTACCGGCCAACGTGTTGGCGAAGTACCCGGGAATCATGGCCGGTATTCAGGCGCTGGAAGAGCAGGGGTTCCCCGTCCTGGTGAAGGATGCCTCCCTGGGGGGAGAATTCCCGGTGATGTGCGTCACGTTGATGAACCCGCGGACCGGCGGTGTGTTTGCCTCGTTCGGCGCACACCCGAGCCTGGAAGTGGCGCTGGAGCGCAGCCTGACCGAATTGTTGCAGGGCCGCAGTTTCGAAGGCCTCAACGACTTGCCCCAACCGACGTTCGAAGGCCATGCGGTGACTGAGCCGAATAACTTCGTCGAGCACTTCATCGACTCCAGCGGCGTGGTGTCGTGGCGCTTTTTCAGTGCCCAGTCAGATTACGAATTCGTGGAGTGGGACTTCTCCGGCCAGGGTGAGAATTCGAATGCCGAGGAGGCCGCGACCTTGTTCGGCATTCTCGAAGGCATGGGCAAGCAAGTGTACATGGCGGTCTACGAGCATATCGGCGCGAAAGCCTGCCGTATCCTGGTGCCGGGCTATTCGGAAATCTATCCCGTGGACGATCTGATCTGGGATAACACCAACAAAGCGCTGTTTTTCCGCGCCGACATCCTGAACCTGCATCGCCTGGACGAAGACGAACTGCAAGCGCTGGTGGAGCGTCTGGTGGAAAGCGAGCTGGACGACTACACCGACATCACCACCTTGATCGGCATCGAGTTCGATGACAACACGGCTTGGGGCCAGTTGACGATCCTGGAGTTGAAGCTGCTGATCTATCTGGCCTTGCAGCAGTTCGAAGAGGCGAAGGAAGCGGTGGAAACCTTCCTGCAGTACAACGACAACACGGTTGAGCGCGGGTTGTTCTACCAGGCCGTGAATGTGGTGCTGGAGATGAAGCTGGACGAAGACCTGGAACTGGAAGACTACGAGGCCAATTTCCGTCGGATGTTTGGCAACGAGCGGATGGATGCGGCGATCGGCTCGGTGGACGGCAGCGTGCGCTTCCATGGCTTGACGCCGACCAGCATGAAGCTGGAGGGGCTCGATAGGCACCTGCGCCTGATCGACAGCTACAAAAAACTGCACGCGGCGCGGGCCAATGTGTCGGCTTTATCTTCTGTGCTCGCCCCGTCGCTTGGCTAAACTCGGCACTTGCATAGGGTTCGGTTTTTTCCGAACCCCGAGATTCAGTCAAACGGAACGAAAGCGCAGGATCTGCGCGCCGTCGAAAGGGTCGATCAGGTAATGGGCGTGCACGCCGAACGTAGCCTGCAAGCGTTGCGGGGTCAGCACCTCAAGAGGTTTGCCTAGCGCTACCAGCCGGCCCCGTTCCAGTACCGCCAGGCGATCACAGGTCAACGCCTGGTTCAGGTCATGCAGGGCGATGACCGTCGTGACAGGTAGCGCTTGCACGACTTTCAGGATGGCGAGCTGATGCTGGATATCCAGGTGATTGGTGGGTTCGTCCAGCAAGAGAATCTGCGGGCGTTGGGCCAGGGCCCGAGCGATGTGAACACGTTGGCGTTCACCGCCGGACAGGCTGTGCCAGGTGCGGTTTTTCAAGTGCGCCGCATCGACGTCCCACAGCGCCTGCTGGACGATGGCAGCGTCTTCGTTTGACCACGGACTCAAGGCTGATAGCCACGGCGTTCGGCCCAAGGCAACGGCGTCGAACACGCTGATCGCATCCAGTGTGTCGGCCTGTTGCTCAACCACGGCCAGGGTCTGCGCGACGGTTCGCCGTGCCAGCGTCTTGAGGGGCTGGTTGTTGAGGTGAATGTCGCCCCGGCTGGGGGCGCGCACGCCCGCCAGCAGTTTGAGCAATGTGGATTTTCCCGAACCGTTGGGGCCGACGAGGCCCAGGGTTTCGCCCCGACGGATGTCCAGGCGGATATCGTGCAACAACTCGGCGTCCCGCACATGGAAGCCGAGGCCGGAACAACTCAGCACGGATTCGCCGATGACAGAGGTGACGGCATTCATCGGGCATTTCTCCGACCGATCAGGATCAACGCGAACACCGGAGCACCCACCAGTGCAGTGATGACGCCGACCGGGATGACTTGGCCTTTGATCAGCGTTCGGGAGAAGACATCGGCGGCGATCAGGAACACCGCGCCGCCCAACGCGCTTGCCGGCAACAGGCGCGCATGCCGGGTACCCAGCAACAAACGCACGGCATGGGGAATGACCAACCCGACGAAACCGATGGAGCCCACAATCGACACCATCACCGCTGTCACCAGTGCCGCGCAACTGATCAGAAGAAATTGCACCCGGCGTACCGGAATGCCAAGGGAGGCGGCCGAGTCGGCGCCAAAGGTAAAGGCGTCCAGCGCCCGCCGGTGCCACAGGCACACCGCAAGACCGATCAATGCCACGGGCACCGACAGCCACACCGACGGCCAACGGACCCCACTGAGATTTCCCAGCAACCAGAACATGATGCCGCGCGCTTGTTCGGAACTGGCGGACTTGGTAATCAGAAACGCGGTGAGCGCATTGAACAACTGCGAGCCGGCAATGCCGGCCAGGATGATCTGCCCGGTGCCAGCGGGTGAGCGGCTGGCACGGGCCAGCAAAACGACCACGGCGAACGCGGCAACGGCCCCGGCGAAGGCCCCGACCGACAACGAAATCAGCCCCGCCCCAATGCCCAGCAGCGCCACCAGTACCGCGCCTGTCGAGGCCCCGGCGGAGATGCCGAGCAGGTAAGGATCGGCCAACGGGTTACGCAACAGCGATTGCAAGATCACCCCGCAGGTCGCCAGGCCCGCACCGCAGGCCGCCGCCACCAGCGCACGGGTCAGCCGGTAGTTCCAGACGATGCCTTCGTCTATCGGGTCGAGGGCATAACCTGCGGCCCACAGTTTGTTGGCCAGCACCTGGAACACCACACTCGGCTCGATACTCGTCTCACCGATGGCCACACCGGCAATCACTGCCAGGAGCAGCGCCGCCAACGCCAGCAACGTTCGAATCAGCGTCGGAATCATTTCGGCAGGTCGTAGCCGCTGATGGCCGTCGCCAGGGTTTCCAGGCCGTCGAACATTCTGATGCTCGCTTGCATGGCCATCGCATCGAGAATGATGATGCGGTTGTTTTTCACCGCGTCCATATTGCGGGTCACCGGGTCACTGCGCAGGAATTGCAGCTTCTTTTCATGGTCATCCGCCGGAAAACGTCGGCGATCCATGCGGGCAATGACCAGGAAGGTCGGGTTGGCCTTGGCGATGGTTTCCCAGCCGACGGTCGGCCATTCCTCATCGGATTCAACCACGTTGCGCACGCCCAGGGTACTGAGCATGAAGTCAGGAATGCCCTTGTGCCCGGCCACATAGGGGTCGATGTCCAGACTGGCGCTGGAGAACCAGAACAGCGCGCTCGTCTGCTTCAGATCCTTGGCCTGCACCGTGGCGATAGACTTCGCCAGGCTCGCCTTGAGTTGGGCGTTCAACTGCTGGCCACGCTCCTGTACGTCGAAGATTTCAGCCAACTGGCTGATGCTCTTGTAGATACTGTCGATGCGAAAGGCCTCCAGCCGTGTGCCATCCGCACCGACCAGATTATCCTTGGCCTCGCAATCGGAGGGCATCAGGTAGGTGGGGATCTTCAGTTCGTGAAACTGCTGGCGGGTACCGACCACGCCTTGCGGTCCGACCATCCATTCCAGTTCCACCGCCACCAGTTGCGGGCGTTTGCCGATCACCGCCTCGAAGCTCGGCTCGTTATCAGCCAGGCGTTCGATCTTGTCGTTCTGTGCCTTGTACTTCATCTGCACATCGTTGAACCAGAGCGAAGTGCCGACCACCTTGTCGCTCAAACCCATGGCATAGAGCATTTCAGTGCCGGCCTGGCCGATGGTCACGGCGCGACTGGGTGGTTGCTCAAAGGTCAGCGTGCTGCCGCAGTTCTCGAGGGTCAGGGGATAGTGAGTCGGGGCCGCGTGGGCGAGGCTCGGCAGACCCAGGGCGATGACGAGGGGGGCAAGGCGGGGCAGCAGCATGACGCAAACTCCAGTTGACCGTACACGGAGCAGGGGACGGACTGGAAAACACATCATCGAACGCTGCCGCTGAAGCACTGAAGTGCCGATCGGCCCAGTGATGCGCAACGCAAGGATGCCCTTCCCGGACACCCCGCCGGTTAGTGATTGACTTGGCCGGCAGGTCTCCTGACTGATGCGTCATCGCCTGGCTCCAGCCTTCCCGGGGTGATCCCAGTGGCCATTGAGGAGCAGGCTCAGCACCTACAGTTGCGGGGGCAGTTCCGTTTGATGCCGTGCGAGGCATCTCGGATTCCCTATTAGTCCCGTGGGGGAACCGGCGCTGGGCATGGTAGTCGATCAGGGTGTTTATCACCACTCGCCACTGAGAGGCCTTCTCCTGGCGTCGTACGATTGCGGGAATGATTTTCGGGAGGTGCGGCATAGCGCCGCTTCTTGCTATTCTGATCGCCCTCTTCATGGACGAACACTGAGACAAGCCATGGCTAACTACACCCCGTCACACATCGGGAAGATATTGCTGGGCCTGCTGTTTGCCCTGATTGGTATCGGTTTGTTGAGCATTGCCACCAATCTCACGCTTGAGCGACGCGAGTTTCTCGACCGCGCACAGACCGCCGATGGCATCGTCAGCCACTTGAATGCCGGTGGTTCGCATCCTGAGATCGCGTTCACCACGAGCAGCGGTGAAAAAATCTCCTACCCCCAAGGCGGCTTCATTTTCGGCTATCAGCAGGGTCAGCCCGTGCGGGTGCATTACCTGCCCGAGCAGCCGACCAATAGCGCCATCGTCGATGACTCTGCCGCGTTGTGGGGCACTTCCGGGGGCCTGGGTTTTATCGGTCTGGTGTTCACCCTTGTCGGTCTGGCAAAGGCTATCCGTCAGCGCGGTCGCGGTGCGGTTCATTCACATAAAGGACTTTAAACGTATGAGCTACAACATCCCGATCCCGGTCAATGAAAGTCGCTGGCAATATCAGACCGCCAGCGGCGGCGGCCTGACCGTGGTCATGGTGGCCGGCAGCGGCGGTTCGATCATCCTGCGTTCGCCCGAGGGCGAGGACATCAGCTACCGCTACGGTGGCGTCGGAGTAGGTGCCGGATTCGGCGCGCGGCTGCCGCGTTTCGGCAAGATCAATATCCAGATCAAGGGCAAGGGTGTGTCTGCGGCCGGCGCGGCGGAGGCCTTTCCCAGCACCGGCAAGGTGTTTGTCAGCGATGCCTTGGTCGCTCGCGACCTGACCAGTGACGACATCACCGGACCGTGCATGTACACCGAAGTAGGGGTGGGCCTGGGAATCGGTGGTTCGGCCACGGCGCTGTTGTTCGGGCTTGATCCCAAGTTGCTGGCGTTGTCGATGGCACTGAATTCCAACCCGGCGACCTCGCTCATCGCTTCCACCCTGGTCAACCAGCGGCTGGCGAAGTCGGCCAAGGGGGCGGTGGTCATGGCCGGCATAAACGCTGGTTTGCAGGCCGGTGGTGGCGCTGCGATTTACATAGGCTATCTGTTCTAGCCCGGTTGTAGGAGTGGGCAAGACCACAGTGCCAATCAATTAGCTCTGCTCACGAAGCGCCCGCTGCATCTTTCGGCGGGCGCCTGGAGGAGGTCAGTTCAGTCTTTTGAACTCTGCGTCGATGGCTTCAGCTTCAACGCGCCATGCCTGGAAGCGCTGCTGACGTACACGGCTTTCATCCACATTGCTCTGCAGTTCTTTGCGGCGTGTGTTGAGCAGCAGGTACTCCGGGAAGAACTCCTCCTTGAAGCGTTCCGAGTTCACGAGGGCAAGGAAGTCCTGACGTTGCTGTTCGAAGTTGCCGACCATCGTCGCGACTGCTTTCTTGAAAGCTTCTTCGCGCTTGTATTGCTCCCAGCTGTCCCAGGCTTCGAGGGCCACGCCGAGGAAGGCCAGTGCGCCATTGGCACCTTTGGCGAACTTCACCGCCCCCCACGGCTTGAATTTCAGGTACTTGCCGATATCCATGCCTACCGTCTTGGCGATGGTGGTGAGGCCATCCCGTGCGGCCAGCACCGTGGTGTTATTGATGAAGTTGCCTTTGAGCACGTGGTTGATGCCTTGTTTACCCAAGGCCTTGACGGTGGTGTTGAAGTGGTTGACCTCGCTGTCGAAGCCCACTTGCATCTTCTCGACCTCAAGGGTAATCGACTGGGTCTGGCGGCTGAATTCATTTTGCAGACGGGTGGACAGGATGATGCCCTCAGCACCGACCTCGCGTTCGAAGAAGTCCGCGAAGGTTTCCAGGCTGCAACCTTTAGCCTGAAGGATCAGGTCGGAGAAGTAGCGGGTGGCAAAATCACGAAGGCTGATCCGTGCCTCTTCGATTTGCTGCCCGGTTGTTGCCAGTTGCTTGCCCAGGCGAGCATTGAGCTCATCGAGCCTGCCGACCTCCAGCGAAACCTTCTGATCGTTCTCGATGGCAACGGGCAGTTGGTTGCTCAGCACGTCACGGATGACGCTGGCGCGCATGTCGTTGATCAGCGCGGCGCTGCCTCCGTTCTGCTGCATCTTTCCTGTGGTGGCCGTCTGAAGTGTGGCGATGTGAGACAGCGCCTTGAACTGTTCGAGGTTGCCCAGCCAGTGCTCTACACCCATGTCGAAGGGGTTCGCGGCGACGGCGACAATGGACAGTTCGGCTGCTTCCTGGTCGGTCAGCGCGATCTGTTCACGAAGCCGGCCTGTCACGTTTTCGCGTTTGACCTGCAGGTTGGCCAGGTAGTCCTGTTCATCTTCTACGTCAGCCACTTCGTCGAAGCGGCTGAGGACGAACACTGTGCGTTGCAGCAGATCCAGAGTGCGGAACAACCAGATCAGGTCATCCTTGTGGCTTTCCTTGACGGGGTTGGTCGAGTTCATCACATAGAGCACCAGGTGAGATTCGCTCACGTATTTTTTAGTGATGTCCTTGTACTTCTCGATCGCGTGAGTTTCGGCATTTTCCATTTCCTTGAAGCCGAACAGCCCGGGGGTGTCGATCAGCACGAAGTCTTCGTCGATTTCGTAGACTTTCACCTCATTGGAGGATTCCTGATGGCTGATCTTCATGCTGGACCTGTCCAGCTTTTCCATCCAGGCCGCCGCAATCGAAGTCTTGCCTTCAGAGAAGCCGCCAATCAGCGCGACCTTGAGTTTCTCACCAGACACGCTGCTGACGACATTCTGCAGCTTGCTGCTCAACGCTGGGTCAATCGGAACGCCGGCCTGGGCCCCCTGACCGAGGAAATTCTGCAGCCTGTCCAGCAGCGTCAGCGTATTAGCCTGTTGGGCCTTGAACGTCTTGAGTGTGTTTTCCATTACAGGTTTCCTGCGAGTTCGATTTGGCGGGAGAGGGTTTTCAGGCGGATGGTCGAGCGCGACAGCGTGCTCACCTGGTTGGCCGCCTGTTTGGCAGGCGCTTCAAGTGCCAGGTCGAGTTGGTCGATAGTCTTCTGCATTTCGCTCAGAGCGCTGTCCAGACTTTCGCGCAGCATGTCGCGCAATTGCTCGGTGGCGCTGCGCAGATTCTTATCAAGGGCCTGGCGTTGTTGGGACATCTTGTAGTCCGTGCTGAGCGCGCTCCAGAGTGCCTTGCCGATCGAGACAAGCGCGGTCAGTACTGAAGCCCCAACGAACCACAAGCTGGCTCCGCCGGTGAACGGTGCCGTCGCGATACCCACAAGGCTTGCCAGCAGCCCCGCAACGTTGACGCCGTTGTCGATTTTTATGTTCAGGTTGAAAGGTTGGTTGAATCGCATGCTGCCCAGCTTTCCGTAACTGGAGGTCAACTCTTGGGCGTGTTTTTCAAAACGGGAGAGAATATCCTCGGCGGCCTTCTGGAATTTACCGACCTCTATGTTCACTGCCACGGGCAGCTGCTTGCTGAGCTGGCGCTGCTGGGTTTCAAGCTGCTCGGTCAGGGCGCTTTTGAAAGCGTCGTTGCTGATGTCTTTTTCGATGCGTGCGTAAACGTCGTTACGCACCTTACGGGTGAAGTTGTCGATCAAGGTTTCGCCGCAAGACTCCAGACGTTTCTTCAGCGCCGCAAAGCTGGTGGTCAACTGGCTCTTGGCGCTTTGCTCTTCCTGGGAGAGCTTTTCCGACAGCGCATTCAGAGTCTGCTGAACGCCTGAGAGCGTCTGGGTGGTGTGGTTGAGCGCGTCATTGGCCTTGTTGAAGTTGGCGCGAATGATCTTGGCTTTGCCGTTGTGAATCAGCTGGCGGCCTAGCAAATCCAGGAAGGGGCGCAGACGGGATTTTTCCAGCAACTCGTCGGCACCGAAATCCTCGAGCACTTTGCTGCGGCGCTTGGCATTCTGTGATCCCGGTGCAAGATGGTCGGTCGAGGCGAGAAAGGCAGGAAGCGCGCTCAGCGGAAACACATGTTGATAGTGCTTGCCGAGCTGCTCGCTCATTTTCTGGTCAAGCCCGGCAAGGCTGGCGATTTCGTCGTCGGAGACCAGTGGTCGGTCAGTCAGTGAGTGCTTGGGGTTGGTGATCTTCTTGTTGAAGATGGTCCACACCTCGGTTTGCGCTCCCAGATGCTGCTTGATCTTTTCCAGTGTGCCCTGGTGCTGGCCGTCACCCGTTTGTGGCGGTGCGGCCTGGTTGGTGACATAGAACACCGCGTGAGCGGTCTGGACGGCACGTTCTATCTGGTCGAGTACCAAGCCTTCCTTGCCCTCGATACCGGGTACATCCAGCAGCGCGAAGGGTTGGCCGTCCAGCTCGAACTCATAGCGCTGAGTCTCGCGGGTGAAGTCGCTCAAACCGTGACCGATGATTTGACCGTCAGCATGAACTTGCAGCTCTCCCAACAACTGCGCCAGTTGGGTCTCATGTTCGAGTCGCTGCTGGGTGAGCGCTCGCTGCTGCTGCGTCGCCTCCGCCTGTTGCGCGGACAGCGCCGCACAAGCGTCGTCGCGCCTGGTTACGATCTCGCTCACCTGCTGCTCCATCGCACGGCACGCCTGTTCGGCTTTCGTCTGTTCGACGTGCAGCGTCGCGGCAGCACTGTCCCGTGCCGCTGTAGTTGCGGTCAACGAAGCGGTGGCCTCATTCAACTGAAGCTCTTCCGGCATCGTTCTGAAAAGATTCAACAGCTTTTGCCAGAGCGAAGCGTTGCTTTTGCGTGTCGCAAGAAGCGTGTGCAGGCGAGTGACGGCGGCAAGGGCGTCCTTATGTGATTGCTCGTGTTGCTCAAACGCACCGCCCAGTCGCTGTTTCACCTCGCTGGACCGGGCGTTGGCCTGGTCCAGCGCGCTCTGTGCGTCCCTGAAAGGCTGTTCGAACTGCGACACTGTCGCACTCAGTTGCTGCGTCAGTTCTTCAAGTCGCGCTTCGGCTTGCTCGATGCTCCGTTGCAGCCCCTGCAGGGTTTCTTCAGTCAGCCCGTACTGGTCGCGCAGCTTGCGAAACGCCTCTTGACTCGCCCGCTTGCCGGGCTCCTGAAGCAGGATGCGCAGGGTCTCGATGAGGGTCGACTTGCCTGCCCCCGTCTCGCCATAGAAGGCAATGGTGAACGTGTTCCACTCGGCATTTTTCTCAAGTTCCGCGAGCCGCTCAAACAGCGCCGTCCGATGCTCGGTCAGCCGCCGAAGCGCCTCCTGACGGGATAGGTTCAAGGCTTCGTCGTCCGAAGGATGTCTCAGTTCACTGATAATGAGTGCCAGCTCGTCATTGATTTGCTGGTAAACATCAAGAGGGCTGTTCAGTTCGAGTTTCATGTCGTGTTCTTCGGCGAGTTGTTCGGGCGCCAGCGGTGGCAAGAGTTCTTCTGCAGGTGTTTGAGCAGCCTCCGACGAGCCGGGGGCGTGGGCTTTGAAACGAGTCTCCGCCAACACTTCTGGCAGTCGTTCCCAGTAATCGGTGTGACCGAAATCGTTCATTTCGATGCTCTCGAAGTGCTCGATCTCGTTACGTCCCAGGCAGGTTTCACCCCAGTTCAACAGCAGGGTCCTGTCTGCCTTGGAATAGGCATTGATAAGCCTCCCCTTGAACCGTTCACGCAGCTGCCGCGCTTCCATGGCGGTGACTTCAACGGCGGCGGCCATAAGCAGCACATCGTTGATAGCCAACTGCTGTCGATACGAAAAACTCTTCAGGCTGCTGATAACCAGCCGCCCACCGAGCGAGTGCCCGATCAGGTTGATGGTCTTGATCTTTGGATGGTTGCTACGCAAGTAATCCTGCAACTGGTCAAACAACACCGCTCCCATGTGCTCCGCCCGAGTGCGGGCCTGAGTGAAGTTGCCCATCCGGTCCTTGGCGAAGGCCCCCAAAAGGCCGAAAGAATCGAGGGGCGAACTCGACATGGTTTTACCGAAATTCAGACCTGCCGCGCCAAGTGCCCAAAGCGAAGACTTGTCGAAACGCAGAAGATGATTCGAAGGCCAGAACGCAAAGATATTGGTGTAGTGCTTTAGCTGGTCGGGGATCTTGTCGAGCAGAAACTGCTTGTCCTCCTCGCTATGCCCGGCGCTGTAGCCATGGACGAAAACGTTGGCTTCAGTGGTGCCCGGTCCGGCGAATGGCGAGGTTTGAAACTGAAAAGGGTGAGGCATGGACTCTCCTTATCCACGGTCATGCCGTTTCAAGGCTTGGCTGTCAGACTTATTTGCGTGGGTGCTTGGGGAGCGGGTGCTACAGGGCAGGTTCCAGGGGACGGTCGTTGCTGGCGGGCATGGCTACATCCTTGTGCTGTTCGGGGGGAGTGGGCTTGTTGGCGTCACCTCTTTGGCTAATTTACCTTAAGAGTGTGGCAAGTTGCTATCAGGAGGGGGCTTACGGCTTTTTCTCCGGTAGGAAGTTCGGTGGCTGAGCTAGCAGCTTGGCTGATTCACCCTGCGATTCTTCTGGCGAAGGATGGAAACAGCAGAAGCGAAATGTGACGTTCTGAAACAGAAAAACCGCGCTAAGGCGCGGTTTTCTGGGGTTGTATCGGTTCCTAGGTGTTTCAACAAACACCCTGGAACTTAATAGGCCGGTCAGACGTTAAAGCGGAAGTGCATCACGTCGCCATCCTTGACGATGTATTCCTTGCCTTCCAGACGCCATTTACCCGCTTCCTTGGCGCCGGCTTCGCCCTTGTACTGGATGAAGTCGTCGTAGGCGATGACTTCGGCGCGAATGAAGCCTTTTTCGAAGTCGGTGTGGATCACGGCCGCGGCTTGTGGCGCGGTGGCGCCGACGCGTACGGTCCAGGCGCGCACTTCCTTTACGCCAGCGGTGAAGTACGTCTGCAGGTTGAGCATTTCATAGCCGGCGCGGATCACGCGGTTCAGGCCTGGTTCTTCAAGGCCCAGGGCCTCCAGGAACATGTCCTTTTCTTCGCCGTCTTCAAGCTCGGCGATTTCCGCTTCGATCTTGTTGCAGACCGGTACGACCATCGCGCCTTCTTCTTCGGCAATGGCTTTCACCACGTCCAACAGCGGGTTGTTTTCGAAACCATCTTCGGCAACGTTGGCGATGTACATGACCGGTTTGGTGGTCAGCAGATGGAAGCCGCGAATGATCTGCTTCTCATCGGCGCCCATGTTCTTGATCAGGCTGCGTGCCGGTTTGCCCAGGGTGAAGTGGGCGATCAACTGCTCGAGCAAGGCTTTCTGAGCGACGGCGTCCTTGTCGCCGCCCTTGGCGTTGCGAGCGACTTTCTGCAGTTGCTTCTCGCAGCTATCGAGGTCGGCGAAGATCAGTTCCAGATCGATGATTTCGATATCGCGTTTCGGGTCGACGCTGTTGGAGACGTGAATCACGTTCTCGTCTTCGAAGCAGCGGACCACGTGGGCGATGGCATCGGTTTCGCGGATGTTGGCCAGGAACTTGTTACCCAGGCCTTCACCCTTCGAGGCACCGGCCACCAGGCCGGCGATGTCGACGAACTCCATGGTGGTCGGCAGCACCCGCTCCGGGATCACGATGGCTGCCAAGGCGTCCAGGCGCGGATCGGGCATCGGCACGATGCCGCTGTTCGGCTCGATGGTGCAGAAGGGGAAGTTCTCGGCCGCGATACCGGATTTGGTCAGGGCGTTGAACAGGGTGGACTTGCCGACGTTAGGCAGGCCGACGATGCCGCAATTGAATCCCATGGTGTTTCCCCTCGGATAAGTGTCAGGCCTTCTGGCTGTGCAGGTTTTTCATCGCGCGGTTCCATTCCCCGGCGAGAATATCCGGCAGCACGCCGAGGGCAAAGTCGATGCTGGCATCGAGTTTTTCCTGTTCGGCGCGAGGCGCACGACCCAGGACAAAGTTAGAAACCATACTGGCAACGCCCGGGTGGCCGATGCCAAGCCGCAGGCGGTGAAAGGTATTCTGATTACCCAGTTGCGCGATGATGTCGCGCAACCCGTTGTGACCGCCATGGCCGCCACCTTGCTTGAGCTTGGCAACGCCCGGAGGCAGGTCGAGTTCGTCGTGGGCCACCAGGATCTCTTCAGGCTTGATGCGAAAGAAACCGGCCAATGCCGCCACGGCCTGGCCGCTGCGGTTCATGTAGGTGGTGGGAATCAACAGGCGAACATCCTGACCCTGATGCGAGAAGCGCCCGGTCAGGCCGAAATACTTGCGATCGGCCGCCAGGCTGATCCCTTGCGCGTGCGCGATGCGCTCAACAAAAAGGGCCCCTGCGTTATGCCGGGTCTGTTCGTATTCAGCGCCTGGATTTCCCAGGCCAACGATCAGTTTAATGGCAGTCACGATAGGGGCCCTTCCTGGAGTGTGGATAACGATGTCGCAATCAGGCGGTGTTGCGACAGTGGACGAAAATGGCGGATTTACCGTTAAGTAAACTTCGCGTTCTCGCCCGCTGTCTCGCTACGTTCCAGTCCGCGATGTTTCCGGTCACTCCGGCGACAGAGTGAAATTACTCTGCAGCGCCTTCTTCAGTGGCTTCTGGAGCAACACGTGGAGCGTGGACGTTGGCAACAGCCTTGTCATCGCCGTGTGCCAGAGCAACAAACTCAACGCCTTTAGGAGCCTTGAGGTCGGACAGGTGAATGATCGTGCCGATTTCGGCGTCAGCCAGGTCGACTTCGATGAATTCAGGCAGGTCTTTCGGCAGGCAGGAAACTTCCAGCTCGGAAGTCACGTGCGAGATCTCGCCGCCTTTCTTGACCGGAGCAGCTTCGTTGATGAAGTGCACTGGAACAACAGCAGTCAGCTTCTGACCGGCAACAACGCGGACGAAGTCAGCGTGCATCACGTGGCCTTTGGCCGGGTGACGCTGCAGGGCTTTGATCACGACGTTTTGCTTGGTGCCGCCAACGTTCAGCTCGATGATGTGGCTGTAGGCCGCTTCGTTTTCGAGCAGTTTGGCAACTTCTTTGGCCAGCATGCTGATGGACTCAGGGGCTTTTTCGCCACCGTAGACTACAGCTGGAACCAGGCTTGCGAGACGACGCAGGCGGCGGCTCGCACCTTTCCCCAGGTCGGAACGCACTTCAGCATTCAGAGTAAAATCGTTCATGTTGTATCTCCAAAATAGCCATGACCGAGTGACGTTTGCGACCAGCGTCAGGCACGGTATGGGCAAAAAAGCCCCGCCCCGACAGGTGATGTCGGGGCGGGGCGCTTTTCGTCAACGAGATGTCCTGGAAAGGGCAGGGCCCTTAGCGGAACATCGCGCTGATCGATTCTTCATTGCTGATGCGGCGAACCGCTTCGGCAACCACCGGTGCGATATCCAGTTGACGGATACGTGCACAGGCTTGTGCTGCAGCGGACAGCGGAATGGTATTGGTCACCACCAGCTCGTCCAGCACGGAATTTTCAATGTTCTCGATCGCTCGACCCGACAGCACAGGGTGTGTGCAGTAGGCAAAGACCTTGGCAGCGCCATGCTCTTTCAGGGCCTTGGCCGCGTGGCACAGGGTGCCGGCGGTATCGACCATGTCATCGACCAGGATACAGGTGCGCCCTTCGACGTCGCCGATGATATGCATCACTTCGGAGTGATTGGCTTTCTCACGGCGTTTGTCGATGATACCCAGATCCACGCCCAGGGATTTGGCAACAGCCCGTGCACGCACGACGCCGCCAATGTCCGGGGACACGATCATCAGGTTTTCGAAGCGCTGATCTTCAATATCATCCACCAGGACCGGGGAGCCGTAGATGTTATCCACGGGAATATCGAAGAACCCCTGAATCTGGTCAGCATGCAGATCAACCGTGAGGACACGGTCGATGCCGACTACGGTGAGCATATCAGCCACGACTTTCGCGCTGATCGCCACACGTGCGGAACGCGGACGGCGATCCTGACGGGCATAACCAAAGTAAGGAATAACAGCAGTGATACGAGTAGCCGAGGAACGGCGGAAGGCATCAGCCATCACGACGAGTTCCATCAGGTTATCGTTGGTCGGAGCGCAAGTCGGCTGAATAATGAAGACGTCTTTACCGCGAACGTTTTCATTGATCTCGGCAGTGATTTCGCCGTCGGAAAATTTACCGACAGAGATGTCACCGAGAGGGATATGCAGCTGACGTACGACACGCCGAGCCAGATCGGGGTTGGCGTTCCCCGTAAAGACCATCATCTTGGACACGCGCAGTACCTGAAGGCTGAGGGTATACCTGGATGAGTATAGGAAAATGGCAGGGGCGGCTGGATTCGAACCAACGCATGGCAGGATCAAAACCTGCTGCCTTACCGCTTGGCGACGCCCCTGTATCTGTTGCTGCGAGTGCCCAGCACTCGATTCCTTTTAGAGCAGGTCTTGCAGCTTGCGATGCAACATCGAAACGTTGCTTCCTTTTGCTACAAATCCTGTAAGGGTCTCTGTAAGAAGGGCCGAGACTTTATCAGCTTCAGCTTTGCTTGGGAAGCCCCCAAACACACAACTTCCAGTTCCGGTGAGTTTTGCTTCGGTAAATTTACCTAACAAATTCAATGCGTTACGAACATCTGGATAACGCCTTGCTACCACCGGTAAGCAGTCATTTCGACTGTTTCCCTTGGGAACGGGGCGCACTTTAATGGGAGGAGAGTTACGTGTCAACAGTGGATCTGAAAAAATTTCTGCTGTACTTACAGATACTTGCGGCACCAGCACCAAGTACCAGGGTTCCTCGGGTTCCACTGGGGTGAGTTTTTCCCCGACGCCCTCGGCGAAAGCGGCGTGGCCACGCACGAAAACCGGCACGTCGGCGCCCAGCGTCAGGCCCAGGGCAGCCAGGCGATCGATGTCCCAGCCAAGCTGCCACAAATGGTTGAGGCCCAATAAAGTCGTCGCCGCATTCGAGCTGCCGCCGCCGATGCCGCCGCCCATGGGCAGGATTTTCTCGATCCAGATATTGATGCCCAGCGTACAACCGGATTGCGCCTGGAGTTGTTTCGCGGCCTTGACGATCAGGTTGCTGTCGTGGGGCACGCCTTCAAACTCGGTGTGCAGATGAATCACGCCGTCGTCGCGCACGGCGAAGGTGATGTCGTCGCCGTAGTCCAGGAACTGGAAGATCGTCTGCAACTCGTGGTAGCCGTCCGGACGACGGCCGAGGATGTGCAGCATCAGGTTGAGCTTGGCCGGGGAGGGCAGCGTCAGGCGTGCGGCGGTCATGTCATTGCCCCAGCTTGCGCGGCTGCCATTGCTTGATCACCAGCGTGACGTCGAGGTCGCTGCCGTGCAACTTGATGCGTTCGGGCAGCCAGTAGCCGTTCTGCTGGGCATAGCTGAGGTATTCGATCTGCCAGTCATCCTGTTCCAGGTTGGACAGGCGGCTGTCGGCGTCGAGGGTCAGGCGACTTTTACTGTCCGGTGCCGGCAGCCCGCGAACCCACCAGGTCAGGTGGGAAACCGGCAGTTTCCAGCCCAGCTGTTCTTCCAGCAGCGCTTCGGGGCTCGGGGCCTCGTAGCGTCCCTGATTGGCGACTTCCAGGGAAACCTGGCCCGGCCGGCCAGTCAGGCGGGCCGCGCCGCGACCCAGTGGGCCCGACAGGCGAATGTCGTAGTAGTCCTGGCGTTGCAGCCAGAACAGCGTGCCGCTGCCCGAGTCTTTCGGGGCGCGGATGCCGATCTTGCCGTCGATCTGCCAGCCGTCGAGGCCGCTCAGTTGTTGCTTGTGCTCGCGCCACTGGGCCTGGTTGCCCTGGCCCTGGACGGATTCACGGGCGCCGAAGCCCGCGCAACCGGCGAGCAAGGCAATGAAGCTGAAAACGATGAGATGGCGCAAAAACATAATCTTAAAGGGTCTCGGATCCGGTCAGGCGTTTGATGGTGCTGCGCAAGATAGGGCTGTCTGGCTGATCCTTGAGGAATCGGCTCCAGATCTGCCGGGCTTCGCGTTGCTTGCCGTTGGCCCACAGGACCTCGCCCAGGTGAGCGGCGACTTCCTGGTCGGGAAAGCGCTCCAGGGCCTGGCGCAACAGGCGTTCGGCTTCGTCGAGGTTGCCCAGGCGGAAATTCACCCAGCCAAGGCTGTCGAGTACCGCCGGGTCTTCCGGATTGATCTGGTGGGCCTGTTCGATCAGCAGCTTGGCTTCGTCATAGCGGGTGGTGCGATCCGACAAGGTGTAGCCCAGGGCATTGAGGGCCATGGCGTTGTCCGGGTCGCGCTGGATGATCAGGCGCAGGTCTTTTTCCATCTGGGCCAGGTCATTGCGTTTTTCCGCCAGCATGGCGCGGGTATACAACAGGTTCAGATCGTCCGGGTACTGCTTCAAGGCTTGCTGCAGTACGTTCCAGGCCTTGTCGCCCTGATTGTTGGCCGACAGGGTTTCGGCTTCGATCAGGTACAGCTGGATGCCGTAGTCCGGCTGGGAGTCGCGTTGTACCGCGAGGCGGCTCTGGGCATCGGCGGTCTTGCCATTGCTGATCAGGATATCGGCCTGGCGCAACTGCGCCGGCAGATAGTCGTTGCCCGGGCCGACCTGGGCGTACTCGATCAGTGCGCTCTCGGGGTCGTTGCGTTCCTCGGCGATGCGACCCAGGTTCAAATGGGCCGAGTCGACATGGCTTTCCCGGGCGATCAGGTCTTCCAGGTAACCCTTGGCCTCTTCCCAAGCCTTGGCTTCCAGGCAGACCAGCGCCAGGGAATAGCGCAGCTCGTCGTCTTCCGGGTATTGCTGGACCAGGCTGGAGAATTCCACCTTGGCGTCGTCCATGCGGTTGTTTTCCACCAGCATGCGGGCGTAGGTGAGGCGCAGGCGTTTGTCGTCCGGGTACTTCTTGATGCTTTTTTCCAGCAGCGGCAAGGCTTCGTCGCCGCGATTCAAGCCTTGCAGCAGGCGGGCACGAAGCAGGATCGGCGCCACTTCGCCGGCTTCCGGCGGGTTGTCTTCCAGCAGGGTGAGGGCGCCCTGGGTGTCGCCATCCTGTTGCAGCAGCAGGGCCTTGCCGAAAATCAGCTGGCCGTTATTCGGGTGGCGCTGCAACAGGCGATCGAAACTTTTCATCAGCCCGTTGCGGGTTTCCTGGTCGGTATCGGCGGCCGACAGCGCCAGGAAGTCGAAATGGGTGTCGCCCTTGCCCAGCAGGACTTTCTCCATATAGACCATGGAGTCGTCGTAACGCCCGGCCCGGGCCAGTTGCACGGCGGCGGCGCGCTGCGCTTCCAGGTCATCGGGGGCATTCCTGGCCCAGATCAGCGCGGTATCCAGCGCGGGCTGGTCGGCGCCCAGGTATTCGGCAATGCGAAATGCCCGCTCGGAGATGCCCGGGTCCTGGGTATTGATGGCCTGGGTCACGTAGTTGTCCAGCGCAATGTCGAAGCGATTGCGCTGGCCTGCCAGTTCGGCGCTCAACAGGCTGAAGATGGTTTCTTCGCTGAACGAGCCATAGACCTTGGGTTTTTCAGGGGCCTGCACGCTGTCTTCGACTGGCGGCGTACCGTCCGTCGAAACGGGGGCCATGGACTGGCAGCCGCTGAGCAAGGCAAGGGCGAGGAGCAACGCGGAAGATCTATTCATATAGGAAGAGGACGACTAACCTGCGGTCGGATCATCATGACACAAGCCTTGGGTCAAACATAACCGCCCCGTCGATTTACAAGCCAGGGCAGGGCGATAGAGATCGAGTGGTTGTTCTGAATCTGACGAAGTAGGACAATTGCCGGCTTCACGTCACCATCAGCGACCTTGAATGGCCTTCCTTGCACTCGGTATTAACCACAAGACTGCTTCAGTAGACGTCCGCGAGCGCGTGGCCTTTACGCCTGAGCAGCTGGTTGAGGCCCTGCAGCAGCTCTGCCGACTCACCGACAGCCGCGAAGCTGCGATCCTCTCCACCTGCAATCGCAGTGAGCTTTATATAGAACAGGATCACGTTTCGGCCGATTCAGTGCTGCGCTGGCTGGCCGAATATCACAACCTGAGCCTTGAAGAGCTGCGCGCCAGTGCTTATGTGCACGAAGACGATGCGGCCGTTCGTCACATGATGCGCGTCGCCTCGGGGCTCGACTCGCTGGTGCTGGGCGAGCCGCAGATTCTCGGCCAGATGAAATCGGCCTACGCCGTGGCCCGTGAGGCCGGCACCGTCGGCCCGCTGCTGGGGCGCTTGTTCCAGGCCACCTTCAATGCCGCCAAGCAGGTGCGCACCGACACCGCCATCGGCGAGAACCCGGTGTCCGTGGCGTTCGCCGCCGTCAGCCTGGCGAAACAGATTTTCAGTGATTTGCAACGCAGCCAGGCGCTGCTGATCGGCGCCGGCGAGACCATCACCCTGGTCGCTCGCCATCTCCACGACCTGGGTGTGAAGCGCATTGTCGTCGCCAACCGGACCCTGGAACGGGCCAGCACCCTGGCCGAACAGTTTGGTGCCCATGCCGTGCTGCTGTCGGACATTCCCGCCGAGCTGGTGCACAGTGATATCGTCATCAGTTCCACCGCCAGCCAGCTGCCGATCCTCGGCAAGGGCGCCGTGGAAAGTGCCCTGAAGCTGCGCAAGCACAAGCCGATTTTCATGGTGGACATCGCCGTTCCCAGGGACATCGAGCCGGAAGTCGGCGAGCTGGACGACGTTTACCTCTATAGCGTCGACGACCTGCACGAGGTGGTGGCCGAGAACCTCAAGAGCCGGCAGGGCGCAGCCCAGGCGGCGGAAGAGATGATCGGCGTCGGTGCCGAGGACTTCATGGTGCGCCTGCGCGAGCTGGCGGCGGTGGATGTGCTCAAGGCGTATCGTCAACAGAGCGAACGCCTGCGCGACGAGGAGCTGCAAAAGGCCCAGCGCCTTCTGGCCAACGGCGGCAGTGCCGAAGAGGTGCTGGTGCAACTGGCCCGCGGCCTGACCAACAAGTTGCTCCACGCCCCCAGTGTCCAGCTCAAGAAGCTGACTGCCGAAGGCCGCCTCGATGCGCTGGCCATGGCCCAGGAACTCTTTGCCCTCGGTGAGGGCTCACCGGATAGCTTTTCGGATAAAAAACCGCAATGAAAGCGTCGCTGCTCAACAAACTGGACATTCTCCAGGACCGTTTCGAAGAATTGACCGCCTTGCTGGGCGATGGCGAAGTCATTGCCGACCAGAACAAATTCCGCACCTATTCCAAGGAATATGCGGAAGTCGAGCCGATTGTCGCCACCTATAAACAGCTGCTTAAAGTGCAGGACGACCTCGAAGGCGCCCAGGCGCTGCTCAAGGACAGCGACCCGGACATGCGCGAAATGGCCGTGGAGGAAGTGCGCGAAGCCAAGGAGCAGTTGCTCGAACTGGAAGGCAACCTGCAACGCATGCTGCTGCCCAAGGACCCGAATGACGGGCGCAACGTGTTCCTCGAGATCCGTGCCGGCACCGGCGGCGACGAGGCGGCGATTTTTTCCGGCGACCTGTTCCGCATGTATTCGCGTTATGCCGAGCGTCGCGGTTGGCGCGTGGAGATCCTGTCGGAGAACGAAGGCGAGCACGGCGGCTATAAAGAAGTCATCGCCCGGGTCGAAGGCGACAATGTCTACGGCAAGCTGAAGTTCGAATCCGGCGCCCACCGTGTGCAGCGCGTACCGGCCACCGAATCCCAGGGGCGCATCCACACCTCGGCCTGCACCGTGGCGGTATTGCCCGAGCCGGACGAGCAGGAAGCCATCGAGATCAACCCGGCGGACCTGCGGGTCGACACGTACCGTTCCTCCGGCGCGGGCGGCCAGCACGTCAACAAGACCGACTCGGCGATCCGCATTACCCACTTGCCCTCGGGCATCGTGGTCGAGTGCCAGGAAGAACGTTCCCAGCACAAGAACCGTGCGCGGGCCATGGCCTGGTTGTCGGCCAAGCTCAACGACCAGCAGACCAGCGCCGCTGCCAATGCCATCGCCAGCGAACGCAAATTGCTGGTGGGTTCGGGCGATCGCTCCGAACGGATCCGCACCTACAACTTCGCCCAGGGCCGGGTCACCGACCATCGCGTCAACCTGACCCTGTATTCCCTGGACGAGATCCTGGCCGGTGGTGTCGATGCGGTCATCGAGCCGTTGCTGGCCGAATACCAGGCCGACCAGTTGGCGGCGATTGGCGAGTAAGCACAGGTGAATAAATGACCATCATCGCCAGTCTGTTACGCGCCGCCGAGCTGCCGGATTCGCCCACGCCACGGCTGGATGTCGAGTTGTTGCTGGCCGCTGCCCTGGGCAAGCCCCGCAGCTTCCTGCACACCTGGCCCGAGCGGATCGTGCCCAGCGAGGCGGCGTTGCTGTTCTCCGAATACCTGCGTCGCCGTCGCTCCGGCGAACCGGTGGCCTACATCCTTGGGCAGCAGGGTTTCTGGAAACTCGACCTGGAAGTCGCGCCCCATACGCTGATCCCGCGTCCCGACACCGAGCTGCTGGTGGAAACCGCACTGGCCTTGCTGCCCGCGACACCGGCCCGGGTCCTGGACCTGGGCACCGGCAGCGGCGCGATTGCCCTGGCATTGGCCAGTGAGCGTCCGGCCTGGAACGTCACGGCGGTCGACCGGGTGCTGGAGGCCGTGGCCCTGGCCGAGCGCAATCGCCAGCGGCTGGACCTGCGCAATGTCACGGTGTTGAGCAGCCACTGGTTCAGCGCCTTGGAAGGCGAGCGTTTCCAGTTGATCATCAGCAACCCACCGTACATCGCGGCCAGCGATCCGCATCTGGCCGAGGGCGACGTGCGTTTCGAGCCGGCCAGTGCCCTGGTGGCCGGGCCGGACGGGCTCGATGATCTGCGCCAGATCGTGGCCCAGGCGTCGGCGCACCTCGAACCGGGTGGCTGGCTGATGCTCGAGCATGGTTACGACCAGGCCGAGGCGGTGCGCGATTTGCTGAGCGCCCAAGGATTTGTCGAGGTCCACAGTCGCAAGGACTTGGGAGGGCATGAGCGCATCAGCCTGGGGTGCCTGCCGTGCTGAACGATCAGGAGCTGTTGCGCTACAGCCGGCAGATTCTGTTGCAGCACGTCGACATCGACGGCCAATTGCGTCTCAAGCAAAGCCGCGTGTTGATCATCGGCCTCGGCGGGCTCGGCGCTCCGGTGGCGTTGTACCTGGCCGCCGCTGGCGTGGGCGAGATGCACCTGGCGGATTTCGACAGCGTCGACCTGACCAACCTGCAACGCCAAGTCATTCACGACACCGACAGCGTCGGCCTGAGCAAGGTCGATTCGGCGATGCGGCGCCTGGGGGCGATCAACCCCGAGGTTCGGTTGGTGCCTCATCGGGTCGCCATGGACGAAGATAGCCTGGCCGCGGCGGTCGCGGCGGTGGATGTGGTGCTCGACTGCTCGGACAACTTCTCGACCCGCGAGGCGGTGAACGCGGCCTGTGTCGCGGCGGGTAAGCCGCTGGTCAGCGGTGCGGCGATTCGCCTGGAAGGGCAGTTGTCGGTGTTCGATCCGCGTCGCCCTGAAAGCCCTTGCTACCACTGCCTTTACGGTCATGGCAGCGAAGCCGAGCTGACCTGCAGCGAGGCGGGGGTGCTCGGGCCACTGGTGGGCCTGGTAGGCAGTTTGCAAGCCCTTGAAGCCTTGAAGTTGCTGGTCGGTTTCGGCGAGCCGCTGGTGGGACGGCTGCTGCTGATCGACGCCTTGGGCACGCGTTTCCGCGAATTGCGGGTCAAGCGCGACCCGGGTTGCAGTGTCTGTGGTGGCCCGCATGAATGACGCACCGGTGGGCGTACTGGACTCGGGCGTCGGCGGGCTGTCGGTGCTGGGTGAGATCCGTCAGTTGCTGCCCAATGAGTCGCTGCTGTACGTGGCTGACTGTGGGCACATCCCCTACGGCGAGAAGAGCCCGGAATACATCCGACAGCGCAGCACGATCATTGCCGACTTTCTCTTCAGTCAGGGCGCCAAGGCGTTAGTGGTCGCCTGCAACACCGCAACGGTGGCCGCGGTCGCCGATCTGCGGCGCGATTTTCCCCGCTGGCCGATTGTCGGCATGGAACCGGCAGTCAAACCGGCGGCCGCCGCAACCCGCAGCGGTATCGTCGGGGTGCTGGCGACCACCGGCACCTTGCAAAGCGCCAAATTCGCCGCCTTGCTCGACCGTTTCGCCACCGATGTGCGCGTCATCACCCAGCCGTGCCCGGGCCTGGTTGAGTTGATCGAAGCGGGGGACCTGCACAGCCAGGCCCTGCATCAACTGCTGCAACACTACGTCGAGCCGTTGCTGGCAGCCGGCTGCGATACGCTGATCCTGGGCTGCACCCACTATCCATTTCTCAAGCCTTTGCTCAAGGACATGATCCCAAGGGACATCAGCCTGATCGACACCGGCGCCGCTGTGGCCCGGCAACTTCAGCGCCTGTTGGCCGAACGTGGGTGGCTGGCGGAGGGCGAGCCCCATGAAACGCAATTCTGGACAAGTGCAGACCCGATACATTTCAGAAAAATCCTACCGCTTCTATGGCATTCGTCCGGCATTGTGCGAAGCTTTGGTCTGTAAAAAAAACGTGAAAAATGTGTAAAACGGGGTGAACTTCTGTTTTAGCGCAGATTTCTATAGTTTTGTCTTTGTAACAAAATTAACTAAGTCTGTTCGGAAAAGGATGTTTCTAATGAAGCGCTTATTCTGCTTTGCCGCGTTTGCGGCTGCGTTGTTGGGGCACACTTATACTGCGCAAGCAGCGGGTGTGGAATTTGGGGTGGGCCAGACCAGCGATTCGACCATGACCTATCGCCTGGGCATGCAGTTCGACTGGGACAAGAGTTGGTTGCAAAGTGACGTCGGTCGCCTGACTGGCTACTGGAGCGGCGCCTATACTTATTGGGAAGGTGACGAGACGTCCAGCAACCATAGCCTGTCGTTCTCGCCCGTGTTTGTGTATGAATTTTCCGGCCAGAACGTGAAGCCATACATCGAGGCGGGTGTCGGCGTTGCGCTGTTCGCCAATACCGAAGTGGAAAGCAACAAGTTGGGAACGGCCTTCCAGTTCGAGGATCGCATCGGGTTCGGCCTGCGCTTCAATGGCGGACATGAAGTGGGCATTCGCGCCACTCACTACTCCAACGCTGGTATCAAGTCGACCAACGACGGTGTGGAAAGCTACGCGCTGCACTACACGATGCCGCTGTAACATTAAATACTGTGGGAGCGGGCTTGCTCGCGAAGGCGTAGTGTCAATCACTTCAGTGCTGGCTGATCCGACGCTTTCGCGAGCAAGCCCGCTCCCACAAAAAATCGGATCTATTTTCCTACCGATACGCCGTCGCAATGCCCTGACGCTCTTCCAGGCATTCCGGCGCGCCCATCTCGAACTCGCGGCAGATCAGCGGGCGCTTTTCGTAGATGGTGCACATCATGCTGTCGCGATCCAGGGCTGCGCACCAACCGTCGTCGAGCCGCAGCATCACTTCCCCGCCCCAGTCGTCCGTGTCGATATAACGCTCCGGGACCCCGGTGTCGGTGATCAGCATCACTTCCAACTGGCAGCAGCACGCCGCGCATGTCGAGCAGGTGACGGCCGGTGCCGGGATTTCATGGAGGGGGATGGTTTTCATGGCGCGCAGTGTAAGGCAATCGGCGGCTCAGGGTCGTCCCTTGATCGGATTGCCGTTTTTTGCCTGGCGTGAGTCGATGTCGGCCGATAGGGTTTCGGTGGATGAAGGCAAGGGCCACAGTGCGGTCAGGGACGCCATGGGAAGCGCGACTTCCCGGGGGCGTTCGACCAAGTGCTTCAGCACATGCCGCGCCGCTTCTTCTGGCGACCAGTGGGCCGGGAATGGGAAACAATCGTCGGGCCCCCGCGATGGATCGTCGTAGCCAGGATGCACCCAGGTCACATCAACGCCCGTAGACGCCAGCTCTGCCCGAGTCGATTCGAACAGATGGCGCATCGCGCTTCCACCCGCTTCGATTCTCGAGGGCGGCAGATAAGTCACCGGGCTGGCAATACCCACCAGATGAGGTTGGGTCCCGGCGCGCAACAAGGGCATGGCCACTTCGATGCAGAAACTGGCGGCCAGCAGGTTACTGCGCACGATATGCTCGATCAATGTGTGGTCAGTATGCTGTTCGTCAACGTACTCAGTCGTTCCAGCATTGAGGATCACCTGATCCAGGGCGCCCCATTGTTGGGTGATCTGTTCACCGATCTCGCGCACGGCCTGGCTGTCGGTCAAATTGCCGGGCACGCTCAGCACTTGTCCTGGATAACGTACCAAAAGGTTTTCGCACGAGCGGGGCGAGTGTGAACTGACGGCCAGGTATGCACCTGTCTCAAGTATCGCTTCGGCCAACGAAGCGCCGATTCCATTGCCGGCCCCGGTGAGCCAATAGCGCCGGGGCAGTCTTGAATCCATTCCGTACTCCTTTCGATTGCATAACGCTGATACACGACGTTCAGTAGCGTTCGTACGATGAGTACGACTATAAGTTATCGGGTAAAGATTGCATCCCGCGGCCCGGCAATTTCATGTCCGCTAATCGCCCACCCTTTCAACGGCTGCGTCCTGTCGCGTCGGCAGGTTTCTGAACGCTGCCAGTGCACGGGCCCTGGATTCGCGCAAATCGACGATCGGTGCCGGATAGTCCACTGCGCCAAACAAGCCGCCCTGGGTATTTGGGTTATGGACCTGTTGTCTGTCCAGGTCGTTCAGTTCAGGTAACCAGTACTTGATGAACAGGCCCTCGCGGTCAAATTTTTCCGACTGGCTCAAAGGGTTGAAGATGCGGAACCAAGGCGCCGAGTCGGTGCCGGTGGAGGCGCTCCACTGCCAGCCGCCATTATTGGCGGCGAGGTCGCCGTCGATCAGGTGCTGCATGAAAAAACGTTCGCCTTCACGCCAATCGATCAGCAGGTTCTTGGTCAGGAACATGGCGACCACCATCCGCAAGCGGTTGTGCATCCAGCCGGTTTCCAGCAATTGGCGCATGGCCGCATCGATAATCGGCAGGCCGGTGCGCGCCTGTTTCCAGGCCTCCAGTTCGCCGGGGGCCTTGCGCCACGCGAGCGCCTCGGTTTCCGGGCGGAACGCGCGGTGGCGCGACACACGTGGGTAGCCCACGAGAATGTGCTTGTAGAACTCGCGCCAGAGCAATTCATTAATCCAGGTCACGGCGCCGGCACTTCCACTCTCGAACTCACCCCGGTTGGCTTGCAAAGCCGCATGCAGGCACTGACGTGGCGACACCACCCCGGCTACCAGATAGGCCGAGAGCTGGCTGGTGCCGGGCCGGGCCGGGAAGTCCCGCTCGTGCTGGTAGTCGTCGAGGTGCTGGTCGACAAAACTGTCCAGGCGCCGTCGGGCTTCGGTTTCACCGGCGGGCCAGAGGGCACGCAGTGTTTCGCTGGGCGGGGCGAATCCATCGACATGCGTCGGCACCGGATCGCGGGCAATGCCGGTGCGGGCCTGCTGGCGCGGTGTGGCGACCAGGCTCGGCAGCGAAAAATGCAGACGGTTGTAGCAGACCTTGCGGAACTGACTGAACACCTGGAAATAATTGCCGGTCTTGGTCAGTACACTGCCAGGCCTGAACAGCAGTTGATCGAGGTGCTGGTGAAACTCGATGCCCTGATCATTCAACACTCGGGCGACTTCGGTGTCGCGCTGCGTTTCATTCAGGCCGTACTCTTCGTTGACATGCACGGCGCCAACGTCCAGTTCGCGACATAGCTTGAGCAGCACGTGTGGCGCCTGGTGCCAATGCGTTGCCTCACGAATCAAGAGCGGGATGTTCAATTCATCCAGGGCCACGCTCAATGCGCCGAGGTTGCGCAGCCAGAAATCGATCTTGCACGCTGCGTCGTCATGGGTACGCCATTGTCCGGGGCTGGTCAGGTACACCGCCACGCAGGGCCCTTGGGCTGCGGCCGCTGCGAGGGCGGTGTTGTCGTGCAGGCGCAAGTCGCTGCGCAGCCAGATCAGTTGCAGGTTGTTTTCCATCTAAAGGAGTTCTCTGCGGCTCAGTTCGCGGTGAGCCGATAGCGGGTCTTCGGCCCAGGACAGGTCAATCATCGAAACGCCTGTGGATAACCGGGTCTGGTGGATCGACGCGGCCGGGCCGGCAATGATGATCGGGCAATCGATGCCACCCAGCAGCCTGGGCAGTTGGGACAGGTTGATGGCGTGACTGGAATACAACAGGACGCCGCGAGCCTTGAGACGTTCGACCGCCAGGGCCAGCTCACCCGCCGGTAGCGGGCTGTCGAGCACCTCCACCGGGCAATCGGCGCTGCTGGCCAGCCAGGCTGTGAGCCACAGGTGCGGCTCCTGGGGCAAGTCCGAATGATTGACCAGCAACAGTGGCGCACCGCGCAACTGACGGTTGTTGTGGTAGATCCGGCTGCCAAACTTGCTGCGCAGCCACGAGTACAGGAAGACCCGTTCCAACTGCGCGCCGAACTGGCCTTGCCAGCGCAAGTGCAGCTCGGCCAGCAACGGCAAGAGCAATTGCTCGCAAACGGTCCAGGGCGGATACAGCGCCATCGCCTGGTTGACCAGGTCATCGATCTGACGCTCGGCCAGTTGCGTCACCGCCAGTGCCAAGGCGTTGCGCTGACGCTGCCAATCGTTCTCCGGTGGCGGCGTGGGGGCTGTCGGCAGCGGCGGTGTATCCAGCAACGGCTTGATCTTGCTCACCGCGACGCCACGATCGATCCAAGTGAGGATGCTCCGGATCCGTTGCACATGCTCGGCATTGAACAGGCGATGACCCTTGGGCGTGCGATGGGGCACGATCAGTCCGTAACGGCGCTCCCAGGCCCGCAACGTGACGGCGTTGATACCGGTCTGCCGGGCGACTTCGCGTATGGGCAGCCAGCCTTGCGCCAAGGCCTTGGCAAAGTCGGCCCCCAGGTCTTCGCGGGCACTGGAATCGGGGTTGTTATTCATTAAATGGCGTTTCGCAAACTGAGGTTTTCCGGGTGCGGCTGCAGGTAGACCTGCTGTGCCAGATAAGGATCGGGGTGCTGGCGCAGGTGATGCTTGAGCAGCGTCAGCGGCACCACCAAGGGCACGATGCCGAGGCGGTACTGCCCGATGAGATGCTGTACCTCCTGCTTGTCGTCGGCGTCGATGGCGCCCTTGAGGTAACCGCTCAGGTGTTGCAGCACATTGGTGTGGGTGCGGCGGGTGGCGCATTTCTTCAAGGCGGCCATCAATGCACTGAAATAGCGTGGACCCAGTTCATTGGGATCGGCCTTGCCCATGTCGCCCAGCAGTTTGCCCAGGGCCTTGTACTGCTCGGGGTTGTGAGCCATGAGCAGGTATTTGTAGCGCGAGTGGAATTCGATCAGGTCGCGCCGGGTCAGGCCCTGGCGGCGCAAGGGTTGCCAGGCGGCATAGGCAAACACCCGGGTCAGGAAGTTTTCTCGCAGTACCGGGTCGTTGAGGCGACCGTCTTCCTCCACCGGCAGATCGGGA
Source organism: Pseudomonas sp. NFACC37-1 (assembly GCF_900101575.1). Taxonomy (NCBI): domain Bacteria; kingdom Pseudomonadati; phylum Pseudomonadota; class Gammaproteobacteria; order Pseudomonadales; family Pseudomonadaceae; genus Pseudomonas; species Pseudomonas sp. NFACC37-1. The sequence continues at coordinate 32,918 of NZ_FMUZ01000021.1, read as the reverse complement.
TGGCGTTCGCAAAAGGCCTGGGCATAGATACCGCGTCCGCCGCCTTCCTGGGGGACACCGTTGTGGTCATAGACCTTGACCCGCTCCAGTCCGCAGGACGGCGATTTCTGCATGAAGATGTAGCCGCAGAGGTCATCCAGTTCCCCGGCCATCTGCTGCCCATAGTCGGCCAATGGCCGGGTTGCGTTGAGGTCGCGATTCACCGTACCGAGCGCCTCGGGGTGCTCAGGATTGCCCACCAGGCGAATCGGCTCCCGGGGAATGCCCAGGCCGATGGCGACTTCGGGGCACACCGGCACGAAATCGAAGTAATCGATGAGGGTGCGGCTGCACAACGACGATTGCTTGTGCCCGCCGTTGAAGCGAACTTCGGCACCCATCAGGCAGGCGCTGATGGCGATTCTGGGTTTGGCGATGGCTGCGCTGGGCATGGGCGACCTCTGATGGGTTAATCTTGTACAAGTTTACATTTATGTACAATATTTTCATCATAGGTCCGAATGCACACAAGTCAACCGGATTCATCGAGGGGCTGGGCGACGTCAGTGGGTGCCGCGGGCAGGCTGCTGTCTCTTTCGACAGCAGCGAAGAGCGATGGGTGACTCGATCTATTGCAGGCTTGCGTGCAGGCGGCGTGCAGCCTCCTGGCCGCTGAGCCATGCGCCTTCGACCCGGCCGGACAGGCACCAGTCACCACACACGTACAGCCCCAGGTCGGCATCGGCCAGGGCGCCCCACTCATGGCTGCCGGCGGGTCGGGCATAGAGCCAACGATGGGCCACGCTGAAGCTCGGTGCGGGCATCGCGCTGTGGAGCAGTTCGGCGAACGCACCGTGCAGGTGTTCGATCACCGCTTCCTTGGACAGGTCGATATGCTGCCGGCTCCAGTCGCTGGTTGCGTGCAGGACCCAGGTGTCGAGCTTGCTGTCGCGTCCCGGTTTGCTGCGGTTGCGCGCCAGCCAGTCCAGAGGGCTGTCTTGTACGAAGCAGCCCTCCATGGGCGTATCCAGCGGGGCTTCGAAGGCCAGGGCCACAGCCCAGGTCGGGTCCATCTTCACGCCGGCGGCCACGGCGGCCAGCTTCGGTACGGCCGCCAGCAATGCGGTGGCCTGGGGCGCGGGCGTGGCGATCACCACGTGGCCGAAGGGGCCGTGGGTGAAACCTTCCGCGTCCTGCAGATGCCAATGCTCCTGGCCGCGGTACACCTCGGTGATCCGGCAGGAAAACTGCACCTGCAGTTTGTCGAGCAAGGCGCGGGTGATGGCGCTCATGCGCGGGGTGCCGACCCAGCGAGTCTGTTCGTCCGGCGATGGGCTCAGTTGCCCATTCTGGAAGTTGTAGAGCTGCGGGTTCCATTCCGCGGCCCAGCCGTTGGCTTGCCAGCGCTGGACCTCTGTGACAAAGCGGCGATCGCGGGCAGTGAAGTACTGCGCGCCCATGTCCAGTGCGCCAGCGTCGCTGCGTTTGCTTGACATGCGTCCGCCACTGCCGTGGCTTTTATCGAAGAGTTGAACGATATGCCCGGCCTCCGTCAGGGCCTGGGCGGCTGAAAGTCCGGCGATGCCGGTGCCGATGATCGCGATAGGTACAGTCATGAGGGCCTCGTTTACCTTTCTGTACAGACTACGCCGTCGTTTAAACCTGTACAATTCGGGTTTTTGGTATAAGTTTTACCGTTCGCGTTTGGACAGGTTGTCCTATTGTTAAACACAGACCCTGTCCGATACGAAAAATCCCTGCCTATAAAAATAGACTAATGGGCCGGGTAAAACGCGATTCGAGGAACATCTCATGCACATATTGCTGACCGGCGGTACTGGTTTGATCGGACGTCAGCTCTGCCGCCTCTGGTTGCAGCAGGGGCATCGCCTGACAGTATGGAGTCGCCGACCCGAAGAGGTGGCGAAAATCTGCGGGACACCGGTGCGGGGCGTGGCCAAGCTCGATGAAATCCACGAGCCGGTGGACGCGGTGGTCAACCTCGCCGGCGCCCCCATCGCCGACCGTCCCTGGAGTCATAAACGCAAGATGTTGTTGTGGAGCAGTCGTATCACGTTGACGGAAGTCTTGCTGGCGTGGCTGGAGCGTTGCGAGCAGAAACCGCGGGTGCTGATTTCCGGTTCTGCGGTGGGCTGGTACGGCGATGGTGGCGAGCGTGAATTGACCGAGGAGTCGGGACCGGTGAGCGAAGATTTCGCCAGCCAGTTGTGCATCGCCTGGGAAGAAACCGCGCAACGGGCCGAGGCCTTGGGCCTGCGCGTGGTGCTGGTGCGTACCGGTCTGGTCCTGTCCGCCGAGGGCGGCTTTTTGTCGCGGCTGCTGTTGCCGTTCAAACTGGCGCTGGGCGGGCGTATCGGCAATGGTCGGCAGTGGATGCCGTGGGTTCATATTGACGATCAAATCGCCCTGATTGATTTTCTTCTGCACCGCACCGATGCCAGCGGTCCTTATAATGCGTGCGCGCCGAACCCGGTGCGCAACCGCGATTTTGCCAAGGCCCTGGGGCGCGTATTGCATCGGCCGGCCGTGGTGCCGATGCCGGAGCTTGCGCTGAAGGTCACGCTGGGGGAATTGTCCTTGCTGTTGCTCGGCGGCCAGCGCGCCACGCCGGCCCGATTGCAGGCGGCGGGTTTCACATTCCGGTTCACTGATTTGCCTGCGGCCCTGGAAGACTTGTCCAGCCGCCTTTGAAATAGGACGTTGCATGACCGATCACGCGTTGCTTCTGGTGAATCTGGGTTCGCCTGCCTCCACCTCGGTGGCCGATGTGCGCCGCTACCTCAATCAATTCCTGATGGACCCGTATGTCATCGACCTGCCATGGCCGGTGCGGCGTTTGCTGGTGTCGCTGATCCTGATTAAGCGGCCCGAACAGTCGGCCCACGCCTACGCCTCGATCTGGTGGGAAGAGGGGTCGCCGTTGGTGGTGCTCAGTCGCCGGCTGCAACAGGCCATGATCGCGCAGTGGACCCAGGGCCCGGTGGAGCTGGCGATGCGTTATGGCGAGCCGTCCATTGAGTCGGCACTGGTGCGGCTGGCGAGTCAGGGTCACAAGAAGATCACGTTGGCGCCGTTGTACCCGCAGTTCGCCGACAGCACCGTGACCACGGTGATCGAGGAGGCCAAGCGGGTCGTGCGGGAAAAGAAACTCAATGTGCAGTTTTCGATCCTCCAGCCGTTCTACGATCAGCCCGAATACCTCGACGCCCTGGTGACCAGCGCCAAGCCGTACCTGATGCAGGAACACGATCATCTGTTGTTGAGTTTCCACGGCTTGCCGGAGCGGCACCTGACCAAGCTCGACCCGACGGGATTCCATTGCTTCAAGGATGCCGACTGCTGCAAGAACGCGCCGCCGGAGGTCATGGCGACCTGTTACCGCGCGCAATGCATCCGCACTGCCGAACTGTTTGCCCAACGCATGGGGCTGGCGGATGGCAAATGGTCGGTGTCGTTCCAGTCGCGCTTGGGGCGTGCCAAGTGGATCGAACCCTACACCGAGGCGCGCCTGGAGGAACTGGCCAAAAGCGGCGTGAAGAAAGTACTGGTGATGTGCCCGGCGTTCGTGGCCGACTGCATTGAAACCCTGGAGGAAATCGGCGATCGCGGCCGTGAACAGTTCCGCGCGGCAGGGGGGGAGGAGTTGGTGCTGGTGCCTTGCCTCAATGATGAGCCGCAATGGGCACAGGCGTTGAGTACTCTCTGCGAACGGGCTCCGATAGCGTTGTGAGGTGCAAGGGCCTCATCGCGAGCAAGCTCGCTCCCACATGGAATCTGCGGTGTACACAAATGTTGTGACCACTCAAGATCCACTGTGGGAGCGAACTTGCTCGCGATGGCTATCAGGCTGACAACAAAGCCTTCAAGCTTGAGTCAGATCAGAGGCTCATCCGCCTTCTTCTGCTTCCAGCCGTCATTGCCCGGCAGCAGCAGGTTCAGCGCGATCGCCACCACCGCGCACAACGCGATGCCTTTGAGGCCGAAGTCGTCCGGGCCGGTGCCGGTGCCCACCAGCACGCCGCCGATCCCGAACACCAGCGTCACCGAAACGATCACCAGGTTGCGCGCCTCGCCCAGGTCGATCTTGTGACGGATCAGCGTATTCATGCCTACCGCCGCAATCGAACCGAACAACAGGCACAGGATCCCGCCCATCACCGGCACCGGGATGCTTTGCAGCAGCGCGCCGAACTTGCCGATGAACGCCAGGCTGATGGCAAAGATCGCCGCCCAGGTCATGATCTTCGGGTTGTAGTTCTTGGTCAGCATCACCGCGCCGGTCACTTCGGCGTAGGTGGTGTTGGGCGGGCCACCGAACAGGCCGGCGGCGGTGGTGGCAATGCCGTCACCGAGCAGGGTGCGGTGCAGGCCGGGTTTCTTCAGGTAGTCGCGACCGGTCACGCTGCCCACGGCAATCACGCCGCCGATGTGCTCGATGGCCGGCGCCAGGGCGACCGGCACGATGAACAGGATCGCTTGCCAATTGAACTCCGGCGCGGTGAAGGCTGGCAGGGCGAACCAGGGGGCGGCGGCGATTTTCGCGGTGTCCACGATCCCGAAGAAAAACGCCATGGCAAAGCCCACCAGCACACCGGAAATGATCGGCACCAGGCGGAAAATGCCCTTGCCGAACACCGCCACGATCAGGGTGGTGAGCAGGGCCGGCATCGAGATCATCATCGCGGTCTGATAATGAATCAGCTCGGTGCCGTCACCGGCTTTGCCCATTGCCATGTTGGCGGCAATCGGCGCCATGGCCAGGCCGATGGAAATGATCACCGGACCGATGACCACTGGCGGCAGCAGCCGGTCGATGAACCCGGTGCCCTTGATCTTCACCGCCAGGCCCAGGAAGGTGTAGACGAAACCCGCCGCCATCACCCCACCCATGGTCGCGGCCAGGCCGAACTGGCCCTTGGCGAGGATGATCGGGGTGATGAAGGCAAAGCTCGAGGCCAGGAACACTGGTACCTGGCGCCCGGTGACGACTTGGAACAGGATCGTTCCCAGGCCGGCGGTGAACAGCGCCACGTTAGGGTCCAGCCCGGTGATCAGCGGCATCAATACCAGCGCGCCGAAGGCGACGAACAGCATCTGCGCGCCGGACAGGATCTGGCGCCAGAGCGGATCGTTGAACTCATCCCGCATGCTCAAGCGTCCTTCTGCTTGGTGCCGAAGATCTTGTCGCCGGCATCGCCCAGGCCCGGGATGATGTAGCCATGCTCGTTGAGTTTCTGGTCGATGGACGCGGTGTAGATGGTTACGTCCGGGTGGGCGTCCTGCACGGCCTTGATGCCTTCGGGAGCGGCGACCAGCACCATGGCGCGGATGTCCCGGCAACCGGCCTTTTTCAACAGGTCGATGGTGGCGACCATGGAACTGCCGGTGGCGAGCATCGGGTCGATGATCATCGCCAGGCGCTCGTCGATTTCCGGCACCAGTTTTTCCAGGTAGGTGTGGGCTTGCAGGGTCTGCTCGTTGCGAGCCACGCCCACGGCGCTGACCTTGGCCCCCGGGATCAGGCTCAGTACGCCTTCGAGCATGCCGATGCCGGCGCGCAGGATCGGCACCACGGTGATCTTCTTGCCGGCGATTTTCTCGACCTGGACCGTACCGGCCCAGCCGTCGATTTCGTAGGACTCCAGCGGCAGGTCCTTGGTGGCTTCATAGGTGAGCAGGGCTCCGACTTCCTGGGCCAGTTCACGGAAGTTCTTCGTGCTGATATCGGCACGGCGCATCAGGCCGAGTTTGTGTCTGATCAGCGGATGGCGGATCTCGAGGATGGGCATGGGGAAGGCTCCGGCGGCGGGCAAAAAAACCGACCTAGATTAATCTATCCGAGGGTGTTGTCCTATAGACAATACAGAACGTTAGTCCACAAACGCTTGATCTGGCCGGGCGGGATGCGTACCTTTGCCGGCTTTTCCGAACCCTGCCCCCCTGGAGAGCGCCATGTCCGCTGATCTCGAGCATATCCGTCAAATCATGCGAGAGGCTGACTGCCTGTACACCGAAGCCGAAGTCGAAGCGGCCATCGCCCGTGTCGGTGCGCAAATCAACGAGCAACTGGCCGATGCCAATCCGGTGGTGTTCTGCGTCATGAACGGCGGGCTGATTTTCTCCGGCAAGCTGCTGACCTATCTGAACTTCCCCCTGGAAGCGTCCTACCTGCACGCGACGCGTTATCGCAACGAAACCAGCGGTGGCGACCTGTTCTGGAAAGCCAAGCCGGAAGTCTCGTTCATCGACCGCGACGTGCTGATCATCGACGACATCCTCGACGAAGGTCACACCCTGGGCGCGATCATCGACTTCTGCAAACACGCTGGCGCCCGTGCCGTGCACACTGCCGTGCTGATCGACAAGGACCATGACCGCAAGGCGCGGCCGGACTTGAAAGCCGATTTCGTCGGCCTGCCGTGTATCGACCGCTACATTTTCGGCTATGGCATGGACTACAAAGGTTACTGGCGCAACGCCAATGGCATTTTCGCCGTCAAGGGGATGTAATCGATGACTCGGCCAAGTTTCCTGGAACAAGCGTTGTTCGATGAACTGGCCGAGAAAGCCGCGGCCAGTCCTCGCGGACGCCAGCACCATAACTTCCATGAGATGGATGAACCGTGCCACCGCATGGCGGTTGGCTTGCAGCCTTGCACCTACATCCCGCCGCACCGCCACCTGAGCGCCGATAAGGCGGAAACCCTGCTGGTGCTCAAGGGGCGGTTGGGGGTGTTGATTTTCGACGAGGCCGGTGCGGTGGTGGACAAGCGCATTCTGCAGGCCGGCGGCGATTGCCTCGGTGTCGACCTGCCTTCTGGCGTGTATCACGGGTTGGTGGTGCTGGAAGCCGACAGCCTGATGTTCGAGTGCAAGGCCGGCCCTTACCGGCCCGTGGGCGAGGGCGAACTGGCCCACTGGGCGCCCCGCGAAGGCGAGCCGGGCGTGGCCGAGTACCAGGCCTGGATGCGTGCTCAGTTCGACTGAGCACCGAATCAGGCACAGGCACGGAGCTTTTGTGGCGAGGGAATTTATCCCCGCTGGGTTGCGAAGCAGCCCTGAAATCAGGCGACTCGGTATGCCGGGTTGAGCGAGTCGATCGGTTTGGGGTCGCTTCGCAACCCAGCGGGGATAAATCCCCTCGCCACATGAATCTGCTGTGCACCAGCGATCTCACTATGAATCAAGCAAGTCTTGGATGAGCGGTGTTGCCGCCGGCCAACCACTGCTCACTCTTGACCCGCGCCTGCTCCAGGGTCTGCACATACGCCAATTGCCGCTGTTCGCGATGAATCCCGGCGCGGCGCAGTTTCAGGCGCACCCTGGGCGCGGTCGCCACCAGGATCAGTCCGATGCCGTGCTTGCGGTAATCCTTCAGGATATTTTCAAACGCAGCCAGCGCGGTCATGTCCAGCATGGGCACGGCACTCATTTCCACGACTACCACCCGAACGCCCGGGTCGAACCGGCGCAGCACATCCAGGGCTTTTTCCGCCGCGCCAAAGAACAACGGTCCGCGAATGGCGTAGCAGCGAACGTGCTCGGGCATGTCCAGCAGGGCCTGGTGAAAATGGCGCGGCAACTCGGCGCTGTCGGTCAGTTCGCTCATGCGCTTGATGAACAGCCCGGCGGCCAGCAGCAGGCCGACGGCGACAGCCAGGACCATGTCGAACAGCACCGTCAGGCCCAGGCAGGTCAGCAGCACCAGCACGTCGCTGCGCGGGGCGATGCGCAGGGTGTGCAGCACATGCCCGGCTTCGCTCATGTTCCAGGCGACCATCACCAGCAGCGCGGCCAGTGCGGCCATGGGCAAGTAACTGAACAGCGGCGCCAGCAGCACAATCGCCACCAGCACCACGAGACTATGGATGATCGCGGCCAGCGGTGAAAAGGCGCCACTGCGCACATTGGTGGCGCTGCGGGCAATGGCGGCGGTGGCGGTGATGCCACCGAACAGCGGCGCCACCAGGTTGCCCAGGCCCTGGCCCATCAGCTCGGCATTGGGATCGTGTTTGCTGCCGGTCATACCGTCCGCCACCACGGCGCACAACAGCGATTCGATGGCACCGAGCATGGCAATGGCAAAGGCGGGCGCCAGCAATTGGCGGATCAGGTCATAGGACAGGATCAACGGATGTCCCTGGCTGTCCGGCAGGTTCCAGGGCCAGTCGAAGCTGGGTAGAAAGGGTGGGATGCCCGGGTGAGCGATGCCATCGACGACGTAGCTGAAACGTTCGCCCAGCGTCGCGATCGGCCATCCGCCGCGCTCCATCGCCAGCCCCAGCAACGTGCCCACCAGCAGCGCCACCAGATGCCCGGGCACCCGTGGCACCCAGCGTGGCCAGACGATCAGCACCGCCAGGCACGCGGCCCCGATGACCCCATCAGCCAGACGGGCGCCGGGCAGCGCCACGATCAATTCGCCCAGTTGTTCGATGTAGTGTTTGGCTTGGCCGGCAGTGGTCAGTCCCAGCAGATCCTTCAGTTGCAACGTGGCGATGACCACGCCGATGCCTGCGGTGAAGCCGAGGATGACCGGATAGGGAATGTACTGGATCAAGCGGCCGGCGCGTATCAGGCCCAAGGCGATCAAGATCAGGCCGGCGAGCATGGTGCACAGCAGCAGGCCGCCCAGGCCGTATTGTTGGGTGATGGGCAGCAGGATCACCACGAACGCCGCTGTCGGCCCGCTCACGTTGAAGCGCGAGCCGCCGGTGAGGGCGATCAGCGGCGCCGCCACCAACACCGTGTACAGGCCGTGCTGCGGCGGCACGCCGACGGCAATCGCCAGGGCCATGGCCAGGGGGATGGCAATGATGCCGACGGTCAGCCCGGCCACCAGATCGCCGCGCAGGCGTTCCAGGGTGTAACCGGCACGCCAGGCCTGGCGCCAGGCGGCGAACAACGGTGGGGCGGAGAAAGACATGAATACTCCTCGCAAGGGGGACACTGGCCTTGTACAGATCGTTGTACAGATCGTTCCCACGCTCCGCGTGGGAATGCCGCCCGGGACGCTCCGCGTCCCATGTGACGCAGAGCGTCACTGGATGCATTCCCACGCAGGAACGTGGGAACGATCATGCGCCGGTAGGCCGGGGCTGATGGCTCTTTGAGTATGCCGTGCTCGTTGCGCGGATGTATTGATCTGGATCGTTATTTTTACCATCCAGGCTCATGCTAGAGTGCTCGGCCAAGACCCCGGAGCTTGTCATGCGTGTATCGATCCGCCGCTGCGCCACTTCACTGCTGATCGCCAGCCTGCCTTTGACGGCCGTGGCCGCGCCGATGCACAGCCAGTTCCTGCCGCCGGATGACCTGGTGGTGCGCCAGGAACAGCCCGAGCAGCAGCAGTTGCTGCAGGTGACCGAGTATTCGGTGGTGCTGGGTAACCAGCGCCAGTCCAACCAGCAACCGATCCCGGTCACTTCGCCCTTGCTGGTCCGTCTCAAGGGCAAGTCCTTGAACAAGGGGGCGACGATCAGCCAGGTGATCCTCAACTTCGACGGCGAAAGCAAAAGCTTGAAGAAACCGGCCTTCGACGAGGCGAGCAAGACCCTGACACTGTCTTATCCACAGGCCCAGTACCGGGTGGTCATCGATCTGTTGCGCAACAACACGGTCTACGTGCAGTTCCTCACCTACGCCAACGGCCATATCTGGGCCGATCTGCACACCGGCACCGAACGCCCGCGTTGAGCCCCGAGGCCTGCCGGGGGTAAACTGCCCGCCCCGTGAATTGTGCGAGTTGGAGCCGGCAATGCGTAAAGACAAGAAACAAGTGATTGGCGACGAGATTGGCGACGAGCAGATCAAGCTGTTCCTCAATTTCGAACCGGTCGATGCCACTTCGCCGTCGTTGCACAAACTGATCAAGGCCTACCGTGGCCTGCGGGTCGATGATTTCGAGCGTTTCTTGACGTTCTTCGTCGAGGCCGGCCATGACCTCGACGGCAAGGATGAGCACGGCAACGATTTCGTTGCGCTGATCCAGGACCAGCGCAACGCCGAGGAATACATCGAATTGATCAACAAGGCGCGCCGCTGAATTGAACCCTGTCAACGCTCTTCGGAGCGTTGAATCGTTCGGGCTGACCGCAACTAATTTCTTCTTCTGCAAGTTGCTCCGAAAGGTTATGTCACCATTCGGGCTGTTTTGTTTTATTTGAATTTCCATTACTTTTGCGCCGAAGCCAAGTGGCTTTGACGTCATCGTTTAAATGGAGTTGTATTTATCATGGAAGATCAAAAGAAGTTTGTCGCCGGGGTGTTGTTGTCCCTGGCGGCGTGTCTGGCAAGTTCAGCTTCCTGTGCGCGGGATGAAATTGTCAATGTCGAAGTCTATAACGCAACCGCCGCCGTCATCGTTCCCGGCAGCGATTTTATCTGGACGCAGAATCCGGCCAATGCAGGCCACAGCTTTTCGATAAACCCGGGCGAGAGCCAGGAATTAACCTACTACCTGCCCCAGTCACGCGCCGAGCGAGAGGCCTTCAGCTACACGCAAGGAAGCCGAACCTGTCATTTCAGCTTTGGACATGTCCCAAGGGCCCCGGGCAATGATAAAGAGGCAATGCCTTATCATCGCTGGGTCAAGGCTGAGCCGGCGGGTTCCTGTGTCGCTGAACTGTTTTATGTTGAAGATGATGACGACTATGTCAGTCACGGTGGAACACGGGTTAAATTCAGCATGAACTAACACCGAGGAAATAAAAAAGCCTCCTGTCTGCACGGGAGGCTTTTTTATATGAGTGGCAAGGTGTCAGGCGTAACTTTGAGCCTTGCTGTCTTCAACCAACTCCAACGCAATGTTGTTCTGCGCGTTGATCTTGCGATACAGCGCCGCGTCGGTTTCCAGCACTTTTTCCCGGGCCGGGAATATCTCTGCGAGCTTGCCAGCCCACTCGCCCTTGGCCTTGTCCGGGAAGCAGCGTTCGATCAGTTCCAGCATGATCGATACGGTCACCGAAGCCCCCGGCGATGCGCCGAGCAGGGCGGCGAGGGTGCCGTCCTTGGCTGCCACCAGTTCGGTGCCGAACTGCAGGACGCCACCTTTCTTCGGATCTTTCTTGATGATCTGCACCCGCTGGCCGGCCACTTCCAGGCGCCAGTCTTCGGCTTTCGCCTCGGGGTAGAAGCGACGCAGGGATTCCAGGCGCTGCTCCATGGACTGCATCACTTCGCTGATCAGGTACTTGGTCAGGTCCATGTTGTCCCGGGCCACGGCCAGCATCGGGCCGATGTTGCCGGCGCGTACCGACAGCGGCAGGTCCATGAGCGAACCGTGCTTGAGGAACTTGGTGGTGAAACCGGCGTATGGCCCGAACAGCAGGGATTTCTTGCCGTCGACCACGCGGGTGTCCAGGTGCGGCACCGACATCGGCGGCGAACCCACGGCGGCCTGGCTGTAGACCTTGGCCTGATGGTGCTTGACCACTTCCGGGTTATCGCAACGCAGCCACTGGCCGCTGACCGGGAAGCCACCGAAGCCCTTGCTTTCCTCGATGCCCGAGGCTTGCAGCAGCGGCAAGGCCGCGCCGCCGGCACCGAGGAACACGAACTTGGCGTCGACTTCGCGGGTGCTGCCGGAATTGACGTCCTTGATGCTCACGGTCCAGCCGCTGCCGTTGCGCTTGAGGCCGGTGACGCGCTTGCAGTATTTGACCTGGGTGTCCGGGGCGCTGGTCAGGTGCTTGAGCAACTGATTGGTCAGGGCGCCGAAGTTGACGTCGGTCCCGTTCATGACGCGGGTGGCGGCGATGACTTCATCGTCCGGCCGGCCAGGCATCATCAACGGCATCCACTCGGCCATCTGGCCTTTGTCTTCGGTGTATTCCATGTCGGCGAAGGCGTGATGCTGACGCATCAGCTCGAAGCGCTTCTTCAGGAACGCCACGCCTTTCTCACCCTGTACGAAACTCAGGTGTGGCACCGGGGCGATGAAGGACTTGGAGGAGCCGAACGTGCCTTTGCGGGTCAGGTACGTCCAGAACTGCTTCGACACTTCGAACTGGGTGTTGATGTGCACGGCTTTCTTGATGTCGACCGTGCCGTCGGCCGCCTGGGGTGTGTAGTTGAGCTCACACAGCCCGGCGTGGCCGGTACCGGCGTTGTTCCACGGGTTGGAACTCTCCGCGGCACCGGAGTCCATCAGCTCGACGACTTCCAGCGAGACCGCGGGGTCGAGCTCCTTGAGCAGCACGGCCAGGGTGGCACTCATGATGCCGGCCCCTACCAGAACTACATCGACTGCTTCGTTATGCGCCATTTAACGCGTCTCCAAAATCTGCAGCACCAAATTGTCGGCATAGCGGCCAGGAGTGGCGGGGCAGGTCAGTTGCGCCCCAGTTATCCATGGCCAGGATCGCCATGTCCGAATCTTCGCAATTTTTCGCACCTACTGCGGATGCATGCAGCCTGGCCTCAAGAGTCACATGAACTCATTTAAGCGCCGGGCAGGCAATTCGACTTATGGCCGAGACATCCGTTCGTGCAACCAAATCCGTAGCGGACAGGCTTCAGGCGCCGGTTCTTGAGCGATATCCGGTCCTGTGTCGTTGGGCTGTTTCAGACGCTAATGGTGCTTGTTCAGACGCAAAACTCTTCATTTGCTCGCCACACTCTCGTGAAGTTGTGAAAACCCGTTTTTTCACGCTCTTTTGAAGACGTGAACCTCAAAAAAGGGCTGTCCCAGCCTGGCACCGTGCCCGGTTTGGTTGCCCCCATGCAGTACATGACAGGCAAAACAGGCAGACAGCTCAGTGACCGAGCGTAATGACAGCTCTGCAGATTCGCGAAAAGTGGTGATTTGCCTGGAGAACAGCAAGCGCGCCAGCTTCACTCGATCTGTGTGGGCGGCTCTCTGTGGGCGGTGCGGGGTGCCAATACCAGGGTATCAGCGGTGTTGCGAGGCCCGATCAGGAGACGTCCTTATAATCGGGGGGAGATTGTATCGAAGAAACGCAGGGAAATGGTCGTGTTTAATGACTTTTATTAGCCGTCCGGTCAGATGGTCAACAGTTGCCGGTTGCGTGCGCGGGCACGAAGCGGTTGCACGCGGGCGCTGGCGGGCAATGGCTGGTGCAACCAGTTGAGGCGGATTTCGTCGATTTCCACCCAGCCCTCGCCCATGGGTTGCAGGCTGCACTGCTTGAAGGCCTGGCAACGGCCGTTGCGATCGAGCAGGGCGAAGCTACGGTGATGGGGACGCGGGGTGAACAGGGAAATGAGGAAGCGCATGGGCGGATACCGGGTCAGGGAGCTTGGAGCAAGCCTGACAGCGAGCCATGACATGCCGGTGTACGGACCGTGACAATGGGGTGACAGGAACCGGCAATCACGGCCCGTGTCAGACATTTCAGTATTCATCGTGTGACGCTAGTTCACGGCGATGGCGCACCGCTATACTGCCGGCCTGTTTGTGCCCGATTCTGGAGAGAAGAGCATGTTGCAACGCCTGTTGTTCGGTTTGATCGCTGTGACCAGTCTGACCCTCGTCGGCTGCGCCCACAGCCCGCAACAACTTAACCCGGAGCCCAAGCTCAATGCCCAACTGGCGCCTGTGGGGCGTGGCCAGCCGGTGGTGGTGCGGGTCGTGGACGGTCGTCCGTCGCCGACGCTCGGCACCCGTGGCGGGCTGTACCCGGAAACCAGCGTGATCACGGTGCAGGGGGCGCAGATCCTGCCCAAGCTGCAGGCCCAGGCTGAAGCCGCGGTGCGTTTGCTGGGCTTCACGCCGACCGCCAATGCCTTGAATGCACCGCAACTGACCGTGACCCTGGCTGAGCTCAAGTATCAGTCGCCCAAGGAAGGCATGTACGTGACCGAAGCTACCATCGGCGCGACCTTCCGCTCCGACGTGCAGAACGCCAACCGCCGCTACAGCGGTCGTTACGGGGCGTCCCTGGACCAGCGCTTCGGCATGGCGCCCAACCAGGACACCAACACCAAGCTGGTCAGCGACGTGTTGAGCGATGCCCTGACCCGGCTGTTCAAGGACCCGACCATTGGCCAGGTGTTGGCTGAGTAAGCACCAAGTCTGCAACCCCGTGGGAGCGAGCTTGCTCGCGATAGCTGAGTGTCAGCCATTTCGATGTTGGCTGATCCACCGCCATCGCGAGCAAGCTCGCTCCCACAGTTTTTTCAGGCGGCCTGGGAATAGAATTCCAGCACGCTGATCCCGGTCAGCAGGTCTGTCTCAGGCAGGTCGGCATGTTGATGGCCGCCGAGGGCGCAGTACACCAGCCAATGACGGTCCTGCACATTGAAGGACAGGCTGTCGACGAGGTTCTGTTGTTCCTCGCTTGGGCTGATGAGATAGAGGCGATCCTGGTTTTCGGCGTGCAGCATGACGGGTTCCGTGCGGGTTTGAAGGGCGACAGAGTGGCCTATTCAGATGACGAAACCGTGACGTAAAGAATTACGATGGATTGAGGCCTTTCTCCTGCAGAAAGCTCGGGGCTGCTTCGCAGCCCAGCGGGGATAAATCCCCTCGCCACAAAGTCACTACGCCAACATCCGAAGGCGCCGAAGAAGGTCGTTACTGGTCGGAAAAAACGGTGCAGGGCGGCAGGCTTTCGGTAGAATCCGCGCCCTGTTCGTAGGTCATGGGCGTATCTGTCCTGTCCGTTTTTCGCTTGAGGTTCGTGATGTCGCTGCATCTGTTTTCGTTGTTCGCCGCCCACCCCGCCAAACTGATCAACCTGCTCGCGTTGCTGTTTGCCTGCCCGGGCGGCTGGGTATTGCACGCGACGCGTCGCCGTGAACAGCGGGCGCGCGCCTGCCTGCAAGCACGCAATGGCAATGGCGAGGAGCGCTTCGAAGCACTGCTGGACCTGGCCACCCAGCGCATGAACCGGTTCTTCTATCGGTTCGGCTTTGGCTGCCTGGCGCTGGCGTTGCTGGTGTCGTGGATCAGTACGCAGTTCTGATGAGATAACCGTTTTGATCGGGGCATGGTGGCCTGTGGCGAGGGGATTTATCCCCGTTGGGCTGCGTAGCAGCCCTGATCAGGTTGATGTGATCGACCAGACTTACCGAGCTGTCAGGGTTTGGGGCTGCTGCGCAGCCCAGCGGGGATAAATCCCCTCGCCACAGCAAGCTCCCTTGCCACAGGGAACCCGTGTCCTCAGACCTATCGCTTAAAGCGCCAACCCGGCCTTGACCC
This sequence comes from Pseudomonas sp. NFACC37-1, assembly GCF_900101575.1. NCBI lineage: Bacteria > Pseudomonadati > Pseudomonadota > Gammaproteobacteria > Pseudomonadales > Pseudomonadaceae > Pseudomonas > Pseudomonas sp. NFACC37-1. Next base: position 17,755 of record NZ_FMUZ01000021.1, on the reverse strand, counting down.
GGTACTGATTACGCACCGGCGTCGCATATTGCAGCACCAGGAACGGCCGGTGTTCCGGCGGGCAAGCGTCCAGCCGGCGCTGCCATTCTTCCTGGGCCTTGGCCAGCTCGTCGGCACCAAACACTTCGGCCGCCGTCGGCACCTGCAACTGCGGGTCGGCGCCGGCCCATTGGGCGTAAGCCAGGTAATGCACCGGGAACAGGCGGTAGCCGCCGAGAATCTGCCGGTCCATTTCCAGGGCCAATTGCTTGGTGTCCTCGAACAGCTCGGTGATGGGCGCGGCGAAGTTCACGTGGACCCGGCCCTTGTAGCCAGTGATGCCCTTGGCGATGCTCACATCGTCCTCGCCCGGTGCCTTGGTGTAGGTGCCGGTGGTGGCGCGGATATACAGCTCGCGGGCCTTGGCCTGGTCGCACGGGTCGTATTCGTAGCTGATCGACACCGGCGTGAGGTTCAGCGACTGGATCACCTCGCCGAACGGTTCGTCCTTGCGGCTCATGTGGAACATCTTGAGGATCGCCGATTCGGTCCGGTCGTCACCGTCCTTGGCCCGCCCTTCGGCCTGGGCGATCCAGATCGAGGCGCAGTCGTTGCGGATCGAATGGTTGATGTACGCCGACAGCAACTGGTACGCCGCCATTTTTTCCCGCCGTCCGGTGATTGAGCGGTGCACGATGAAGCTCTTGTTCAGGCGCATCAGGTCGCTGACAAAAGGCTTTTGCAGCAGGTTGTCGCCAATGGCGATGCGCGGCGTCGGCAGGCCGGCGTGGTACACGGCGTAGTTGACGAAGGCCGGGTCCATCACGATATCGCGGTGGTTGGCGATGAACAGGTAGGCGCTGCCGGACTTGAATTGCTCCACGCCGGTGTAGGTCACGCCATCGGTGGCGCGCTCGATGGTGTGGTCGACGTAGAACTCTACCTTGTCCTGCAAAGTGGCGACCGACGTCACACCGGCGAACTCACGGCGCAATCTTTGCGCTATAAGGGGTTTGAGCATCCAGCCGAACGCGCCGGCCAGGCGTGGGAAGCGGAAGTGGGTGAGGATATCTAGAAACGCCTTGTCGCCGAGCAGCCGTGCCAGCACCGCTGGGACTTCGCTGTCGTCGTAAGGTCGGATGGCATCGAATTCGCCCATCATGCTCTCTTGTTGGAAACGGCTAGGGTAAGTAAAGGTTCGATCGAAAAAACGACGGGGCACGGCCTGGAAGATAAGCCAGACGAAAATAGCCCTGCAAATAGACCGGCGATTATACGCACAAGTCACTTGGGAGACCGCGATGCTGGAGCAGGCTCATTATGATTGTCCCTATTGTGGGGAGGATGTGGAGACAACCGTGGACTTGTCCGGCGGCGACCAGACCTACATCGAGGACTGTCAGGTGTGCTGTCGACCGATCACCTTTGTGCTGCAGGTCCATGGCGAGGAATGGCATCTCGAAGTCTTCAGCGAAAACGAATGATGGGGCGCCCATGCAGCGAATCTACGAGCTGGAAAACCTGATGGAAGGCGAGTTGTTGCAAGGGATGCTTGCGAGCGAAGGCATCACGGCGCATCTGGTGGGGCGTGATTTGCTGGGCGGCGCGGGGGAGTTGCCCATTCAGGGCCTGCTGGGGCTGGCGGTGGAGGACGAGCAGGCGCAATACGCCCGTGAGTTGATCGCCGCGTACAATGCCGCGCTGCCGCTGCCCGGCGATGAACCGGACAGCTACCCCGGCACGCTGGTCTGTTAGGCTGGCGGTCGTTCGTTCGATCAAGAGTCGTGTTGCCCCATGTGTGGACGTTATGCCCTGTTTCGCTGGAACCCCGCCTTTGCGGCCCTGCCCGGTTTTCCCGCCGATCAGAAGGCCCAGTGGAATATTTCGCCCAACGATTCGGTGCTGATACTGCGGGCCGGCGCCGAGGGCCAGCGCGAGCTGGCTCGGGCGCGCTGGGGCCTGACGCCGCCGTGGTTGACCGACCTGTCCCGCACCCCGGCCCATGCCCGGGCCGAAACCGTGGCCGAGCAGCCGATGTTTCGCGAGGCCTTGCGCCTGCGCCGCTGCCTGCTGCCGGCCAACGGCTTTTATGAGTGGCGCGGCGGCACGCGCAAGCGTCCGTACTGGCTGACGCCGGGGGAGGGCTCGTCGCTGTCTTTTGCCGCGATCTGGGAAGCGTATCCGGTGCAGGAGCAGGTGTGGCTGAGCACGGCGGTCATCACTCAGCCGGCGGCGGGGCAGCGCCGGCCGTTGATCCTGGACGAAGAAGGCCAGCGCCTGTGGCTCGACCCTCAGACGCCGCTGCATGCCTTGCAAGGGTTGCTGGCAAGCGAGCCGGCGCCACTGCGCGAGCGGGTATTGGCCAATATGGTCAATGATCCGAAGCTCAATGGGCCGGAGTGCTTGACCCCGGCTTGAGTTTTGCGGCGCTTTTATTGGCCTCATCGCGAGCAAGCTCGCTCCCACAGTGGGTTACTGGGGTGTTCACAAAAAATGTGTTCACCGCCTAACCCCTGTGGGAGCGAGCTTGCTCGCGATGGGGGCGTGTCAGTCAACCTACTCGTGGTGCGGTTCGCCCAGGAAGGTCAGCGAGGTGAACACGCCGCGGGTGGCCACGTCCTTGTTGTCCTTGAGCGCAATTTCCATCTGCGCCGCGATCACATTCAGGCCTTCGTTGCGCACCAGCACCTTGGCCCGGCCTTCTGCGTCGGTTTCGGTCGATACGGTGTTCGGCGCGCTGCGGTAGTCGCCCACCAGTTTCACTCCAGCGGCCGGTTTGCCATCCAGCAGCACCCGTACCGGCAGTGACTGGCCCGGGCCTACGGTCAGCGGGTCGACTTCCGGCAGGATCACGAACTTGATCGGTGCAAGCGCCGGCAGTTTCGCCCCCGGCTCATAGATCGCCAGGCTGTATTTGAACGTATGGGTCGATTCGATCGCCCCGGGCACTTTGCTGCGGCCTTCGTTGATCCACTTCTTGTCGGCCGTCTGGGACCACATGCCGTTGTCCAGCGCCACGGCCAGCACCGCTGGCGGCTTGAGCGGTTGCAGGCGGGCGTGGTCCGGCAGGCGCTCTACGGTGACGGGGATCATCTTGCCGCCCAGGTCATAGGCCCAGGCACCGCTGATTTTCTGCGCCTTGAAGGGGTTGTCTTCGGCGCCGTGGCCGTAGATCACTTCGACGTTGCCGCGACGCTGTTCGGTCCACAGGCCATGGGCCGAGGCCTGCGCGGCCAGGAGCAGGCCAAGCAGGGCGAAGGTCTTGGGGTATTTCATGCTGACTTCCTTATAGATCGAGGGTGAGGCTGACAGTGAAGTTGCGCGGATCGCCGGGGGTGACCCAGTAGTTGCTGTAGGAGCGTTCGTAGTATTTTTCGTCGAAGACGTTATTCAGGTTCAGGCCCACGGTGACGTCATCGCTGGCCTTGTAATGGGCCAGCAGGTCCACGGTGTGGTAGGCCGGCAGTTCGAAATCCTTGCCGGCTTCGCCCGAGCGATCGCCGACGTAAGTGAACGCCGCGCCAACATCCGAGCCGCGCAGGTGCCCATCCTGGAATTCGTAGACCCCCAGCACGCTGCCGCTGTGTTTGGCGACGCCGAGGATCCGGCTGCCAGTGGGGTTTCCCGGGTCACCCTTGGTCACTTCGGCGTCGATGTAGGCATAGGCGCCGATCACGCGCACGGCGTCGGTCACCTGCCCAGTCACTTGCAGGTCGATGCCCTGGCTGCGGGCCTTGCCGATGGCGCGGCTGAAGTCGGTCCCGGCGACCGGGCTCAGGACGTTTTCCTTCTCTATATGGAAGGCCGCCAGGGTAGTGCTCAGGCGATCGTCGAACCACTCGCTCTTGATCCCCACTTCATAGCCGACGCCTTCCTCGGGATCGAAAGTCTTGCCACTGGCATCCAGGCCGTTGTTGGGCTTGAACGAGGTGGAGGCGTTGGCGAACAGCCCGACTTCGGGTGTCAGTTGATACAGCAGGCCGGCTCGTTGCGTCAGGGTGTCGTGGCGCTGGCGGCTGGTTTTACCGCGGGTGTGGTCGTCGATGCTCTGCTCGAAATGCTCATACCGCACGCCGAGCATGCCCCGCAGCTTGTCAGTGAAGATGATCTGGTCCTGCAGGTTCAGCGCCCGGCTTTGCACATGTTCGAAGAAGTCTGTGCCGGTCCGGGCACCATTGGGTTTCGGCTGGCCGTAGATCGGTTGATAGAGGTCGATGGGGTAGGGGCTGCCACCGATGGTGGTCACGCGCTCGTTCTTGCGGTAGTCCTCGTATTCGCTGCCGATCAGCAGTTCGTGCTGCCACGGGCCGAGGTCGAACAGGCCGCGCAATTCCAGTTGGGTGATGCTGTCGTGCCAATTGTTGTCGCGCTCGCGATAGCGGCGGTTCACCGTGTGGCCATCGGCGTTCAGCGGGCGCGCTTCAGAGGCGAAGCCCCAGAGCTCACCTTGCTTGTAGTGGCTGGCCAGGCGCAATTGCCAGGTGTCGTTGAGCTGATGCTCGAGGGCGGCCTGGAGCATGTTGTTGTGATTGTCGATGTCGCCGTCGTTGGGCTCGCCCAGGAACGTCGAGCGGGAAACGCCGCTCCAGCGATTGTTCGGAGCGACGATGCCGCGGTCGAACGTCGAGCTGTGGCGCACGATTTCGCTTTCCACTAGCAACCGCGTATCGGGGTTCAGTTGCCAACTGATGGAAGGCGCAACGAAAACACGTTTGCTGCCGACATGGTCGCGAAAGCTATTGTTGTCCTCGACCGCCAGGTTGACCCGCGACAGCAGGTTGCCTTCGGTGTCCAGTGGCGTGTTGACGTCCAGCGCAGTGCGGTAGCGATCCCAACTGCCAGCGCTGGTTTGCAAGGTGGTGAAGGCTTCGGGCTGGGGTTTCTTGGTGACAATGTTCACCGTACCGCCGGGATCGCCCCGGCCATACAGGCTGGCGGCCGGGCCCTTGAGCACTTCGATGCGTTCGATGTTCGCGGCGTCCGGCGTGCTCGGATAACCGCGGTTGGCGCTGAAGCCGTCCTTGTAGAACTCCGAAGTGGTGAAGCCGCGCACGCTGTATTCGTAGAGCGTCAGGCCGCCGAAGTTGTTCTGCTTCGACACACCGCCAGCATATTCCAAGGCTCGCTCGACGCTGGTGCTGCCCAGGTCCTTGAGCACGCTGGCGGGAATCACGCTGATCGATTGCGGGATGTCGCGCAGGGCGGTGTCGGTTTTGGTGGCGCTGGCCGAGCGGGTGGCGCGGTAACCCGTCACAGGGCCGGTGGGGGATTCGTAGTCGGACGTCACGGTGATGGCGTCCAGTTCCAGCGGTTGGATTTCTTCGGCGTAGGCCGGATCGCCGAGCAGGCCCAAGGCGAGGCTGACAGCCGAAATCCGTTTTAAGGGTGGCATGTTATGTTGTTCCAATTTTTAGTATTGAAACAATATAACACTACTAATGAGAATTTATGCTATCTGTAATTTCAATTGGAATCTGGATAGGTTTGCCAGGGGGACCACATTGGAGGTGCAGGTAGGCATCTTTGTGGCGAGGGGATTTATCCCCGTTCGGCTGCGCAGCAGCCGTAGACCGTTGGTGCGGTTCGTCTGATGGACCGCGGTGTCTGATTTTGGGGTTGCTGCGCAACCCAGCGGGGATAAATCCCCTCGCCACAAGTTTTTTTCAGGCCCCCAGGATGTGTTCCGCGGCTACTGCTCTTCCTTGAGCACCACCGGTGCCGGCGGTGGGCGCAGGCCGATTTCGGCGGTGAGCTTGAGCTCCTTGCCGTTGCGCATGACCTGGATCGTCACCTTGTCGGTGGGCTTGATCCGCGCCACCTGGTTCATCGAGCGGCGGCCATCGCCGGCCGGTTCGCCATCGATGCTCAGGATCACATCGCCCAGTTGCAGGCCGGCCTTCTGCGCCGGACCGTCGCGGAAAATTCCCGCCACCACGATACCGGGCCGCCCGGACAAGCCGAAGGACTCCGCCAGTTCCTGGGTCAGCGGCTGGACTTCAATGCCCAGCCAGCCACGGATCACCTGGCCGTGTTCGATGATCGACTTCATCACCTCCATCGCCAGCTTCACCGGAATGGCGAAACCGATGCCCTGGCTGCCGCCGGACTTGGAAAAGATCGCCGTGTTGATCCCGGTGAGGTTGCCGTTGGCATCCACCAGCGCGCCGCCGGAGTTGCCGGGGTTGATCGCGGCGTCGGTCTGGATGAAGTCCTCGTAGTTGTTCAGGCCCAACTGATTGCGCCCGGTGGCGCTGATGATGCCCATGGTCACGGTCTGGCCGACGCCGAACGGGTTGCCGATGGCCAGGGCGACGTCACCGATGCGGATGCTGTCGGAGCGGCCGATGGTGATGGCCGGCAGGTTCTTGAGGTCGATCTTCAGCACCGCGAGGTCGGTTTCCGGGTCGCTGCCGATCACCCGGGCCAGGGTTTCACGGCCGTCCTTGAGGGCCACCACAATCTGGTCGGCACCGCTGGTGACGTGGTTGTTGGTCAGGATGTAGCCTTCCGGGCTCATGATCACGCCCGAGCCCAGGCTCGACTCCATGCGTTTCTGCTTGGGCGAGTTGTCGCCGAAGAAGCGCCGGAATTGAGGGTCTTCGAACAGCGGATGGCTGGGTTTGTTGATGACCTTGGTGGTGTACAGGTTCACCACGGCCGGCGCGGCGGTGGTCACGGCGTCGGCATAGGACACCGGCCCCTGTTGCACCGCCTTGGTTTGCGGTGCCTGCTGCAGGTTGACGTCGAGGCTCGGCAGGCCGACCCATTCCGGGTAGCGCTGGATAATCAGTAGAGCGACAAGCACGCCGGCCAACAGCGGCCAGCCGGAAAAACGCAGCGCCTTGAGCATTAAGCACGTCCTACAAAGGTTGCAGGCGGTATGAGACCGCCCATAATGTCGCGCATTATACGAGGCCGCGCGCGCCTCTGAACGGGATATTTAGGAGTCTTTTATGGCCGTAGCCCTGAACACCCTGGTTGAAGAAGCGGACCGTTACCTGGCCAGCAGCCGGATTGCCGATTATTGCCCCAATGGCCTGCAGGTCGAAGGCGCGCCCCAGGTGATGCGCATCGTCAGCGGTGTCACCGCCAGCCAGGCGCTGCTCGATGCCGCCGTCGAGGCCGAGGCCGACCTGGTGCTGGTGCATCACGGTTATTTCTGGAAGGGCGAGAACCCTTGCATCACCGGCATGAAACAGCGTCGCCTCAAGACGTTGCTCAAGCATGACATCAGCCTGTTGGCCTATCACTTGCCCCTGGACCTGCACCCCGAGGTGGGCAACAACGTGCAATTGGCCCGCCAGTTGGACATCACCGTCGAGGGCCCCCTGGATCCGGACAATCCCAAGGTTGTCGGTCTGGTCGGTTCCCTGTCCGAACCGATGACGGCGCGGGATTTCGCGCGCAAGGTCCAGGAAACCCTGGGGCGCGAGCCCTTGCTGATCGAGGGTGGGCAGATGATCCGCCGGGTCGGCTGGTGCACCGGTGGCGGCCAAGGTTATATCGATCAGGCGGTGCTGGCCGGGGTCGACCTGTACCTCAGCGGCGAGGCGTCGGAGCAGACATTCCACAGTGCGCGGGAAAACGGCATCAGCTTCATCGCCGCCGGGCATCATGCGACCGAACGCTACGGCGTCCAGGCACTGGGTGACTACCTGGCGCGACGGTTTGCCCTGGAGCACATCTTCATCGATTGCCCGAATCCCATCTGACTGTAACCGGACCTGTGGGAGCGGGCTTGCTCGCGAATGCGGTGGGTCAGTCAACAGTTATGCAACTGAACCACCGCATTCGCGAGCAAGCCCGCTCCCACAAAGGTCAGTGCAATACCCGAACCACCAGGCATATCCATATGCTGTTTCGATCTAGTTGGCGCCCTGATTAGAAGAGGTCGCTGTGCTAGGATTCCCCGCTCGAACACGGCCCGCTGGCCGTTCATAAGAAAGTTTTCGTGAGTAGCCATGGTCGACAAACTGACGCATCTGAAACAGCTGGAGGCGGAAAGCATCCACATCATCCGCGAGGTGGCCGCCGAGTTCGATAACCCGGTGATGCTGTACTCCATCGGTAAAGACTCCGCCGTGATGCTGCACCTGGCACGCAAGGCGTTCTTCCCCGGCAAGCTGCCGTTTCCGGTGATGCACGTCGACACCCGCTGGAAATTCCAGGAAATGTACAAGTTCCGCGACCGCATGGTCGAGGAACTGGGCCTGGACCTGATCACTCATGTGAACCCGGACGGCGTGGCGCAGGGCATCAACCCGTTCACCCACGGCAGTGCCAAGCACACCGACATCATGAAGACCGAAGGCCTCAAGCAGGCCTTGGACAAATATGGTTTCGACGCCGCGTTCGGCGGTGCCCGTCGCGATGAAGAGAAATCCCGCGCCAAGGAGCGCGTGTACTCGTTCCGTGACAGCAAGCACCGTTGGGACCCGAAGAACCAGCGGCCGGAACTGTGGAACGTCTACAACGGCAAGGTCAACAAAGGCGAGTCGATCCGCGTATTCCCGCTGTCGAACTGGACCGAGCTGGACATCTGGCAGTACATCTACCTCGAAGGTATCCCGATCGTGCCGCTGTACTTCGCCGCCGAGCGTGAAGTGATCGAGAAGAACGGCACGCTGATCATGATCGACGACGAGCGCATCCTCGAGCACCTGTCCGACGAAGACAAAGCCCGTATCGTCAAGAAGAAAGTGCGTTTCCGTACCCTTGGCTGCTACCCGTTGACGGGTGCGGTGGAGTCCGAGGCCGAGAGCCTGACGGACATCATTCAGGAAATGCTCCTGACGCGAACTTCCGAGCGCCAGGGCCGGGTCATCGACCACGATGGCGCAGGCTCGATGGAAGATAAAAAACGTCAAGGGTACTTTTAAGCTTCGAGTTACAAGCGGCAAGCTGCAAGTTAAAGGCTGTATGCGTAATTTGTAGCTTGGTGCTTGCAGCCGGTTGTTGCGAGCCGCGATTGAGTGACTCGTAATGGATTTCGAGAAGTTGGTTGTTTGGCAGAGAAGCAAGTGTCTGGCGGTGGGAATCTACCGAGAGTTTGCTCAATGCAGGGATCTTGGTTTTAAAGACCAAATCACCCGCTCAGCACTTTCGGTGCCTTCCAATATTGCTGAGGGAATGGAGCGGCGCAGCGCCAAAGAAAAGGTACGTTTTCTTTGGATCGCGAAGGCCTCTTGTGGAGAGTTACGAACACAGATTCTCATCGGCAGCGACATTGCTTACATCGCCCACCCGCTGGCTGATAACTGGATTGCAGAAACTCGCGAGCTATCAAAAATGCTCTGCGGCTTGATAAACAAAATTTCTGACTAGCTGTACGCCGACAAGCTTGCCGCTTGAAGCTTACAGCTCGGAGCTTGAACACAATGAGCCACCAATCTGATTTGATCAGCGAGGACATCCTCGCCTACCTGGGCCAGCACGAACGTAAAGAGCTGCTGCGCTTTTTGACCTGCGGTAACGTCGACGACGGCAAGAGCACCCTGATCGGGCGCCTGCTGCACGACTCCAAGATGATCTACGAAGATCACCTGGAAGCCATCACCCGCGATTCGAAGAAAGTCGGCACCACCGGGGACGATATCGACCTGGCGCTGCTGGTCGACGGCCTGCAGGCCGAGCGCGAGCAAGGCATCACCATCGATGTCGCCTACCGCTATTTCTCCACCGCCAAGCGCAAGTTCATCATCGCCGATACCCCCGGCCATGAGCAGTACACCCGCAACATGGCCACCGGTGCCTCCACCTGTGACCTGGCGATCATCCTGGTGGATGCCCGCTACGGCGTGCAGACCCAGACCCGTCGCCACAGCTTCATCGCTTCGTTGCTGGGCATCAAGCACATCGTCGTGGCCATCAACAAAATGGACCTCAAGGACTTCGATCAGGGCGTGTTCGAGTCGATCAAGGCCGACTACCTGAAGTTCGCCGAAGGCTTGAAGATGAAGCCCACCAGCATGCACTTCGTGCCGATGTCCGCCCTCAAGGGCGACAACGTGGTGAACAAGTCCGAGCGTTCGCCGTGGTACACCGGCCAGTCGCTGATGGAAATCCTCGAGACCGTGGAAGTGGCGGGCGACCGCAACTTCACCGACCTGCGTTTCCCGGTGCAGTACGTCAACCGTCCGAACCTGAACTTCCGCGGTTTCGCCGGCACCCTTGCCAGCGGCATCGTGCACAAGGGCGACGAAGTGGTGGTGCTGCCGTCGGGCAAGAGCAGCCGCGTGAAATCCATCGTCACCTTCGAAGGCGAGCTGGAGCATGCCGGTCCAGGCCAGGCGGTCACACTGACCATGGAAGACGAGATCGACATCTCCCGTGGCGACCTGCTGGTGCATGCCGACAACGTCCCGCCGGTCACCGACAGCTTCGAAGCGATGCTGGTGTGGATGGCCGAAGAGCCGATGCTGCCGGGCAAGAAATACGACATCAAGCGCGCCACCAGCTACGTGCCGGGCTCCATTGCCAGCATCGTCAACAAGGTGGATGTGAACACCCTTGAAGAGGGTCCGGCCAGCGCGCTGCAGCTCAACGAAATCGGCAAGGTGAAGATCGCCCTGGATGCGCCGATCGCCCTGGACGGTTACGAAAGCAACCGCACCACCGGCGCATTCATCGTCATCGATCGCCTGACCAACGGTACGGTCGGTGCCGGTATGATCGTCGCCCAGCCGCTGACCCACGGCAGCAGTACGCACCACGGCAAGCTGGCCCATGTGTCGGTGGAAGAACGCGCCCAGCGCTTCGGCCAGCAACCGGCCACGGTCTTGTTCAGTGGCCTGTCGGGTGCTGGCAAAAGCACCCTGGCCTACGCGGTCGAGCGCAAGCTGTTCGATTCGGGGCGTGCGGTCTTTGTCCTCGATGGCCAGAACCTGCGTCATGACCTGAACAAGGGCCTGCCCCAGGACCGTGCCGGGCGGACCGAGAACTGGCGCCGCGCGGCGCATGTCGCTCGTCAGTTCAACGAAGCCGGCCTGCTGACCCTCGCCGCGTTCGTCGCGCCGAGCGCCGAAGGACGTGAACAGGCCAAGGACCTGATCGGTCGTGAGCGTCTGCTGACGGTCTACGTCCAGGCCTCGCCAACGGTGTGTGCCCAGCGTGATCCACAGGGGCTGTATGCCGCCGCCGGCGACAACATCCCGGGCGAGTCCTTCCCGTATGACGTGCCGCTGGATGCCGACCTGGTCATCGACACCCAGGCGCTGACCCTGGAAGAGAGCGTCAAGCAGGTGCTGGATCTGCTGCGCAAGCGTGGGGCAATCTAAGGAACGCCGCTGTCAGTAAAAAGCCCGCAGATGAGTAATCATCTGCGGGCTTTTTCTTTTCCAGAGGGTCGCTCGATCAAATGTGGGAGCGGGCTTGCCCGCGAAGACGGTGGAACATCCAACATCTCCATGAGCTGATCCACCGCTTTCGCGGGCAAGCCCGCTCCCACAGGGATTAACGGTGGTCTGGATACTCGCGGTGCATCTGCGCAAGCAACGCATCCTTGTCCTGCCACAGCTGGTTGATCCAGCCCTGGAACTCCAGGCGATACACACCGTCTTGGTCGTAGTTCTTGCCGATGAACTGCGGCGCAATCTTCAGTTCCTGGAAATGCACCACCACTTCCCCAACGTTGCCGCAGAGCAAATCCCAATACCCCGGACGCCCGCCCGGGTAATGGATGGTCACGTTGATGATCGATTCCAGTTGCTCACCCATGGCATCGAGCACGAACGCGATGCCACCGGCCTTGGGCTTGAGCAGGTAGCGAAACGGTGACTGTTGCTGGGCATGCTTGCCGTCGGTGAAACGCGTGCCTTCGACGAAGTTGAAAATGCCCACGGGGTTGTTGCGAAACTTCGCGCAAGTCTTGCGAGTGGTTTCCAGGTCCTTGCCTTTCTTTTCCGGGTGTTTTTCCAGGTACGCCTTGGAGTAGCGCTTCATGAACGGGAAGCCCAGGGCCCACCAGGCCAGGCCGATCACCGGCACCCAGATCAGTTCCTGCTTGAGAAAGAACTTCAACGGCCGGATGCGCCGGTTCAGCACGTACTGCAACACCATGATGTCGACCCAGCTCTGGTGGTTGCTGGTGATCAGGTACGAATGCTGGTAGTCCAGGCCCTCCAGGCCACTGAGGTGCCAGCGGGTACGGCGCAGCAGGTTCATCCAGGCCTTGTTGTTGCTGATCCAGGCCTCGTGGATGTGGCCCATCAACCAGTCGGTGAAGCGCTGGGCGGTGGGGAAGGGCAGCAACAGCTTGAAAATCGCCACGATGAACAGCGGCGTACAGCAGGCGATGGTGTTCAGCGCCAACAGCAGCGAGGCAATGACGCCGCGCAAGGGGGGAGGCAGGAAGTCCAGCATTTAAATATCCAGAGGTCGGTTGGCGGCTTGGATCGCGGTCAGGGCGATGGTGTACACGATGTCGTCGACCTGGGCACCGCGGGGCAAGTCATTCACCGGTTTGCGCAGGCCTTGCAGCATCGGCCCGAGGCTGACGCAATCGGCGCTGCGCTGCACGGCCTTGTGGGTGGTGTTGCCGGTGTTGAGGTCGGGGAAGATGAAGACCGTCGCCCGGCCGGCTACCTGGCTGTTGGGCGCCAATTGCCGCGCCACGGTTTCATTGGCGGCGGCGTCGTATTGCAGCGGACCGTCGATCAGCAGGCCATGCTGGGCTTCGTGGGCCAGCAGGGTGGCTTCACGGACTTTTTCCACTTCTTCACCACTGGCCGACTCGCCGCTGGAATAACTGAGCATCGCCACCCGCGGCGTGATGCCGAACGCTGCGGCCGAATCGGCGCTTTGCAGGGCGATTTCCGCCAGTTCCGCGGCGCTGGGGTGCGGGTTCATCACGCAGTCGCCGTAGACCAGCACTTCTTCGGGGAAGAGCATGAAAAACACCGAGGACACCAGGGAGCAACCCGGCGCGGTCTTGATCAGCTGCAACGCCGGACGGATGGTGTTGGCGGTGGAGTGGATGACCCCGGATACCAGCCCGTCCACTTCATCCAGGGCCAGCATCATGGTGCCGATGACCACGGTGTCTTCCAGTTGCTGCTCGGCCATCGGCGCGTTCAGGCTCTTGCTCTTGCGCAACCTCACCATCGGTTCGACATAACGCTCGCGAATCGAATCCGGGTCGAGAATCTCCAGCCCCGGCGGCAGCTCGATGCCTTGGGCGCGGGCCACCGCTTCGACGTCGGCCGGTTTGGCCAGCAACACGCAGCGGGCAATGCCCCGGGCCTGGCAAATGGCGGCGGCCTGGACGGTCAGCGGTTCGCTGCCTTCGGGCAGCACGATGCGTTTGTTGGCGGCTTGGGCGCGCTGGATCAACTGATAGCGGAACACCGCCGGTGACAAGCGCATTTCCCGCGGTGTGCCGCAGCGCTGGTGCAGCCATCTGGCGTCCAGGTGGCTGGCGACGAAATCGGTGATGATCTCCGCACGTTCGCGGTCATCGACGGGAATTTCCTTGTTCAGGCCGTTGAGCAGGTTGGCGGTGTCATAGGAGCCGGTGCTCACCGACAGCACCGGTAACCCTGCCTGCAAGGCGCCGCGGCACAGGTCCATGATGCGTGGGTCGGGCAGGGTATCGCTGGTCAGCAGCAGGCCGGCCAGTGGCACACCGTTGATCGCGGCCAGGCTCACGGCGAGGATAATGTCGTCGCGATCGCCGGGAGTCACCACCAGCACACCGGGCTTGAGCAGTTCCACCGTGTTGCGCATGGTGCGGGCGCAAATGATGATGTTGCTCATGCGCCGGGTTTCGTAGTCGCCGGCATTGAGCACTTGGGCGCCCATCAGGTCGGCCACGTCGCGGGTACGCGGGGCGTTGAGTTCGGGACGAAACGGAATGCAGCCGAGCAGGCGGAAATCACCGCTGCGCAGCAAGGGCGAGTGCTCCTTGAGCCGTGCGGAAAACGCCTCCATGCTTTCCTCGGTGCGGACCTTGTTCAGGATCACCCCGAGGACTTTCGGGTCCTTCGGCCCGCCGAACAGCTGCGCCTGTAGCTCTACCCGCCCGGAAAGCTCGGTCAGCACTTCGTTCTCCGGCGCCGACACCAGGATGACCTCGGCGTCGAGGCTCTTGGCCAGGTGCAGGTTGACCCGGGCGGCGTAGCTGGCGTTGCGGGTCGGGACCATGCCTTCGACGACCAGCACGTCCTTGCCGATGGCCGCTTGCTGGTAAAGGGTGATGATTTCTTCCAGCAGTTCATCGAGCTGGCCGTCGCCGAGCATGCGCTCGACGTGTGCCAGGCCCAGGGGCTGTGGGGGCTTGAGGCCATGGGTGCGGGCCACCAGCTCGGTGGAGCGCTCCGGCCCGGTGTCGCCGGGATGCGGCTGGGCAATGGGTTTGAAAAAGCCGACTTTCAGCCCGGCCCGTTCGAGGGTACGCACCAGCCCGAGACTGATGGAGGTCAGGCCCACGCCAAAATCGGTGGGTGCGATAAAAAAAGTTTGCATGCGGATTCTCTAAAGGAGCATGGCAATGGCGCGGCCTATGACTGGCCGTCTACCCACAATTCAGTCGCCAAGGTTATCGCTAACCGGGCCTTGAGCGCACCAGCCGCAAGCAAAGGGCTGGCCTATTTTTTCAATACGTTGCACAGGGTCCAGCACCCAGGCCCGGGACTGCCAGGGTGGTTGGTGGCGCAGGTGCTGGGTATGGCCGCAGGACAGCTCGGCCACCCAGTGCCCGTCCTCATCCTGATGCAAACCGGTGACCGTCGGTCTGTTCGAGCAGGCCCGTTTGTCCGGGTTCCGTTCGCTTTCGGGCAAATCCTTGTTTAGACTTGTCCGTTCTTCATTCTTATGCAAAAGGTCTCGCCCCATGCTGATCGCCGCCAATAAGGCTGTCTCCATTGACTATACCCTGACCAACGACGCTGGTGAGGTCATCGACAGCTCTGCCGGCGGCGCTCCGCTGGTCTACCTGCATGGCGCAGGCAACATCATCCCGGGCTTGGAAAAAGCCCTGGAAGGTAAAGCGGTCGGTGACGACCTGAACGTTGCCGTCGAGCCGGAAGACGCTTACGGTGAATACTCCGCCGAACTGGTCAGCACCCTGAGCCGCAGCATGTTCGAAGGCGTGGATGAGCTGGAAGTGGGCATGCAGTTCCACGCCTCGGCGCCCGATGGCCAGATGCAGATCGTCACCATCCGCGACCTGGAAGGCGATGACGTCACCGTTGACGGCAACCACCCGTTGGCCGGCCAGCGCTTGAACTTCAAGGTCAAGATCGTCGACATCCGTGATGCCAGCCAGGAAGAGATCGCCCATGGTCACGTCCATGGCGAAGGTGGTCATCACCATTGATTTGTGCGCTACGCTCAAGTTGACTGGAGAGGCGCCCTATGGCGCCTTTTTAGTCGCTTGCTGTTAGCATCACCCATGGCTGTTTCGAAAAGATCTGCAAACCTGGAGTTCGTCATGAGTGCTTTCCACGACCTTAAACTCAAAGCCCTGGATGGTCAGGAGCTTGCTCTGGCGCCGTTCAAGGGGCAAGTCGTGCTGGTGGTCAACGTCGCCTCCAAATGTGGCCTGACGCCTCAGTACGCGGCGCTGGAAAATCTCTATCAGCAATACAAGGACAAGGGGTTCAGCGTGCTGGGCCTGCCCTGCAATCAGTTCGCCGGGCAAGAGCCGGGGACCGAGCAGGAGATCCAGGAATTCTGCAGCCTCAACTACGGCGTGACGTTCCCGCTGTCCAGCAAGCTGGACGTGAACGGTCATGATCGTCATCAGTTGTATCGCCTGCTGGCGGGCGAGGGGGCCGAGTTTCCCGGGGACATTACCTGGAACTTCGAAAAATTCCTGCTCGGCAAGGACGGCCGGGTGCTGGCGCGCTTTTCGCCGCGTACGGCGCCGGATGATCCCACGGTGATTCAGGCGATCGAAAAAGCACTGGGCTGAAAGCCAGGCACGGCACCCTGTGGCGAGGGGATTTATCCCCGCTGGGCTGCGAAGCAGCCCCAAGAGCAAGCGACTTGTCTAGGCTGACACACCGAGATATCAGATTTTAGGGCTGCTGTGCAGCCCAGCGGGGATAAATCCCCTCGCCACAGGTTCTGCACCCGGCTGTGCATTCGGTTCGGTCCACCCAATCGCGATCCGTCTGCGCCTTCTGATCCTTAATCATTCAAATCAATAGTGCTACCCAGCACTCCCTATGCTCCATATTATCGTCGTCATATCCGACCTGTGACTTCGTCCCGTGGAGTGCCCCATGCCTGCAAAAGCCCTGTTCAAACCCTTCCACCTCGGTGCGTTCGAGTTGCCAACCCGGGTGGTGATGGCCCCGATGACCCGTTCCTTTTCACCGGGCGGCGTGCCGAATGCCAAGGTGGTCGAGTACTACCGTCGCCGCGCGGCGGCCGGGGTCGGCCTGATCATCACCGAGGGCACGACGGTCGGGCACAAGGCGTCCAACGGTTATCCGAATGTGCCGCATTTCTACGGCGACGCCGCGCTGGCCGGTTGGAAGCAGGTGGTCGATGCGGTGCATGCCGAAGGCGGCAAGATCGTTCCACAGTTGTGGCATGTAGGCAGTGTGCGCCGCATCGGCACCGAACCGGATGCCAGCGTGCCCGGCTATGGTCCGAGCGAAAAACTCAAGGACGGCCAGGTGGTGGTCCACGGCATGACGCAGGCCGATATCGACGAGGTTATCGCTGCGTTTGCCCAGGCGGCGAAAGACGCCCAGAGCATCGGCATGGACGGGGTGGAAATCCACGGCGCCCACGGCTATCTGGTGGACCAGTTCTTCTGGGAAGGCAGCAACCAGCGCACTGACGGTTATGGCGGCAGCCTGGCCAACCGCTCGCGCTTCGCGATCGAATTGATCCGTGCCGTGCGGGCGGCAGTGGGCGAGGGCTTCCCGATCATTTTCCGCTTCTCCCAATGGAAGCAGCAGGATTACACCGCGCGCCTGGTGCAGACCCCCGAAGCCTTGGGCGAATTCCTCAAGCCGTTGTCCGAGGCGGGCGTGGACATTTTCCACTGTTCGACACGGCGCTTCTGGGAGCCGGAGTTCGAAGGTTCCGAGCTGAACCTGGCCGGCTGGACCCGCAAGCTCACCGGCAAGCCCACCATCACCGTCGGCAGCGTCGGCCTGGATGGCGAGTTCCTGCAGTTCATGGTCAACACCGACAAAGTCGCGCAACCGGCCAGCCTGGAAAAGCTGCTGGAGCGCTTGAACAACGATGAGTTCGACTTGGTGGCGGTGGGGCGTGCGCTGCTGGTGGATCCGGACTGGGCGCAAAAAGTCCGTGAAGGGCGGGAGCAGGATATCTTGCCGTTCAGTCGCGAAGCCTTGATGACCCTGGTTTAAGCGGCGCCTGATCTGACGCTATCGCGAGCAAGCTCGCTCCCACATTTGATCTTCAGCGAACATGATTCTGGTGTTCGACAAAGATCCCCTAATGAAATGGTCCTCTCAGACCTCCCCCAGTGAAAGCTAAGCTTTCACTGGGGGATCTACCGGAGACCGCCGCCATGAATACTGACAATCTTGCTATTACCAGCTTGGATCTAGGCAAAAACTGCTTCCACTTCTACGGTCAAGATAACCGCGGGCGCCACCTGTTCCGTGCCAAGGTTTCACGCGCTCAGGTTTTTGCCTTCATTGCTCAACTGCCCGCTTGCACCCTGGCTATGGAAGCCTGCGGCGGTGCGCATTTCATGGGCCGATTCGCAGTCAGTTGTGGCCATCAACCCAAACTCATAGCAGCCCAACATGTACGTCCTTACGTCAAAAGCAACAAGAACGACTATGTCGAT